>NZ_JCAJXC010000014.1:0-143767 GCF_059278965.1 Pedobacter sp. NEAU-ZC8
TTTACTGAGAATTTTAAAAAGGTCAATATATTGTTGTTATGCAAAATGTGTTGGCTGTTCGTGTCAGTTCAGATCGGGCTAGGTAGGCTATATGTTATACCGTAAAAAAGGTTGAACGACACGATTTTATTCTCAGGAGTCTGAACAGTACTTAAGGCCATAACTAGGAGCCTGGATAAAACAAAAGGATAGACGAAGGGGAATTAAGTCGATACGATCTAAATTCTTGATTATGGCTATTACAAAACAATCAGTTGGGATAGATATCTCACAAGCTACATTTACAGTATGTCTGTGTCAGCGTGCAGAGAATGGCGAATTAGCGTTCTCAAAAGTAGTAACCTTTGGCAATGATACTAAAGGTTTTAACCAAATGCTTCGCTGGGCCAAGGGCGCTATCGCCATCGGACCAGAGCTTGTGTTTCTAATGGAAGCCACGGGTGTTTATTACGAAAATTTGGCACACCATTTACATAAAGTAAAGAAAAGGGTTCATGTGGTGCTTCCTAACACCTCTAAACACTACTTTTCGAGCTTAAACATCAAGACCAAGACAGATGCTGTTGATGCAAGGATCTTAAGTCAGCTTGGAGTAGAGCGGACTCATAAGCTTTGGACTCCACCTCCTGCCGCCTTATTACAGCTGAGGAATCTAACCAGATATTATGTTCAGCTACAAGAACAAAAAACTAGCCTTGGCAACATCAAGCACAGTAAGGACGCTTCGCACGATGTTCAAAGCTTCATTCTCAAGAGTAATAAAAAGTTGATTGAAGATATCGACAAAGAAATTGCAAAAACGTTAAAAGAGATAAAAAGGCTTATAGAAACAGACAGCAACCTGAAAGAAAGAATAACAAAGCTGCTCACCATAAAGGGAGTAGGTTTGATTACCATAGCTACTATCCTGGCCGAAACTATGGGATTTGAGCATTTCAGGAATGCTAAACAACTGGTAAGTTATTCAGGCTATGATGTCGTGCAAAGAGAATCAGGAACCTCCATAAAAGGCAAGACCAGAATCTCTAAAAAAGGCAATCGGTACATCAGAAATGCATTGTACTTCCCGGCAATGGTCGCTTGCAGATTCAATCCTGGTCTAAAAGAAATGTATACAAGAATCAATCAAAACAAACCCTCAAAGATGATTGGACAAGTTGCCATTCAAAGAAAGCTATTAATATTGATCTATACTTTATGGAAGAATGATACGGAGTTCATTGAGGGCTATAAACTAAGTAGTCCCAACCCGAAAGTTGAGACTACGCTAGATAGTTCCATAGTCGAACTTCTTTGAAATACAAAAATACTTTTTTGTCTAAAATGTTTGCAATTTATAACAGTACCTTTTTTTATGCACATACTTTTCAACAGTATGTTTGGAAGTGTCTAGAAATTCAGCGCCAGTCTGGTAAATACGTACCTTCCAAGGAAACCAAACTGCGGTGCCTGATTTGGATACAGAATACCGGAAGTCCCCTGACTGCTTAACAACAGCTGTGCTGGGTAAACATCAAACACGTTGTTTGCACCAACGGTAAGCTTCAGGTTTTTGGTTAGGTTATAACCAGCCCCCAGATCCGTTACCACGCGGCCTGGCAAGGTTTGGCGGTTAGCCTCCACGTTGGTCGGCTGCTGAATCTCTCCAAAGTAAACGTTCCTTACAAATGCATTCCATTTGTTCCAGGAGTAATCCAAACTCAGGTTGGTTTTAATTCTTGGCGTAACACGCTCAATTAAAATTCGGCTTGCCTGATCCAGGTAGGTACTCTCTTTACCAACCAACAGCGGTGAAGCGTGTACATCACCTACGATCTCGGTCTTGGTGAATGTATTTGCAAGATCTGCCCTGAAAATACCATTACCCAGCGGTGTACTGTAACTGAATACCGCATCAATACCCATAGTTCTGGTATCAACGGCATTGGCGAAGAACCTCGCAGTAGTCGCATTGGCTAAACGCAATAGATCATAAAGCTCTCTATCCTGTGGTGTGGCATCCGGCGCATTGCTTCCGCTAAACTGACCAGTATAAATCACTCGGTCGTTGATGTTTACCAGGTAACCATCCACTGTGATCTTGAACTTACCCAGGTTGCTGGTGAAACCAAGGCTATAACTATCTGAGGTTTCCTCTTTCAACTTTGGAATACCCAAAAGCTGTGCTACACGGCTGTCGTTCGCGAAAGTACCAGACTCCACAAAGGCACCGTCAATAAACACGGTTGAAGTAGAGTTAAAATAACGCTGGTGTAAAGATGGTGCTCTGAAACCGGTGTTCACTGCACCACGCAATAAGAATGCATCAGAAAACTTGTATCGGGCAGCCAGCTTTCCATTCAAGGTAGAACCAAAGTCAGAATAGTTCTCAAACCGCACCGCTCCATCTACCAGGAATTTGTCGGTAACATTGACCTCAACATCTGCATAACCTGCTATAGAAGTACGCGTTTCGTTGGTTAAGTTATCTGCACTGATGCCTGGGAACCCCTGTGCACCACCAGCATAAGGTGATCCGTTTGCCGCAAAGCGGGTTGGAATATTACCTGTTGGCGAGGGAATATAAACCGGGTTCTCCGGTGTTCCTGCATTGATGGCATTACCATAATTCACATAGGAAGCTTCTTCCCCCGGATTGATCTTGTACTTCTCAAAACGATTTTCAAAACCAAAAGCAACGTTGATACCACTTAATGGGCCTTCAAAAAATCTCGAGAAGTCCAGGTTGGTAGTGTTCTGTGTAAAGTCATAACCGCCAGACTCGAATGATGTTGGAGACGAGTTCAGCATAGAGGCATTCAGTGTATTCCGGGTCGCAAATTCCACCGCATTGCGGCCAAAGCTATTACTGAAGTCTGCTTTCCACTCCCCTAAATTACCGCGGATACCCACTGCAAAAGACTGATCCAGGTTATTGGTGTTAATCTCCGGAAGGAAACCATTCGGGTAAATGGTTGCATTGTTCTGTGTAAGCTGACGTGGGGTACGGTAAAATGCAGTAGAGGTACCATTACGGTAGTTCAAACCACCGAAGGCATAGATCTCCGCTTCTTCCGCTACCGGAATAATACTGTTGAAAAATAAGGAACCACCACGGTTTTTGGACTGACCGATATTCGGCACGAAGTCGCCACGGTCAAGGCCTCTTCTTACCAACTCCTCATCGGTGATATCCACACCTGTTGGATTAGGATATAACTCCGGATTGTTAAAATCCGTGAAGATCACACCACGGTAAGGTGTTGTTCTGGAAGCAAAATCACGAAAATCGAAGGAACCTGAAAGGTTCAGAAAACCGCCTTTATCATTTAGTGCAACACCATAGTTAACGTTGGCCTGTACGGTTTCTCCATCCAGTCCGTCGGAATGTTTGCCCGCAAAACCACCACCGGATACGCTGGCATTAAGTTTATTCACATCAGAATTCAGGATGATGTTGATAACGCCCGCGATCGCGTCGGACCCGTACTGTGCAGATGCACCATCACGCAGTATCTCAATTCTTTTTATTGCAGCGGTTGGAATGGCATTTAAATCCGTACCTACGGAACCTTTACCCAAACTTCCGTTGATGTTGATTACGGAAGTGGTATGTCTTCTTTTTCCGTTGATCAGCACTAACACCTGATCTGGACCAAGACCACGCAGGGATGCAGGGTCGATGTGATCCGTTGCATCGGTTAAGCTCATCACGTTAGAAGTAAAGGAAGGGGCCACGAAATTCAGGATCTGGTTTACCGATACCTGCGCCACATTCGCGGTCAGTTTCTGAATATCCACCACATCCACCGGAACCGGAGTATCCATGCGCGAGCGTGGTGCACTACGGGAACCCAGTACCACCACATTTTCGAGGTTATTTCCACCGGCATTGATCAGGTCAAAGTCCAGCTGCTTCAGTTCCTCTGCAGCAACGGTAACGCTTTTTTGTTGGGTCTGGTAGCCGATGTAACTTACGGTTACCTGATAGGTACCTGGAGCGGGTAGTTTGATTTCATATCTGCCATTCGCATCTGTTCCAATGCGTAGCTGTTGCCCGACTACGGAAACCGTAGCACCGGTAATGGTCTGACTACTGTCGCGGACTTCCCCGCGGATCACTTGCGCCTGGGCCGACAAGCCCACACTGCAGCAGAGTAGAATGAACAGGTAAAGTTTAATTTTCATATAAAATAAGCTAAGTAAAACCTATCTCTGGTATCCACCAGAAATGTGCGCAAATATAGCTATTTGCAATTTTATCCTACTGAACGAGTAGTCTATTTTATACTCAAATGACCTGCGGTAAACACCTGAACTTCAATGTGGTGTTTAGCTTAGCTGCTCCGTAAGCAGCGCCATCTCCATTTGCGGCGCATGTTTTTCATACAACACCGCATATACGGCACGACTGATGGGCATGTCCACTTTATACTTTTTATTGATCACGTGCATACAGCTAGCTGCATAGTAACCTTCAGCGATCATGTTCATCTCCAGTTGTGCGGATTTAACGGTATAGCCTTTCCCAATCATGTTTCCGAAGGTACGGTTGCGGCTAAATTGAGAGTAGGCCGTTACCAGCAGATCGCCCAGATATGCTGACTCCTTAATATCCCTGCTGATTGGGTGAACCGCATTCACGAAACGGTTGATCTCTCTGATGGCATTTGAAATTAGTACCGCCTGGAAATTGTCGCCATACCCTACCCCATGGCAGATGCCACTGGCAACAGCATAAATATTTTTCAACACTGCAGCATATTCAGTTCCGAAGATATCATCGGAGACATTGGTTTTCAGATAACGGGTATTTAACAGCGAAGCGAAGTAAGTCGCAGCCTCAACATCAATCGAAGCGATGGTAATGTAGGATAACTTCTCCAGGGCAACTTCTTCTGCATGACAAGGTCCGCTGATCACCAAAATATCTTCTAAAGGCACTTCGAATTTCTCGTGCAGAAACTCTGCTATGATCTGATTCTCATCCGGTACGATACCTTTGATCGCGGATATGATCTTTTTGCCTTTAAAATCTTCGGGCTTTACATCTTTCAGCGTATCCTTAAGGAAAGCTGCAGGCACATTCAGGATGATGTAGTTTGCAGCATGGATAATTTCGCAGATGTTATCGGAGATGTTTGTGGAAGGAATATTCACTTCCGCAGCACTCAGGTAGTTCGGATTGTGATGATATTTCTTGATGTGCTCGATAGCATCCGTGTTGCGCATCCACCAAAAGATCTCTTTTTCTTTGATATTATTTGAGAGCATTTTAATGATAGCCGTAGCCCAGCTACCCCCACCAATCATAGCAACTTTTGCCAGCATAGTCTGTAAATAAAAAATCCCGGTTCTTTTTAAAACCGGGACAATTTACTCAAATATTATGATTAGGAGCTTCTTACTTTTTGCCTGGTGCAGCAAAGAGCTGATCTTTAGTGGTCTTTTCTACCTTCATTCCATCTTTCAAACGGTTCTGAATTGCAGAATACGGACCGCTCACCACTTCTGTTCCTGCTTTAAGGCCAGACTTCACAATGATGAACTGGTCGTTCTGAATGCCGGTGGTAACCTCCACTTGTTTGACGGTGCCATTCTCAAACGCGAACACATATTGCTTAATGCTTTTATCCTCCAGTTTCGACTTCTGTTTATCTGATGAGCCTTCTGCAGCAGGTGGCGCATCTTTAACTTCAGCACCTGCTCCGGCTTTGCTCTTATCTCCGGTATATACTGCCTGAATCGGAACGGACAGTCCTTTAACAGATTCACTCATGATGTCTACTGTTGCCGACAAACCCGGGCGGAATGGTGAAGGCAAATCTTTGGCACCACCTTTAACATCGGTATAAGACTCCGCAAGAATTCTGATCTTCACTACAAAGTTGGTTACCTGGTCTACCGAAGTTGTGGTTGTACCCACATCTTTAGAAGAACTTGCAATCTCGGTAACAATACCTTTGAACTTACGGTCTGCAAAAGCGTCGACCTCAATCATTGCACTGTCCCCTACGTTTACACGGTTGATGTCGTTCTCATTCACATCCACGTTTACTTCCATGGAGTTCAGGTTAGAGATACGCATGATCTCCGTACCTGCAAATTGTGCAGTACCAAGAATACGGTCGCCCAGCTCTACGGACAATTTAGAGATCACACCATCAACTGGTGCGTAGATCGTTGCTTTCGCCAGGTTGGCACTAGCCTCCTGTACGTTTGCTCCAGACTGCTCCAAGCCAAACCTCGCACCTACCAGGTTTTGTTTTGCCGCTTCCAGGTTGGTTTGTGCAGTTAAGAATGCCGCCTTAGCAGAATCAAATTCCGCCTGCGAAATCACTTTTTTCTTGTATAGCTCCACATTACGTTTGTATGTTGCTTCAGCGTTTACGAAGTTGGCTTGTGTTTGCTTCAGTTGTTGCTCAGAAGCCGCAACTGCAGCTTTTTGTGAGCTATAGGATGCACGAGCGCGGTCATAACCAGATTTCAACACGTCCGGACGAACCTTACATAACAGTTGACCTTTTTTAACGATGTCACCTTCTTTAACCAGTAGTTCCGTTACCTCTCCAGAAACCTCCGAGCTTAACTTCACCTCAGTTTCAGGCTGTATTTTACCACTCGCCGTTACGGTTTCTACAACCGTGCGGTCGGCAGCTTTGTCAACGGTAATCTGCTCGATCTTCTCTCCTCCGATTACACCGGTAACTTTCAGTATAAGCAGCAAGACTATCAATCCTCCAACTGCAATAAGTATGTGTTTTAATTTCATTTTGTTCGTTTGTTTGCTGTTTTAAAAATGGCTTTTATATGCTGATTAAGGATTAGAAGGTTATTTCTTTGCCAAGATAAAAATCTATGACTTTAGAACGGAATAGCAGGTCGTATTTTGCCTGAATGAAGTCAATCTCTGCACGATTGCGGTTAGTTCTTGCGGTGTTATAGTCCAGCGAGTTTACAAGGCCTACATTATAGCGTTCCTCAATAACCATAAAGGCATCATTTTGGGCATTAAAGGTTTTCTCCGTTGAACCATAGCGGGCATCCGCAGCACGCAGATCGGCAACCGCCTGTGCGATAACTTTGTTCAGGTTGTTTTTTTCCAGTTGTTCCTGATTGATAAAACCCTGGTACTGGATCTTCGCACGCTTAACATTCGATTTTGCGGTTAATCCGTTGAATATCGGGATCTGTAAGCTTAACCCTACAAACTGGTTGAAACGTTGATTGATCTGATCCGAAAAAGGTTGGTTGTCATCATCATCAAACACGTAAGAATAAGATGAACCAAGTCCTGCATTAAGCGATAAGGTCGGATACTGGAAACCTTTGGCGACCTTTACACCAACCTCTGCCGCCTGACGGTTCAGTTGTGCCTGTTTAATATTCGGGTAGCGTGTTAGTGCCTCTGTAAACACCTCGTTTACATTGTAGCTTTTTTGTGCGTAGTTGATGTCTTCGATCGTTGGCGCAACCACCTTAAAGTTGGCATTGTCGGCCTGCATTTCCATCAGCTGAGCCAAGGTAAGGTAAGAGATCGTCAGCTGATTCTGTGCGTTGGTAACATTTAGCTCTGCAGTGGCTACTTGCGCCTTCGCTTGAGAGATATCAGCCATCGTTTTATTTCCGGCATCCATCAAAGCATTTTCACGCTCTAAAGTCTGCTGGGCTACAATAAGCTGTTCCTGGGAAGCCTTCAACAAATCATCATTAAAGACAACCTGAAAGTATGAGGTTACCACCTGTAGGACCAGATCATTTTTAGTACGTTCCAAAGCACTTTTACCTGCCTCCAATAAGATCTTATTCTGGCGGATCTGATTCATCTTCACCAGACCTCCGAACAAATCCACACCGGTTGACAAGCGTCCATTGGTTACCGACAACGCCTGGTTACGGATCTGGAAGGTTGTTTGATCCAGTGAACGACCAAAACTCAGGTCGCTGGAAGCCCCTGCGTTTAAGGTTGGGAACAGTGCTGCACGCGACTGGCTAAGGTTTACATCAGCTGTGGCAACATCAAGAGCGCTTTGTTTGACGTTGATATTATTTTGAAGCATCCTTTCTACGGCCTGTTTGATGGTGATCACTTCCTGGGCCTGGGCGGTAGCACTGAAGCACATGCTGATGCAGCCCGCCGCCACAAGACAGCCTAACCGGGAGAACAAACCATGATTGGTAAAAATTTTCATACTTTATTATTTTCAATTTTGTTAAACGCCAAATTACCCTTTCAAATCCAACTGCAGCAAGCAGTTTTTAGTACTTTTGGATATGTATCTGGTAAAATCCCCCCTGCTGCTGAAATGGTATTATCCTTCACTTACCTGGCACAAGTCCCGCGCTGAAAAAGCAATTTATTTAACCTTTGACGACGGACCTATACCCGATGTTACAGAATTTGTTTTAAAAACTTTAAGAGATCAGCAAGTTAAGGCTACCTTCTTTTGTATTGGCGACAACATACGTAAACATCCGCATTTATTTCAACAACTCCTGGAGGAGGGGCATAAAGTGGGCAATCACACCTTCAACCACCTTAAAGGCTGGAAAACCGATGATGCAACATACCTGGAGAATTTCGAGCAATGCCAAAAGCTAACCGCCTCAAGGCTTTTCCGTCCACCGTACGGAAGGATCAAAAAATCACAGGTACGCCTGATCCGTGAAAGGTATCCAGACATGAACATCGTGATGTGGGATGTACTCAGCGGCGACTTTGATCTGCAGCTCTCCCCCGAAGGTTGTTACCACAATGTTAATAAGTATGTGGAGAACGGATCGATCATCGTTTTTCACGATAGTTTAAAAGCATTTGACCGTTTAAAGTATGCACTTCCACGTAGTATAGCTGATTTGAAGTTTAAGGGATACGAGTTCAGGACCTTATAAGGCGTATACCTGCCTTTAACAAGGGCTTGACATGGAGTTGAGCTGTCGCTAGCCTTGTCAAGGCCCTGTCAACCCCTTGTTAACCCCCTGTCAAGGCCCCGGTAATCTGGGCGGCAAACTTGGTTTGGGTTTGAAGCAAACCTAATCCACATTGAATTGTTATATAGCGGTCAATTTAGAACATTTATAAATAATATAATGATTTAAAGATGATCGCCCCTGGTTTCTTTTTTTTGTAAATTCGCTCAATTATTTAGACTTATTACCTTTTAACCAATAGTTCAATGGCATTCGACATAGAAATGATAAAAAAGGTGTATGCTAACTTTGGTCCGCGCATCGAAGCGGCTCGTAAAGTTGTCGGCAGACCTTTAACGCTCTCAGAGAAAATTTTATACACCCACTTATGGGAACAGAATACAGATAAGGCTTTCGTAAGAGGTACTGATTATGTAGATTTCGCTCCGGACAGGGTTGCAATGCAGGATGCAACTGCACAAATGGCATTATTGCAATTTATGCAGGCTGGCAGGCCTAAAGTTGCTGTTCCATCAACGGTTCACTGTGATCACCTGATCACTGCGAAAGATGGTGCAGAGTTCGATTTACCTGCTGCAAATACAGAAAGTAAAGAGGTATTTGATTTTCTTGCTTCAGTTTCAAATAAATATGGTATCGGCTTCTGGAAACCAGGTGCTGGTATTATTCACCAGGTGGTATTGGAAAACTATGCTTTCCCAGGTGGTTTAATGATCGGTACCGATTCGCACACCGTTAATGCGGGTGGTTTAGGTATGATCGCAATTGGTGTTGGTGGTGCTGATGCCTGCGACGTTATGGCTGGCTTACCTTGGGAGCTTAAATTCCCTAAACTGGTTGGTGTTAAATTAACTGGTAAATTAAGCGGCTGGACTGCCCCTAAAGATGTAATCTTAAAAGTTGCTGGTATCCTTACTGTAAAAGGTGGTACCGGAGCAATTATCGAATATTTTGGCGAAGGTGCAGAAAACCTAAGCTGTACTGGTAAAGGTACCATTTGTAACATGGGTGCTGAAGTTGGTGCAACCACTTCTACTTTCGGTTACGATGATAGCATGGAGCGTTACCTACGTGCAACAAACCGCGCAGACATCGCTGATGCGGCAAATGCCATCAAAGAACACCTTACCGGTGACCCTGAAGTTTACGCTAATCCAGAGCAGTATTTTGATCAACTGATCGAGATCAACCTTTCTGAGCTTGAGCCTTACCTGAACGGTCCTTTCACTCCGGATTTGGCTACGCCGATTTCTAAAATGAAAGAGGTAGCTGCAGAAAACGGCTGGCCAATGAAAATCGAAGTAGGTTTGATTGGTTCATGTACCAACTCTTCTTACGAAGATATTTCGCGTGCGGTGAGCGTAGCAAAACAAGTTGAAGAAAAAGGCTTGAAAACTGCTGCTCAATATTGCATTAACCCAGGTTCCGAGCAAATCCGTTACACGGTAGAGCGTGATGGTTACCTGGATACTTTCAAAAACATTGGTGCAAAGATCTTCACCAATGCATGTGGTCCATGTATCGGTATGTGGGATCGTGTAGGTTCTGAGAAACAAGAGAAAAACACCATCGTTCACTCTTTCAACAGGAACTTCGCGAAACGTGCTGATGGTAACCCGAACACTTTTGCTTTTGTAGGTTCTCCTGAACTGGTAACTGCAATGGCAATTGCCGGAGATCTTGGCTTTAACCCACTAACAGATACTTTAACTAACGATAAAGGCGAGCAGGTGAAACTTGATCCACCTTCAGGTTTCGAATTGCCGATCCGTGGTTTCGCGGTTGAAGATGCCGGTTACCAGGAACCAGCTGCTGACGGAAGTCACGTGCAGGTTGCGGTATCTCCTACCTCTCACCGTTTACAGCTGTTGGATCCATTCCCAGCATGGGAAGGTACCAACCTTACTGGCTTAAGACTGTTGATCAAGGCTAAAGGAAAATGTACTACTGACCATATTTCTATGGCTGGTCCATGGTTGAAATTCCGTGGTCACTTAGATAACATTTCTAACAACATGCTTATCGGTGCAGTGAACAACTACAACGAAAAAACGGATACCGTTAAGAACCAGTTAACTGGCGAGTACGGCCCGGTACCAGCTACTGCACGTGCGTACAAAGCACAAGGCATTGGTTCTGTCGTTGTTGGTGATGAAAACTACGGTGAAGGATCTAGCCGGGAGCACGCAGCGATGGAGCCTCGTCACTTGGGTGTTAGAGCGGTTCTTGTAAAATCATTCGCAAGGATTCACGAAACCAACCTTAAGAAACAAGGTATGTTGGCTTTAACCTTCGTGAACAAAGAAGATTACGACAGAATTCTTGAAGACGATGTAATTGATATTGTTGGTTTAACGGAATTTACGCCTAACGTTCCATTAACAGTGGTGTTAAACCACGCTGATGGTACTAAAGACGAGATTTCTGTAAACCACAGCTACAACTCTCAGCAAATTGAGTGGTTCAAAGCTGGTGGCGCACTAAACATCATCAGAAAACAAGTTGGTGCATAAGATCGTATCAACTTACAGATAACAAAAAAACCTCCTGCTAAACACAGGAGGTTTTTTTATGCTTTACAGGCTGCTCCTAGCAATTACATGCGCAAGCCAATTTGCTTTAAGAGGATCGCGGCATTGAAGGTACGGCAGGCACCATGTTTAAGTTTATAGTCGAAGTTCATCTCGCCCTCGCTAAGTTGAATATCGAAGTGGTAGTTCCGCAGCTGTTGCGGATAATCTTGCTCCATCTCGGAGAGTTGAAGGTCATGGGTGGCGAATAAAGCGGGTGTATGCTGTGCGATCAGTCGCTCGATGAAAGCTTTTGAGCCTTGGTATTTATCCTTGCTGTTCGTTCCCCGAAGCATCTCATCAATAAGCACCAAGGAATCGGGTACTTTCGATACCATCTCCAGAATCATTTTCAAGCGGTTCAACTCCGCTTTAAAGGTGGAGGTCTGGTCATTCAGGGAATCTTTGATCCGCATGTAGGTAACCAGGGAGAAGATGGAGCTCTGGAAGCTTTTCGCGCAGACAGGTGCACCAGCGAATGCCAGCACCATGTTGATCCCCACGGTACGTAGAAAGGTGCTCTTACCGGCCATATTCGACCCGGTCACGATGTCTACCGTCGGGCCCTGCTCCAGTGCATAATCATTGGGAATACGTTTGTCTTCCGGAATTAATGGATGTCCCATGCTGCTGGTGTTTAACCCAAATTCCGGCAGGATCTCCGGGAATATCCATTCCGGATGGTTCTGCGTTAAGGTTGCAAAGGAGATCAGCTCTTCAAAGTCACTGATACGCTGTAACCCATGTACCAGGTCATTGGATGCGGTTTGATGCCATTGATCCAGGCGTACAGAACAGCGCAGGTCCCATACAAAGAAAATGTTTAAGACTGCACCAACAATCATGTTCAGCCTGGCATCAAAGGCCTGGATGATCCCGGCAAGCTGTTTAATCTGTTCACTGCCCTTTGTCTCCGGATGTTCCTGTTTGAAAAGGTCCAGAATGTAGGGGCTTTTCCACTGGATATCTTCCATCCACCGGATGACGTTCGCAAAGGAGCTCAATACTTCGGCGCTGCCGCTGAAACCGTCATATACAGCACTGATGGATTTGAGGTGTAAGTAGTTGAAGGCAAAGTTGAAAATGGCTACAGCGGCCAGCAGGTCCCAGGTCCAGCCGCCAACAAAACTGCCGAGTAATAATGTTCCAATACTCAAGAAAGGTGCAATACGGGTATATAACCGCAGGAAAGGTTTGTGCGTGAATTTAAGCTCCTCTGGCAACTGCCGGGAGAGTTTATCTTTGATCATTGCCAGTTGATCCGGTCCGTGGCTTTTCAGCTCCGCACGGAAGTGGTAGGTGGCTTCCATATGACTTTGAACCTCCCGGATGGCCTGCTGACGGGCAAGGATGGTCTCGCGGCTGCTGGCGGTATGCAACTTTGCTGCAAGCTGGTCCATGCCTTCCCTGCTGCTGCAGCGATTGGTCAATACATATAATGATGCCGGTCCAAAGATATCCAGGTCAGAAACATAAGGATGGTTTTCATCCTCGTAGATTTCACCATCCTGATACCCGTTTTTCCGGTGTTCAATAAGCTGGATCTCATTTTCATATACCCACAGCAGCTGGTTGGCATAACCGAGCTCGCGCTGTAATCTGGTTTGCTTTTTAACCAGCGCCACAAACAAAAAGACAGGTATGATCATCAGGATCGTGTACACCATACTAAAACCGAAACTGATGATCAAGGCCACAAGCAGGATCTCCAGCAGAAAAACACCCAAGCGCGACAGCGATACTTTATTCAGGTTCTCTTTAAGTGTTTTTATGATGGACGACTGCGCTGCCGCAGCATTTTGGTAGGCCAATAAAATGCTATCTTTTGTTTTTACCATATCTTTGGATTAAAGCTGAAAATTATAAATATATGTAATCCGGTGATCTCCTGGTCAGGATACATAGAAAATGAGGAATAAAGGATGAAGATTACGTTACTGGTGGTGGGAAAAACGGAGGATAGATATTTGATCGAGGGCATGGAGAAATACCTGAACCGCTTAAAACATTATATCACCTTCAATATGGTGGTGATCCCGGAGTTAAAGAACACTAAAAACCTAACAGAAGCACAGCAGAAAAGCAAGGAAGCGGAAAGCATTTTGAAGCAGGTCAGCAACCTGGATGTGGTGGTACTGCTGGACGAGAAAGGCCGGAAATACACCTCGGTATCATTTTCAAATTATCTGAACAAACAGATGATCGGGAGTGTTCAGCATCTGGTATTTGTAATTGGCGGGCCCTACGGTTTCGATGAATCTGTCTACAAGCGTGCAAACTCAAGTCTGAGCTTGTCGGAGATGACGTTTTCACATCAGATGGTGCGCCTGTTTTTTATTGAACAGTTATACCGGGCATTCAGTATCCTGAAGGGTGAGCCCTATCATCATGAATAGTGATTATGGCATGTGGAAAATCGAGCTTTTCTACATCGTAAAAGAAAGGAGTAAATATGCAATTTGGAGATTTTAAAAGAAAGTACAATTATAAAAGCGATACCAGTGCGAACCGGGGCAGTTACTGGCTGGCGATCATCATTTCAGTAATAGCCTTCGTGGTTATCTGGTATTTTTTATAGAAAACACAAAAAAAAGCCGGATCATTGATCCGGCTTTCCTTATAATGGCTTTAATTATACACCTTTTTTAGAGGTCATACTTACCTTTTTAGCAGGCTGACTAGTCTTGCTTGGCGCTTTTGCGTTAGCAGGTTTTACCGCTGCTGCAGCTGCTGCTTTAGACTTCTTTTCAAGGTCTGCTTTTACTGCTTCCTGCTGAGGATCTAATTCCGGCGCTTCTTCTGTAAATAAAGGCTGATCTTTAAGGATGTTGTACCAGCTGATGATCTTCTTCATATCAGAAACATATACCTTCTCCTGATCGTGATTTGGTGCAACTTCAAGGAAGAAAGATTTCAACTTTGCTGCATCTGCTTTGGTATCTGGTACATTGTCCGCCTGTGCTGCAATTTTTGCAAGTACATCGCTAAGTTTGATGTCATCATCCTCACCATAAACGGTGATGTCTTCCAATGAAGCTAATTTGGTGTTCGAAATATTAGCAACAATTTTCACTTTCTGGGCATCAAGGCTTTCCAATACATATCCTGCCTTATTCTGACCAACAAGCTTAAATAATCCCGGTCTCCCTGAAACCGCAACAATTCCTCTTAAATTCATATTATATAATTTTATAGAAGCGAAGAATTAACCTTCAATAACTTCAATTGTTAAAATCTTGTCGCCTGCTTTGATGTCATCAACGATATCAACGTTTTCTACCACTTTACCGAAGCAAGTGTGGTTTCTATCCAGGTGAGCTGTATTGTTTCTGCTGTGGCAGATGAAGAACTGAGAACCGCCAGTGTTTCTTCCAGCGTGAGCCATAGACAATACGCCACGATCGTGATACTGATTTTCGCCAGTCAATTCGCAATCTATTTTGTAACCCGGGCCACCAGTACCTGCAAGGTGTGCTTTTGCTGGGTCTTTAGAGTTCGGGCAACCACCTTGAATTACGAAATCAGGGATCACGCGGTGGAATGTTACACCATCGTAAAATCCTTCACTAGCTAATTTCTTAAAGTTAGCTACGGTGTTCGGCGCATCGTTATCATAAAATTCAACAGTCATGTCGCCTTTTGCTGTCTTTATTATCGCTTTGCTCATATTTGTATGTTTAAATGTCAAATTTAGTAAAATCAATTGATTCCCATGTAAATGGAATTAAATAGCACCTGCAGCTCCCTTAAACAGGCATGTTAATCGTAGAAGTTCCAGCTTACGCCAAACTTCAGCATGCTGTCTGGCATCGGATACCGGCTGGTGGTGTAAAAGCCTTTGGAGAACAAACCCTGATTGGCGTAGTCGTACTTCACAAAGATATTTGCCTTGCGCAAGCTTGCCCTTAACCATACATCCACAACCGGCTCGGTATTCAGCTGACCGCCATTACCCAGGTAAAACTGACTGGTTGATGGGGAGTAAGAGTAAGACTGGAAGGGTGTGTTGTATCTTACGTCGAAACCCAGGTTGGTACGAAGCACTTTGAAGAATGTCTGGTTGAAGAAAAAGGTGTTGAAAGTATAGACCTCCGGTGTTCTCAGGATGTTCTGCTGATCGGTTTTTTGGTACACTACATAGGTTTCAAAGTTGAATTTACCGAACACGAACTTTTTACCCAAGGTGAGTTTAAGCAGGCTGATGGCATCCGGGTTTTGCATTGGTCTGATTGCCAGCGCCTCTTCCGCGCTCTTAGGCGCAAAATACAGGTAGTCGTTCACCAGATAGTACTGCGCACCGGCTTCAAGCCGCAACCTGTCATTCAGGTAGTTGAAAGATAGGTTGATGATCTTGGTGCGATCAAAACTTTGGTTTCTCCACTCATCGTGGTTTCCGATATGCTGAATGTAAATTTGTTCCGGTGATTTATTCTGCATATAAGCACCCAGTTCAATGCGGCCGATGTTATTGCTCAACAGCACGTTACTTTTTGCCTCATATAGAAAATCCCCGATCTGCCTGCCTTGAAAGATCTGCTGTACGTCTACATTCAGGTCAATACGATTGCTGAAACGGTAGCCAAGTGATCCCAGCAACGTGGTATTATTCACATTGCTTTTATATTCCCTGACGCCGGTTTCTGTCTGGGAGTTGGCGCGGAACTGTTCGTAGTTATAGATGTCGTTTCGAAGGCCAACATTCAGCTTAAGCTCGTTCTTGATGATGGTACTGCCCTTTCCGCGTAGAAAGAAGCTATAAATAAACTCATTCTGCAGGTGCGTAACCATGGTGGAGTCATTGGTATAGTTGGCATCCAGGATCCCGGGCGCCAGTACGGTATTATCATCCGCTTCATTTTTGGTAAAGTTGAACGATTTGGTTTCATACACCAATGTATGTGAGATCTTGTTCGTTGGCAATACTTTGGCGGTAATCTCCTGTTGTAGAGTATCTATCCGCCCAACGAAATAGTTCTGTTTCAGCATGTATGACTTTTGGCGCCACAGCTGTCTGGCACTGCTTAATCGGATGTTCTCTGCCTCTCTGGAGAATGCATTCTCCTCACTGGTGAAAATGTTGTCGTTTTGAACGGAACCATTTTCCTGTGCTTTGAGTGTGTTGAACACCGCATTGGCCCAAAGGTTGTAACGCTTGCTGGGCGATTGGTACCAAGTGAAAAACACCCCATTTAAGTGATCACCACGCTGCCGGGCATAGAGGCCGTTTGCACCGATACGATTATAGTTGGCACCAAAGTTCCAATTAGGTTTGATGTTCTGTGAATGCGTCGCTTTGAACACCTGTTCCGCTTGTCCGCCACTCACGTAATACAGATTGCTGAATGGTGACCGGGCCTGGTAATAGATCACATCATCGTGGGTCATGGCATAATAATCCAGGGCATGAAAACCCGGATCAAAGCCTATGGTTTTGGTTGGGGAAAAAAGCATGTCCCTTGCCGCTAGTCCGAGGTTACCGAGGTTTATCGTCGGTCGGCGCGGCTGATAGAGCTGGCTGTAATTCTGAAAACCACGCAAACTGGTATCCAGTGGCAGCGTCTGGATGCTGTCTCTGGTTAACCGTAGGGTCGTAAAGCGAACATATTTAGAGGTGAATACCACCGAATCTCCCGCATTCTCCAGTTTGTTCCTTAGTGAATCCAGTTCTTTATTATCGGTAACAGTAGTTTTAAGATCCTGTGCTGCAGCACCGAATGCACAAAAACAGGTAAGTAAAACCAGGAGTAATGGGGTTTTAAACATTATAATGCAGAGATTAACTGACTTAATATGTGCGTCATTTTAGGTTCGGCATGTTTTGCCGTCTCAATGATATCTTCCAGGCTTGTTGGCTGAAGGTCTTCCGGGAATCCTTCATCGGTGAGTACGGAAATTGCGAATACCGGCACCGACATGTGATTGGCAACGATAACTTCCGGTACGGTACTCATACCAACAGCGTCGCCACCAATAATCCTTAGGTACTTGTATTCTGCTCTGGTTTCCAGGTTTGGCCCGGTTACAGACACGTATACCCCCTGATGACAGGTGATGTCATTCGCTTTTGCAATCTCCAATGCTTTCCCGATAAGGTCTTTATTGTAGGGCGCACTCATATCCGGGAAACGCGGCCCCATGTCCGCATCATTGCGGCCACGCAGCGGGCTTTCTGGCTGAAGGTTGATGTGGTCGTTAATGACCATGAGGTCACCTTTCTTGAACGCTGGGTTTAGGGAGCCTGCAGCGTTAGATACAAAAAGCCACTGTATGCCCAGGGCTTTCATTACTCTAATCGGGAAAGTGATCTGTTGCATGGAATAACCTTCATAGTAGTGCAGACGGCCTTGCATTGCAACTACTTTCTTGCCATTCAGTGTGCCGAAGATGAGTTTTCCGGAGTGGAACTCCAAGGTGGAGATGGGGAAGTTTGGTATGTTGGAATACATCAAACTAAACGCCACTTCAATTTCTGTCACCAAACCGCCAAGACCTGTACCGAGTACGATGCCTATTTCCGGTTCGAAATTACTTGTTCTTTGCTTGATGTATTGAACGGTCTCTTGTATGCTTTGATACATATGTTAGAATCTCTTGATTAAATTTTAGTTGGTCGGCTGCATGAATATCCACCTTTATTGGCAGAAAAAATACAGGCAAATTTAGTAGTAAATCTTTGATACTTGCATCTAATAAACGCTGGGCATCCTTTTCTGTTGTTATGATCAGTTTTTCTCTATCCGGACAGGAATTAAATGCCTGCACCAGGGACTTGATTTCCGACGTGCTGAACTTATGATGATCGGGATAAGTATGTTGTATGACCTGCCGGTATTCGCCCTCCAGGTATTGCAACAAAGGTTTTGTATTGGCGATCCCCGTTAAGAGAAATACGGTTTGAGCCGGCCCTATCGTCGTTTTTTCCGGGGTAGTTGCATATACCGGTTGTAAACTGTTGTATTGAATACTCGCATAAGCGATCTTTTCAGGATTCAGGGCGTTGAATTTGCGCTTAATCTGCTGCTTCGTAGGTTCATCAACAATTATCGGACTTTTGGTGATTAAAATCTGTTCTGCTCTTTTGTAGCCTGGGAAAGGCTCCCTAAGATCGCCCGTTGGCAGCAGCCATTGCGGTCTGCGCATCTTTTCATATTCGAACAACAAAATAGAATAACCAGGTTTTACTTTCCGGTGTTGAAAAGCGTCATCAAGGATGATCAGGTCATGGTCCGCCTGTAGTCGTTCGATTCCGGTGATGCGGTCCTCGCACACGGCGACAGTAACCTGCGGAAATTTCTGGTAATACTGCAGGGGTTCATCACCGATGCTTTTGGCTGTTGCAGCAGCATCCGCCAGGATAAAACCTTTGGTTTCCCGGCCATAACCGCGACTGAGGATTGCAACCCTGTACTGGCTTAGCAGTCGCACAAGGTATTCGGTTACAGGCGTTTTACCGCTTCCGCCAACGGCGAGGTTACCGACGCATATCACTGGCAAGTCAAATTGGCGGCTTTTAAAGATGCCCCAGTCATAACACTTATTTCGTATAATCACGATAATGCCGTACAAGATTGCGAAGGGAAAGAGTAATGGTCGTATGTATTTTATCATGCCTGCATTCAAAAATAACAAATATTAAATGGTTTACCAGCGCATGACGTCCAGGCTTGCCTCCAGCCACGATTGGCTTTGAAAAATCCGTATATTTGTATAAACATTAACATTAAACTATGCTTAAAGGATTTTTTAACGTACCTACCCCTGTCAACGAAACCATATTAGAGTATGCACCAGGCAGCAAAGAGCGTCAGTTGCTAAAGGCAGCGATCGCTGAAGCACGTTCAAAGCAGCTTGATATACCAATGCATATTGGTGGCAAGGCCGTACATACTGATCAAAAAGGGAATGTAACCCCTCCACATGATCATCAACATATATTAGCGAAATACAGTAAAGGTGATAGCAGCCATGTGCAGCAAGCCATTGATGCAGCCTTGGCTGCAAAAGCGGATTGGGAGAACCTGGCCTGGGAACACCGCGCTTCGATCTTCCTGAAAGCGGCTGACCTGATTGCTGGTCCTTACCGTTATAAACTGAACGCAGCAACCATGCTGGGTCAATCCAAAAACGCCTACCAGGCGGAGATTGATTCTGCCTGTGAGCTGATCGATTTCTTACGTTTCAACGTAAGCTACATGTCGGATATCTACAAGCAACAGCCTCCGGTATCCAGCAAAGGTACCTGGAACAGGGTTGAACAACGCCCCTTAGAAGGGTTTGTATTCGCTTTGACTCCTTTCAACTTTACTGCAATTGCTGGTAACTTACCGACTTCTGTAGCCATGATGGGTAACGTTGTGGTTTGGAAACCTGCAAATACGCAGATCTATGCTGCCAACCTGTTGATGGAGATCTTCAAAGAAGCTGGTTTACCTGATGGTGTAATCAACCTGATCTATGTATCTGGTCCGGTTGCGGGAGATGTGATCTTCAACCATGCAGATTTCGCCGGTATCCACTTCACCGGATCAACAGGCGTATTCCAGGACATCTGGAAAACCATTGGTACAAACATTCACAAATACAAAACTTATCCACGTATTGTTGGTGAAACTGGTGGAAAGGACTTTATTCTGGTTCATGGTTCTGCAGATGTGGAAGCATCAGCGACTGCCATTGTAAGAGGCGCATTTGAATATCAGGGACAGAAATGTTCTGCAGCTTCAAGGGTTTATGTTGCGCAAAGCGTTTGGCCGCAGATTAAAGAACTTATGGTTCGTGATCTGGCGACCTTCAAAATGGGTGGAACGGAAGATTTCAGCAATTTCATCAATGCAGTGATCGACGAGAACTCGTTCGATAAACTGGCTAAATACATCGACGCAGCTAAGGAAGATCCAGCATTGGAAATTATTGCCGGTGGTGGTTACGACAAATCTAAAGGTTACTTTATTGAGCCTACAGTAATTGTGGTTAAAGACCCTAGATACGTGACCATGTGTGAGGAGCTATTCGGTCCGGTATTGACCGTTTATGCATACGAGGATGCAGATTTTGATGAAGTGATCAAAATCATTGACACTACTTCCATCTATGCTTTAACAGGATCAATCATTGCACAAGATCGCTACTCTATTGAAAAAGCATCCATAGGACTTCGTAATGCTGCTGGTAACTTCTATATCAATGATAAATGTACCGGCGCTGTGGTTGGTCAACAGCCATTTGGTGGTGCAAGGGGTTCAGGTACAAACGACAAGGCGGGATCAATGATCAACTTGCTGCGTTGGGTATCTCCACGTGCGATCAAAGAAACATTTGCACCAGCGAAAGACTACCGCTATCCATTCTTAGCAGAAGACTAAGCGGTATTTACCTTGAAATTTCGCCTAAATGAAAAGCTCCTGGAAATACCAGGAGCTTTTTCATTATTAAACTAAAAACAGTATTGATTCAAAAGTCGCGGCTTACTGTGCAACTTTTGGTGCTTCACTCACCCTGAATACCGGGGAAAGGTTGTCCGGTCCGGCTGAGCTTAATCCAAGGTCCGTAATTAAGCCGGTTTCAATGCTGTACACCCAGCCATGAACGCTAAGCTTTGCACCGTTAGCCCACTTGTTCTGAACGATAGATGTTTTTGAAAGGTTATACACACTTTCTGCAACATTTAGTTCCACGAGTCTGTTGCATCTTTCTTTATGATCGGTAATACTTTCCATCTCATCATGGTGTAAACGGTAAGTATCTTTGATAGCACGTAGCCAGTTATCAATAATACCGAACTGCTTATTACCTAAAGCAGCTTCTACCCCACCACAGCCGTAGTGACCACATACAATCACGTGTTCTACGCCTAATACGTTCACAGCATAATCCAGCACGCTAAGCATGCTCATATCGGTGTGTACAACAACGTTAGCGATGTTTCTCAATACGAAGATGTCGCCAGGATTGGTATTCGTGATCTGGTTTGCCGGCACACGGCTATCTGAGCAGCCGATCCATAATACAGGTGGTTTTTGGCCTTTAGCAAGCTTGTTGAAGAAATCAGGATTTTCTTCAAGGGTTTTTGCTACCCATTCTTTATTACCTGCTAATAAGCTTTCGTATGTAATTTGAGCGTGTTGTTCTTCATGTAATGCGCACATATGAATTATTTTTTATGGTTGTTTTAGGTTATAATTAGTTGTTGATATCTTCCATTACACGGGTGTCTATCTTTGGCACGGTATAATTCTTTTTGATGTTCTCCAATTGAACAATGATTCCTTTTGTATAGGCGTTGTGTTTGAAGTTATTGATGATCTCCAATACGTCAGGATCGATATAACGGGCATTGGTTCCATCAATGACGACATTGGTCTCTTTCGGTATCTTCGTTAGCATCACCTGGATTGCAGCCTTGTTCAGGAAGGATACTTCCTCTGCAAGTTTGATCCTGATGTTCTTCTTTTTGTCATCATGTGTGATTCTGTAAAAGAAAGAGTTACGCATATTGGTACGTAGCAGGTAGAAAATAGATACTACCATACCCAATGCAACACCTTTTAACAGGTCGGTAAAGATTACCGCCAGCACCGTTACCGCAAATGGCACGAATTGGTCCCAGCCTTTGTGGTACATGTGTTTGAACAGGTCTACCCTGGCCAGTTTATATCCCGTTACGATCAGCACTGCTGCAAGACAGGCAAGCGGAATAAGGTTGATCACAAATGGTATAAACAGGAGCGAAAGTAATAGCCAGGTACCGTGGAAGATTGCAGACATTTTGGTCCGTCCACCAGCACCAACGTTTGCCGAGCTACGTACAATAACGGAAGTCATCGGTAAGCCACCTAGAAATCCACTCACCATGTTACCAGCACCCTGTGCCATCAACTCACGGTTGGTTGGTGATACACGTTTGATCGGGTCGATCTTATCAATCGCTTCAATACTTAACAGGGTTTCCAAACTTGCGACAATAGCGATGGTACCTGCTACGATCCAAACATTTTTATTGGTGATCTGGGAAAAATCGGGCGTGGTAAACAAGCCGGTAAACTCGTTCCATCCATTAACGATAGGAATAGAAACC
Organism: Pedobacter sp. NEAU-ZC8; assembly: GCF_059278965.1. Classification (NCBI taxonomy): domain Bacteria; kingdom Pseudomonadati; phylum Bacteroidota; class Sphingobacteriia; order Sphingobacteriales; family Sphingobacteriaceae; genus Pedobacter; species Pedobacter sp. NEAU-ZC8. The sequence goes on from NZ_JCAJXC010000014.1 coordinate 22,555, forward strand.
ATTTGATCTGGTCTCAATGCAAGGCCAGTGTTACTGAATACGATTGTTAACACAATACCGATGATTACAACCACAAGGGGCGCAGGCACAAGGGCTAATTTCTTGAATTTCGGCCAGATCAATAATACAGCGATAGAAAGTACACTGATGACAATGGCAGCAACACTAAACTGCCCTAAAGCGTTTTCAAGTGCGGAAAAAGTATTCTGCTGATCGTTTTGGACGAAAGCCTCGTCTCCTGGGAAGTCTGAATCGACGCCTAAAGCATGTGGGAGTTGTTTCAAGATCAGTATGATACCGATCGCGGCAAGCATACCTTCAATTACGCTGGAAGGGAAGTAGTTACCAATGGTGCCCGCTTTAGCGAGACCTAAGGCAAACTGCATTACCCCGGCAAGCATTACTGCAAGGATAAAGGTCTGGTAGCTGCCGAGACTGGCAATTGCACCTAATACAATCACCGTTAAACCAGCTGCTGGTCCACTTACGCTAAGCTGAGAACCGCTAAGGGCACCTACGACGATACCACCGACAATACCCGTGATTAATCCGGCGAAGAGTGGCGCACCTGACGCCATAGCAATACCTAAACATAATGGCAAGGCTACTAAGAAAACAACGATACTCGCCGGTAAATCGTGTTTTAAATTCTTTTTAAGAAAGTACTTTTTTAATCCCAACCCTGATAGGGTTGATTTCTCATTTTTCATAAACAATATTATTCAAAGAAATTAAATGCACCTGATGCACAGGTATAACCAAGATCTTTAATGGAAATTAAACTAGATGTTCGCGCCGTGATTACAGCGGATTAGTTATTGTTATGAAAAGTTCGGTGGCGGTGTAGGCACCGAAGGATGATATGGATTTACATATCGCTTGGAATGTTTTAGAAAGCTATTGGTTAACATGAAATCATAAACCACAGGAATGTAAGTGTTGTAAGTATGGTTGATGATCTTAAAATCCACATACTTCACCGTCTTACCGGTTTCATTGTCTGATCCATGTTCCAATTCAACCTGCATGATTACAGAGTTGACCAACTCCTTGTCCATTTTCTGCAGAAATACAGGTGCAGCGGAGATCACCATCTTCGCGCAGAACACGCTTAGAAAAATGATTGCTACAAAAAACTGGTACTTCTTTCTGGACATTTTAAGCTGAATATTTTTTATTCTCGTCCAAAAATAATACCCCAATGATAATTTACATCATCAGTCATGTAAAAAATTTGTAATTAACGCTGATTGCATTTGGGAACTTCACAAAATTATAATCAAAACAACACAGTTATAGGGTAAAATTGAGCTTTAAATGTAATTTAGCCTGAATAGTATATTTTGGAAATGGAAAATAAGTTAGCGCTATTAAAGGATAAAGTACAACAGGCCATGGCAGCTGGTGGTGAGGCCAGAATTGCCAGTCAGCATAAAAAAGGTAAACTGACTGCCCGGGAACGACTACATTTCTTGCTGGATGAAAATTCCTTTGAAGAAATTGGCATGTTGGTGACCCACCGTAGCACTGACTTCGGCATGGAGAAAGAAAAGTACTATGGGGATGGTGTGGTGACCGGTTATGGTACTATAGCGGGTCGCCTGGTTTACGTGTTCTCGCAGGATTTCACCGTTTTTGGTGGTTCCCTTTCAGAGACCCATGCGGAGAAGATCTGTAAGGTAATGGATATGGCCATGAAGAATGGCGCACCTTTGATTGGCTTGAACGATAGTGGAGGTGCCAGAATTCAGGAAGGCGTAGTGTCTTTGGGCGGCTATGCTGATATCTTCTACAAGAACGTACAGGCCTCGGGTGTGGTTCCTCAGCTTTCCGCAATCATGGGTCCCTGCGCGGGAGGTGCAGTATATTCTCCTGCCATCACCGATTTTGTGCTTATGGTGGAGAACACATCTTACATGTTTGTTACCGGCCCTAATGTGGTGAAAACGGTGACACACGAACAGGTTACATCCGAAGAACTGGGCGGCGCGTCTACGCATGCAACCAAATCTGGTGTAACGCATTTCTCCTGCGTGAACGAGCTGGACGCCATTAACCATATCAGAAAGCTGCTGAGCTATATGCCGCAGAACTGTGAGGAGATCCCTACACAGTTGCCATATACGCCAGAAGATGAAAGCAGACCAGCGCTGAACAGCCTTTTACCAGAAAGCTCCAGTCAGCCTTACGACATGCGCGAGGTAATTGCCTCCATTGCAGATGCAGACAGCTTTCTGGAAGTACATAAAGATTTTGCGGAGAATATTGTGGTCGGCTTTGCACGCCTTGCGGGCAGAAGCATCGGCATCGTAGGCAACCAGCCGGCGTACCTTGCAGGGGTTCTGGATAACCACGCCTCGATTAAGGCTGCACGTTTTGTGCGGTTTTGCGATTGCTTCAACATTCCCCTGCTGGTATTGGAGGATGTTCCTGGCTTCCTACCGGGTACTGATCAGGAATGGAACGGCATCATCAGCAATGGCGCGAAACTATTATATGCATTTAGCGAAGCAACCGTTCCGCGGATTACGGTCATTACCCGTAAAGCTTATGGCGGCGCCTACGATGTGATGAATTCCAAACATATTGGTGCGGACCTGAACTATGCCTGGCCGAGTGCTGAAATCGCAGTTATGGGGGCAAAAGGTGCTGCAGAGATCATCTTCAAGAAAGAAATCAGTACGGCTGAAAACCCGGAACAGAAATTGCAGGAAAAGGAGCAGCTGTATGCAGAGATTTTCGCGAACCCTTACCGGGCTGCAGAACGTGGATTTGTTGATGAGGTGATTGAACCTTCGCAGACGCGTAACAAGCTAATTAAAGCGTTTAAGATGCTGGAAAACAAAGTTGTAAACAACCCAAGAAAAAAACACGGGAACATACCATTATAAATGAAGTTAAGTCGTGCAGACGTACTGCTAATGGCCTTTTGTACGGGTCTGATTGTAGCAAACATTTACTATTGCCAACCGCTCATTATCCTGATCGCAAGAGAGTTTCATATTTCGGAGAGTGTTGCAGGCCGAGCGACCTACCTTACCCAGGCAGGTTATGCGATCGGGCTGTTGCTGCTGGTACCACTTGGTGATATGTTCGAACGTAAGAAACAGATCCTGGTGATTACCGGACTGGCCATTCTATCTTTACTACTGGCAGGATTTTCTCATTCTTTCGGTGTGTTGCAGGTGGCCTGCGTACTCATCGGCGCCAGTTCTATTGTGCCACAGCTTATCCTACCCATGGCTGCAAACCTATCTTCAGATGAAAACCGCGGACACACCATTGGTATTATCATGAGCGGTTTGCTGATTGGAATCCTGGGCTCCAGGTCCGTTAGCGGCACCATTGGATACCTCTGGGGCTGGCGTTCCATGTTCCTGATTGCTGCCGGCATATGCCTATTGCTGGTCCTGCTGATGGCTAAACGCTTTCCTGCAAGTTTACCAGGCTTCAAAGGGAACTATAGACAGCTGATGGGATCCATGTTCGGATACATCAAAACGCAGCCTGTATTAAGAGAAACCTCTTTAATTAACTTCCTTGCTTTTGCGACACTAAGTGCATTCTGGACCACGATGGTGTTGTATCTGGCGAGTCCGCCTTTCAATTTCCAATCTTTGCAGATTGGTTTGTTCGGCATTGCTGGTGCAGCAGGTGCACTTGCTGCCCCGCTGGTAGGTAAGTTAAGTGACGCCCGTGACCCAAGAAGGAATCTGTTGATCGGGCTGGTGCTACAATTAATCAGCATCATTGCCTTCTATTTTACGCAGAGTCATCTGTTCCTATTCGTTGCCGGGATTATACTGCTGGATATTGGTCAGCAGGCGATCCATGTAACGAACCAGACCAGGATCTATGCTTTGATTCCGGAGGCTCGTAACCGGCTAAACACCGTGTTTATGTCCGTGAGCTTTGTGGGTGCATCGGTGGGCTCGGCAGCGGGCTTATGGCTTTGGGATCTGGGGCACTGGCCAATGTTTTGCCTCGGCTCGGGTTTAGTGATTAGCACCAACATCCTGATCTATTACTTTTATAAACAGCGACAGCAGCCTGAACTGGCCTAGCATTTTAAGAACCTTAAATTGTAAGTAAAAGAGGCAATAATTACCGCCTCGATATATCATAATTAAAACAAGTTTAACCATGTCAGAACAAGAAGAAGAAAAAAAACATGTTCCCGTAGTTACGGAGCAATCTGTACGTTTCTTTGAAACATATATTAACAACCCCTCTCCGACGGGCTTTGAATATCCAGGCCAGAAATTATGGCTGGATTATCTTAAGCCTTACATCCACGATAGCTTCATCGACAACTACGGTACCGCAGTAGGTGTGATCAATCCGGATGCGGAGTTCAAGGTAGTTATCGAAGCACATGCTGACGAGATCTCCTGGTTTGTGAATTACATCACCTCAGACGGCTTAATTTACGTGATCCGTAACGGAGGTTCAGATCATCAGATCGCACCTTCCAAGCGCGTTAATATCCATACGGATAAAGGTTTGGTAAAGGCTGTATTTGGCTGGCCAGCAATTCATACCCGCAATGGCGAAAAAGAAGAAGCACCAGCCTTGAAAAATATCTTTCTGGATTGCGGATGTACCACTAAAGAAGAGGTTGAAGCTTTAGGTATTCATGTGGGCTGTGTGATCACCTACGAAGATGAGTTCATGGTGCTTAACGACCGTTACTACGTTGGTCGTGCACTGGATAACCGTGCAGGTGGTTTTATGATCGCCGAGGTTGCACGCTTGCTACATGAGAACAAGAACGAACTTCCTTTTGGCTTGTATATCGTGAACTCGGTACAGGAAGAGATTGGCCTTCGTGGCGCAGAAATGATTGCACATCGCATAAAGCCAAACGTGGCCATCATCACCGATGTAACGCATGACACTTCTACCCCAATGATCAACAAGATTACTCAGGGCGACCTTGCCTGCGGAAAGGGCCCTGTGGTGTCTTATGCACCTGCCGTACAAACCAACCTGAACAGGCTATTGATTGAAACGGCACAGCAGAATAACATCCCGTTCCAACGCCAGGCTTCTTCAAGGTCTACCGGAACAGACACGGATGCTTTTGCTTACTCCAATGGCGGTGTGCCATCGGCATTGATTTCACTGCCATTGCGCTACATGCATACGACCGTGGAAATGATTCACAAGGAAGATGTGGATAATGTGATCAGCTTGATCTATCACGCGTTACTAAACATTACCAATAACCACGACTTTAAATATTCAAGATAGGCAAACAATTTAGCCTTAATTTATATTATTGTTCAAACGGCATAAACCGTTAAACTTAACAAGAAAAATATTCCATTTGTTTATATAAACTATTATGAAACCTACTTTACTGATTTTAGCTGCCGGGATGGCAAGCCGCTATGGAAGCATGAAACAAATTGATGGATTTGGCCCGAACGGCGAAACCATTATTGACTATTCTATTCATGATGCAATCAAAGCCGGATTTGGCAAGGTTGTATTCATCATCAAAGAGGAATTTGTAGATAACTTCAAATCCATCTTTGAACCTAAGTTAAATGGCAAAATTGAGACTGACTATGTGTTTCAAAACTTCGACATCAAACAGTACGGTGTTGAATTAGAGATCGAACGTGCAAAACCTTGGGGTACTGCTCATGCGGTACTTGCTGCAAGACACGTGGTTAAAGAACCATTTGCGGTGATCAATGCGGATGATTTCTATGGTTTGGATGCCTTCCAAAAGATGAACGACTTCTTAACAAAGGAAGCAAACGGCAGCACATTCTCCATGATCGGCTACGAAATTGGTAAAACTTTATCTGAACACGGATCGGTATCCCGTGGTGTTTGTAAAGTTGATGCCGCTGGTAACCTGGAAGAGATTGTTGAACGTACAAACGTTTACAAAGAGTTTGATGTTATTGTTTACGAAGAAAATGACCACAAACATCCATTAGAGTTCGATACGCGCGTTTCTATGAACTTCTGGGGCTTTACACCAGAAATCTTTAACATCAGCTTAGAACTGTTTAAAGAGTTTGCACACGCTAACAAAGATAACCCTAAAGCGGAGTTCTTTATTCCTTTGGTGGGTGACCATCTGATCAGAACCAATAAAGCAGTGGTTAAGGTGATCCCTACAAGCAGCCAGTGGTTCGGTGTTACCTATAAAGAAGATAAGCCGATTGTACAGGAAAGTATTGACCAACTTGTAAAAGATGGTACATACCCTGAAAACCTTTGGGCATAAAATAAATTACGTAAAATAAATCTGCCATCAAGAAGGCCTCTTAGCGTATGCAAAGAGGCCTTCTTATTTGTTCAGCACTTTAAACGGGCGTTTTCAAGCTTTGATAATCCTTAAGTAGTACTAATCAGCAAGAAGCACTACTTATCAGCAAAGCTTCCTGCATAAAAAAGGCTGCCTTTTGGGCAGCCTTTTCCTTTATATTAGAACAAGATTATTTCTTGTCGTCTTTTACTTCTTCGAAGTCTACATCAGTAACGTTATCTCCGCTTGGAGCTTGCTCACCAGCCTGAGGACCGCCTTGTTGTGGCTGTGATCCATCAGCACCAGCTTTGTACATTTCTTCAGATGCTTCGTTCCATGCAGCTTGTAAAGCAGCTTGTGCAGTATCGATGTCAGCAAAGTTTCTTGAAGCATGAGCTTCTTTCAATTTTGTCAGACCTTCTTCGATTGGAGCTTTCTTTTCCGCAGAGATCTTATCACCGAATTCTTTCAGTTGTTTCTCTGTAGAGAAGATTAAAGCATCAGCAGCATTGATTTTTTCTGCTTCTTCTTTAGCAGCTCTATCTGCGTCAGCGTTTTTCTCCGCTTCTTCTTTCATTCTCTTGATTTCTTCATCAGTTAAACCAGAAGATGCTTCGATACGGATCTTTTGCTCTTTACCAGTAGCTTTATCTTTCGCACTTACATGTAAGATACCGTTTGCATCGATGTCAAAAGCAACTTCGATTTGAGGCACACCACGAGGTGCTGGTGGAATACCGTCTAGAATGAAACGTCCAATTGTACGGTTCTGAGCAGCCATAGGACGCTCACCTTGTAAAATGTGGATTTCAACAGATGGTTGGTTATCAGCAGCTGTAGAGAAAGTCTCTGCTTTTTTAGATGGAATGGTTGTATTAGCTTCAATTAATTTAGTCATTACACCACCCATAGTTTCGATACCTAAAGAAAGTGGGGTAACATCTAATAATAATACATCTTTAACCTCACCGGTTAATACACCACCTTGGATAGCAGCACCAATAGCTACAACCTCGTCAGGGTTTACACCTTTAGAAGGCTCTTTACCAAAGAAAGCTTTAACAGCATCCTGGATGGCAGGGATACGGGTAGAACCACCTACTAAGATAATCTCATCGATATCAGAAGTTTTTAAACCAGCATTTCTCAATGCAGATTTACATGGTTCAATAGTACGGTTAATTAGATCTGAAGCCAATTGCTCGAATTTAGCACGGCTTAAAGTTCTTACCAAGTGTTTAGGACCAGTTGCATCAGCAGTAATGTAAGGCAAGTTGATCTCTGTAGAAGTTGTGCTTGATAACTCGATTTTAGCTTTCTCAGCAGCTTCTTTCAAACGTTGTAAGGCCATTGGATCCTGGTGAAGGTCCATACCATTCTCGTTTTTGAATTCAGCAGCTAACCACTCGATAATGATGTGGTCAAAGTCATCTCCACCCAGGTGTGTATCACCGTCAGTAGATTTTACTTCAAATACACCGTCTCCTAATTCCAATACGGAAACGTCATGCGTACCACCACCACAGTCAAACACGACAATTTTCATGTCTTTGTGTGCTTTATCCAGACCGTAAGCCAAAGCAGCTGCAGTAGGCTCGTTGATGATACGTTTAACAGTTAAACCAGCAATTTCGCCAGCTTCTTTAGTAGCCTGACGTTGTGCATCGTTAAAATATGCAGGAACAGTAATAACTGCTTCTGTAACTTCCTGACCTAAAAAGTCTTCTGCTGTTTTTTTCATTTTCTGCAAGATCATCGCAGAAAGTTCTTGCGGCGTATATTTACGGTCATCAATTTCCACACGTGGTGTGTTGTTGTCACCTTTAACTACGCTATAAGGTACACGACCAGCTTCCTTGCTCACTTCAGCAAAGCTGCTACCCATGAAACGTTTGATAGAAGAGATCGTTTTTGTAGGGTTAGTGATCGCCTGACGTTTAGCCGGCTCACCAACTTTACGCTCACCATTCTCTGCAAATGCAACGATAGATGGTGTTGTACGCTTACCCTCACTGTTGGCTATAACTACAGGCTCGTTACCCTCCATTACGGCTACGCAAGAATTTGTTGTTCCTAAGTCTATACCAATAATTTTTCCCATTTTATTATTATTTTAATGTTTTACTAATTCGATATTTCCCTTTAAACAAGGGTTGTGCCAATTGTAATTTGGCAGTTAATGGCAAAGACTGAGGTAAATAGCGACCGATATTACGCTGCATGACCAGCTGTCAAAATGCCAAATTGACATATTAACCACTAAGCCCGCTGAGTTTTTCCAGATGATGGTAACCTATTCCGAAGAATGCTTTAGTGGACCTGATCTGCTCCAGGATTTCAACTTTACGCGCTTCCGCGATAGGTTTACGCACGCCAATGATCAGCACGTTTTTCGGTGTATGCTGATCAGAAATGAATTGCATGATCCTGGTCTGGTAACCAAAATACTCCATGATCAAAGCGCGGAGACCGTCGGTCACCATCTCAGCCTGTCGTTCCAGGAAAATACCATGCTGGGTAATAAAGTCCAGTGCGTTTGGCTGTTTGCCCTTGACGATCTCCTTCCTGATCTGCTTGTGGCAGCAGGGGGCAGTAACAATCAGCTGGGCACCCGCCTGGATCCCTTTGTAAATGGCATCGTCGGTGGCGGTATCACAGGCATGTAGTGCAATTAACATGTCCACACCTGCGGTGTCATAGGCATCAATGGTGCCTTGTGCAAAGTCCAGGCCCGTAAATCCAGCATTGCTGGCGATCTGATTGCATAAGCCAACCATATCTTCCCTAAACTCTACGCCGGTAACCTGTACGTCTTGCTTAAGGGTATTAACCAGATAATCATAAAGCGCAAAGGTGAGGTACCCTTTCCCGGAACCCATATCAGCCACCTTTTTAATACTTCCTGCCGGAAGCGAAGCAATCAAAGGACTTAATATTTCGATATACTGATTGATCTGCTTGTATTTGTCCTGAGCATTCTTAAACACCGTACCCGAGGCATCGGTTAGCCCAAGATCAACTAGATATTGCTTACCCGTACTCGTAATCTTACGCGCTTTCGTTTTATCATGGGAGAGACTACCCTCGGGCTTGGTCATTGATGGCGCAAGCTGCTTAATGGACCATCCATCACCTTTACGTTGTAAGGACCAGTCGGCAGTAGTGCTAAATAGCGTCGCTGCGCTAAACTCCTCCTGAACATATTTCCCTAACATGACCTCCCCTTCTGGCAGGTCAAAATTCTTGACGATATCCCTGGTCTTATACCGGAAAGTAAAAGAAAGTTTAGGCTGCCGCTTGATTTCAACCAAGCGCAGATAAATATTCTTTAGCTCGGGTTCAGCACCAGTATAATTCGAAAGTGTAACTTTCAGAAAGGAACCAGAAGCCAAGGCTTCTTTTACCTTTTCTAAAAAGACCTCCGGCTGATTAGATGCATTCATATGCAAAAGTTAAAATTGAATTATGAAAAAAGCCCTGCTGAAAAAATCAACAGGGCTTCTTTTATCCTTATGAAAGGCTTATGCTTCTTTAGCTTCTTCACCTTCAGCAGGTGCAGCAGCTTCTTCAACAGGCGCTTCGGTGGTTGCTTCAGTAGCAGTAGTCGCTTCAGCAGCAGGTGCATCAGCTTTTTTGCTTCTGCTTCTACCACGACGGGTAGTTTTCTTCTCTGCAGCGTCAGTATCTTTACCGTATACTTCGTTGTAGTCAACCAATTCGATCAATGCCATCTCCGCATTATCACCTAAACGATTGTTTAATTTGATAATTCTGGTGTAACCACCCGGACGGTTAGCAACCTTAGCAGCTACGTCACGGAACAATTCAGTTACAGTTTCTTTATCTTGTAAGTAGCTAAAAACAATACGACGAGAGTGTGTAGTATCGGTTTTAGATTTAGTAATCATCGGCTCAACGTACATACGCAATGCTTTTGCTTTCGCTAAAGTCGTGGTAATTCTTTTGTGCTTGATTAATGATGAAGCCATGTTAGCCAACATCGCCTTACGATGTGAATCTGTTCTTCCTAAATGGTTAATTTTTTTACCGTGTCTCATTTTTGATTTTATTCAGTGCATACCGTCTCTTTGCGAGGGAATTATGCACGATTAACAATAGTTATATTTGTTATTATTCTTCGTCTAACTTGAATTTAGACAGGTTCATTCCAAAAGATAAGCTCTTAGATTTAACCAGTTCCTGGATTTCAGTCAGGGATTTTTTACCGAAGTTTCTGAACTTTAACATATCAGCAACGTCGTAAGACACTAGATCAGCCAAGGTACGGATGTCAGCTGCTTTTAAGCAGTTTAATGCACGTACAGAAAGATCAAGATCAACCAATTCCGTTTTAAGGATCTTACGCATGTGTAAGATTTCCTCATCAACTTCTTTAGTCTCTTCTTTAGCCTGCGACTCCAATACCAGGTTCTCATCAGAGAACAGCATAAAGTGTTGGATTAAAATCTTCGCAGATTCTTTCAATGCCTCTTCAGGATGAATAGATCCGTCGGTAGAAATCTCAAGGATTAATTTTTCGTAATCTGTTTTTTGTTCAACACGATAGTTTTCAATCGTGTACTTAACATTTTTCATTGGTGTAAAGATCGAGTCAATCGCGATCACACCAACAACAGCATCACTTACTTTATTTTCTTCAGCAGGAACATAACCGCGGCCTTTATTGATGGTTAATTCCACCTCTAAAGTCACTGTTTTTTCCATATTGCAAATCACAAAATCCGGGTTTAAAACCTCAAAGTTGTTTGAGAATTTAGTAATGTCTCCTGCAAGAAACTGATCCTGACCATTTACAATGATGAATACTTTTTCAGAATCACCAGTGTCACCAACTTTCTTAAAACGAACTTGTTTTAAATTCAGGATGATTTCAGTCAAGTCTTCTACAACACCTTTGATGGTAGAAAATTCGTGAGAAACACCAGAAAAACGGATACTTGTAATTGCATAACCTTCCAAGGAAGAAAGTAAAATTCTTCTAAGGGCATTACCAATTGTTACACCGAAACCGGGCTCTAAAGGACGAAATTCAAATATGCCATCGAAATCAGTAGATTTCTGCATGATTACCTTATCGGGTTTCTGAAATGCTAAAATTGCCATTTATAATGTTTTTAGATCGTTTGTTAAAAATTGTAACGCAAAAAAAACTAACCGCCCTTTGGATAAAGGGCAGTTAGAATCAATTCATTACTTAGAGTACAACTCTACTATAAGGTTTTCTTTGATGTTTTCTGGGATCTCATCACGATTTGGATAAGCTAAAAACTTTCCAGACAATTCACTTGCATTCCAGTCTAACCAATTGAATTTATTGATTACTCTTCCAGCAACAGAATTAGTGATGGATTCTAATGTCTTTGATTTCTCACGAACAGCAATTACATCACCGGCTTTCAATTGATAAGAAGGAATGTTTACCACTTCACCGTTCACTGTTACGTGTTTATGGCTAACTAACTGGCGGGCAGCTGAACGGGTTGTAGCAATACCTAATCTATATACGGTATTATCTAAACGAGCTTCTAATAATTGTAATAAGTTGTCACCGGTAATACCCTGACGTGAAGATGCTTTGGTAAACAAGTTACGGAACTGACGCTCCAATACACCGTAAGTGTATTTCACTTTTTGTTTTTCCATTAACTGAACAGCATATTCAGATTGTTTTCCTCTTCTTTTAGAAACGCCATGTTGGCCAGGAGGATAGTTTTTTCTGTCTAAAACTTTATCAGGGCCGAAAATTGGCTCTCTGAATTTACGCGCGATTTTGGACTTTGGTCCTGTATATCTTGCCATTGTGCTTTGTTTTAAAGTATCGTGCAACCTGTAGCTGCAGACTCTTAGCTTTAAAAATTATAAATTAAACTCTTCTTTTCTTAGGTGGACGGCAACCATTGTGTGGAAGCGGGGTGATGTCTTTAATCGAAGTCACTTCGATACCTGCAACTTGTAAAGTTCTGATTGCTGATTCACGACCAGATCCAGGACCTTTTACAAATACTTCAACCTTACGTAAACCTAAATCATATGCTACCTTACCACAGTCTGAAGCCGCTTGACCTGCTGCATATGGGGTGTTCTTTTTAGAACCTTTGAAGCCCATTTTACCTGCAGACGACCATGAAATGGTCTGACCGTTGTTGTTTGTTAGGGTAACAATGATATTGTTAAAAGTCGCATTGATGTGTGCCTGACCAACAGGCTCAATTACAACAATACGCTTTTTAGTTACTTTTTTACTCTTAGCCATAATTATTGTTTGATACTAATTTTATTTAGTAGCTTTTTTCTTGTTAGCAACTGTTTTTCTCTTGCCTTTACGAGTTCTGGAGTTGTTTTTCGTACGTTGTCCACGAACCGGCAAACCTTTTCTATGACGTAAGCCACGGTAGCAACCGATATCCATTAAACGTTTGATGTTCAATTGAACCTCTGAACGTAAAGCACCTTCAACTTTAATTCCGTCGTTGATGATCGTACGAATCGCTGATAACTCTTCATCAGACCAGTCTTGTACTTTTTTGCTAAAATCGATACCTGCTTCCGTTAAAATACGTTGAGCAGTAGATCTACCTACACCGAAGATGTACGTTAGACCAATTTCGCCTCTTTTGTTTCTTGGTAAATCAATACCTGATATCCTTGCCATATTTGTACTAAATGTTTGATTATTTGATTAAATGACAGATTGAATAACCTGTACATCCAATCCAATCACACTTAAATAATTTCTTAACCTTGACGCTGCTTGAACTTAGGGTTCTTTTTGTTGATAACGTAAAGTTTCCCCTTACGACGTATAATTTTGCAATCAGCGCTACGCTTTTTAATTGATGACCTAACTTTCATTTTATTTATATCTATAAGTAATCCTGCCCTTCGATAAGTCGTAAGGCGACATCTCTAATTTAACTTTATCCCCTGGTAATATCTTGATGTAGTGCATCCGCATCTTACCAGAAATGTGAGCGATAATCTCATGCCCATTCTCCAGTTCTACCCGGAACATTGCATTCGATAATGCTTCCCTTATTACTCCGTCTTGTTCAATTGAGGCTTGTTTAGCCATATATTATTGATTTTTACTTAATTAGCTGCTATTAAACAGGGTTGCAAAATTAATTAAAATAATTTAATTATTTATGCTTTTTCTCTAAAACTTCTTCAATCAACGTAAACGTCGACAAAACATCTGCTTTCCCCTTTTTAACCGCGATCGTATGTTCGAAATGTGCAGATGGTTTATTATCCTTACTCGTTACAGTCCAGCCGTCTGACCAAAATTTAACACCCGCTGTGCCGGCATTAATCATAGGCTCGATGGCAATCACCATACCTTCTTCTAACTTAATCCCGCGGCCTCTCTGGCCATAGTTCGGTACCTCTGGTTTTTCATGTAGCTTAACGCCTACCCCATGTCCTACCAATTCCCTTACTACACCAAAACCGTTATCTTCAGCAATCTTTTGAATGGCATATCCCACATCCCCGATCCGGGAACCGGATACTGCTTTCTCCACACCGGCTACCAGGCATGCTTTGGTTACATCAACCAACTTTTGTTTCTCCGCATCAATCTCACCAATGGCGAAAGTGTAAGCGGAGTCCCCGAAATAGTTGTTCTTAATTACACCGCAGTCTACCGAGATCAGATCACCTTCCTGAATAACATAGTCACTCGGAAAGCCATGTACAACCTGTTCATTCGGAGAAATACATAATGAATATGGGAAGCCATTATAGTTCAGGAATGCCGGAACGGCACCCTGATCTTTAATAAAAGTCTCGGCAAGTTTGTTTAAGCTCATGGTCGTGATTCCCGGGCCAATAACTTTGGCCACTTCTGCAAGTGTCTGCGACACCAACATGGAACTCTCCCGGATCAGCTCAATCTCCTCTGCCGATTTATAATAAATTTTTGACATGACTTATATCACGGCATTACTTCCGGTTGCAGCAGGAATCCCTGTGCGGCCGGTCACTCTACCGGTTTTCATCAATCCATCATAATGACGCATCAATAAATAACTTTCAATTTGCTGAAGGGTATCTAATACCACACCAACAAGAATCAAAAGCGAAGTACCACCATAGAAATGCGCAAACTCAGATTTGATACCGAATTTAACCGCAATCGCAGGAAGGATCGCAATGATCGCCAGGAAAATAGAGCCTGGGAAAGTGATCTTAGAAATAACATCATCTATAAAAGATGAAGTTGCAAGTCCTGGTTTAACGCTTGGAATAAACCCGCCGTTCTTCTTCATATCATCAGCCATTTGCGTAGGATTTACGGTGATAGCAGTATAGAAGAAAGTAAAGGCAATGATTAAGAACGCGAAAGTTAAGCAGTACGTAAGTGAAGTATAATCACTGAACTGGATTAACCAGGTGTTTTGCAATGAAGGAAAAAATGAGGTGAGCGTCATCGGAATGAACATCAAGGCCTGAGCAAAGATGATCGGCATAACACCAGCAGCATTAACCTTTAAAGGGATATACTGTCTTACACCACCAAATTGTCTGTTACCAACAATACGTTTTGCATACTGAACAGGCACTTTACGTACACCCTGAACGATCAGGATGGTGAACATCACCACTGCAAATAAAGCAACGATTTCAAGTACAAGTCCGATTAAACCGCCATCACCCACAAACCTGGAGCTGATCTCCTGTTGTAGGGCCATTGGCAAACGTGCGATGATACCAACCATGATGATTAGTGAAACACCATTTCCGATACCTTTATCTGTGATTTTCTCACCAAGCCACATCACGAACAAGGTTCCTGCAGCTAAAACAAACGTAGACAGCACGTAGAATAACGTACGGTCGATCAGAATTGCTTCAACAGGCACCTGCGTTTTGATGTAACCAACTGCCTGAACAGCGGTGATAGCAACAGTCAGATATCTGGTAATTTGGTTAAGCTTATTTCTGCCGCTCTCGCCTTCTTTCTGCATTTTCTGGAAAGAAGGTACAGCAATACCGAGTAACTGAACTACAATAGACGCTGAAATATATGGCATTACACCAAGGGCTAAAATAGATACGCGGGAGAAAGATCCACCGGCAAACATGTCTATCAAACCTAACAGGCCAGATTGTTCATTCGTGTCTAATGCGGTTGCATCGACACCCGGAAGAACCACATGTGATACAAATCTATAGACCAAAAGAATGATGAGCGTAAAAACGATACGCTCTCTCAATTCTTCTATTTTCCAGATATTACTTAAAGTAGTAAACAGCTTCTTCATTAATTACAGTTTTTCAATTGAGCCACCAACAGCTTCAATAGCCTTTTGTGCAGTTGCAGAAAAAGCATGGGCTTTAACTTCTATTTTCGATGTAACCTCGCCACGACCCAATACTTTCACTAGATCATTTTTAGATGCTAAACCATGAGCCTGGAAATCAGCAAATGTGATGGTAGTTAAATTGAATTTTTCAGCAAGCGCCTGGATAACGTCTAAGTTAACGCCAACATATTCTACACGGTTGATCGATTTGAAACCAACTTTAGGAACACGACGTTGTAAAGGCATTTGACCACCTTCAAATCCGATTTTGTTTTTGTGACCTGAACGGGAACCAGCACCTTTATGACCACGGGTAGATGTTCCACCACGACCTGAACCAGTACCACGACCAATTCTTTTGCTGCTTTTGATTGAACCTGATGCAGGTTTTAAATTACTTAAGTTCATTTTTAGAAACTCATTGTGTTGCCCTTCGCTTTCACTAATCAGGGACAACGGTTAAAAAATAGACAGAGGTTGCAAATGTAGAATTATATTCCGCATTTGCAACCGCCATTAAATTAGATTTGCTCGATTGCAACCAGGTGGTTTACTTTACGTACCATGCCGATAATTGCATTGTTCGCTTCAACTTCTACAGACTGGTTCATTTTAGTTAAACCTAATGCCTGCATAGTTCTCTTTTGGCGTTCGCTTCTATCGATAACGCTTTTTATCTGGGTTATTTTAATCCTAGCCATAATGTTATCCGTTAAAAACTTTGTTTAAATCAACACCACGTTGCTGAGCGACAGTATAAGCATCACGCATTTTGGTCAAAGCATCTACTGTTGCTTTTACCACGTTGTGTGGGTTAGATGAACCTTTTGATTTTGCAAGTACGTTGTGTACACCAGCACTCTCCAGTACTGCACGCATCGCACCACCAGCAATAACTCCGGTACCTACTGCAGCTGGTTTGATTAAAACAAAACCACCTGAAAATTTACCGATTTGCTCATGAGGAACGGTTCCGTTCAACAATGGAACTTTTACCAGGTTCTTTTTAGCGTCATCGATACCTTTTGCAATTGCTTCGGTAACCTCTTTCGCTTTACCAAGACCGTAACCTACGATACCGTTCTCATCACCTACCACTACGATAGCGGAAAAGCTGAAGGTACGACCACCTTTGGTCACTTTGGCAACACGTTGTATACTAACTAAACGATCTTTTAACTCGATCTCGCTAGTCTTAACTCTTTTTATATTGATAGTTGACATTCTTCTCTATTTATCAGATTAAAATTCTAAACCAGCTTCACGGGCACCGTCAGCCAATGATTTAACACGACCGTGGTATAAATAGCCATTTCTATCGAAAACAACTTGTTTTACGCCAGCTGCGATAGCTTTCTCTGCGATTGATTTACCTACAGCAATAGATTGCTCCATTTTGGTACCAGTACCAGTAAAATCTTTCGATAAAGAAGATGCTGAAACTAATGTATTTCCGGTTACGTCGTTAATAATTTGAGCATAAATCCCTTTATTGCTTCTGTAAACTGATAAACGTGGACGGCTTTCAGAACCGGTAAGTCTTTTTCTGATTCCTTTTTTTATACGATCTCTACGAGATAATTTTTTTCCTGCCATGATGATTATTTTTTAGAAGCTGATTTACCTGCTTTTCTTCTTAACACTTCGCCTACAAACTTGATACCTTTACCTTTATATGGCTCTGGTGCACGTAATGAGCGGATTTTTGCTGCTACCTGACCAATAAGTTGTTTGTCGATACTCTCTAAAATGATCTTAGGAGTCTGTCCTTTTTCCGAAGATGTTGTTACTTTAATCTCTTCTGGTAACTGGAACACATAGTGGTGAGAGAATCCTAAAACAAGATCCAGGGTATTTCCTGTATTGGTTGCACGGTAACCCACACCAACCAATTCCTGTTGTAGCTTGTATCCTTCTGTAACACCGATAACCATATTATTCAACAATGAACGGTATAAGCCGTGCAATGCTTTGTGTCTCTTTTGCTCAGTCGGACGTAGTACAGTAAGTACATTGTCTTCTAAACTTACAGTGATATCTGAATCAACTGCTTGGGTTAACTGTCCTTTTGGACCTGCAACGGTTACAACGTTATCTTTAGATACGGTAATCGTTACTCCAGCAGGAACATTAATTGGGGCTTTTCCTATTCTTGACATTTTGTTATCCTCCTTTAATTAATAAACGTGACACAAAACTTCGCCACCAATGTTAAGTTTAGCTGCTTCTTTATCTGTCATCACTCCTTTAGAAGTAGACAAGATTGCGATACCTAAACCGTTTAATACTCTTGGCATATTCCCTACGCCAGCATATTGCCTTAAACCTGGTTTGCTAATGCGCATCAACGTGCGGATTGCAGGAACTTTAGTAATCGGGTTGTACTTCAAAGCAATTTTAATGATGCCTTGTGCAGTAGTGTCCTCGAATTTGTAGTTGGCAATGTAACCTTTGTCAAAAAGTACTTTTGTCATTTCCTTTTTAAGGTTCGATGCAGGAATCTCTACAATTCTGTGATTTGCCTTAATGGCATTTCTTACTCTTGTAAGATAATCTGCTATTGGATCTGTATTCATTTTGATATGATTGTGACAGCGGTTTCCTTCCCGATCCATTCGGGACGACCTTCCATCGGTTAATATTCTTTTTAACGCAAATACATTAGAAGTCCTGCATAAGCAGATCTTCTAATGTATACTGGGTATTTCTACCAGCTCGCTTTTCTTACTCCCGGAATCTTACCAGCTAATGCCATTTCGCGGAACGTAACCCTGGAAATACCAAAGGTACGCATGTAACCACGTGGGCGGCCAGTTAATTTACAACGGTTGTGCAAACGAACTGCTGAGGAGTTTTTAGGTAACTTATCAAGTCCTTCGTAATCACCTGCAGCTTTTAATTCTGCACGTTTGTCTGCGTATTTAGCTACCAATCTTTGGCGCTTAACTTCGCGTGCTTTTACACCTTCTCTTGCCATTACTGATTTGTTGGGTTTTGATTTTTAAATGGTAGTCCAAATTGTTTTAAAAGTTCCATTGCTTCAACGTCGTTGGTAGCGGTAGTTACAAACGTAATATCCATACCCAAGATCTTGTTGATCTTGTCGATGTTGATCTCAGGGAAGATGATTTGCTCAGTTACACCTAAAGTGTAATTGCCTTTACCATCAAAGCCTTTATCATTGATACCTTTGAAATCACGGATACGTGGCAAAGCTACGGAAATTAAACGATCTAAAAACTCATACATGTTGTTATCACGTAAAGTTACACGTACACCTACTGGCATACCTTTACGTAATTTAAAGTTTGAGATATCTTTTTTAGATTTCGCACCTACAGCCTGCTGACCAGAAATGGTAGTCATCTCTAAAATAGAGCTGTCCATAATCTTCTTGTCAGTTACAGAGAAACGTCCAACACCCTGGTTGATAGCGATCTTCTCTAATTTAGGAACCTGCATTACGCTCTTGTAATTAAACTTATCTTTAAGATTATTTACAATTTCCTCTTTATATTTACTTTTTAATCTTGGTACGTAAGCCATTATTTGATCTCCTCTCCTGATTTTTTAGCAACCCTAACTAATTTCCCATCAGCGTTTAGCTTTCTGCCAACGCGGGTTGTTTCACCAGATTTTGGATCAACCAACATCACGTTAGAAATGTGAAGAGCAGCTTCTTTTTTAATGATACCACCATTTGGAGTAGCAGCATTTGGTTTTGTATGTTTTGAAACAAGGTTAATGCCTTCTACCAATACTCTGTTTTTATCAGTTTGTACCGCTAGTACATTACCTTGCTGGCCTTTTGAATCGCCGGCTATAACCTTTACTAAATCTCCTTTACGGATCTTTATTTTTGGTGTCGTTACTTTATTTTTCATATTATAATACCTCCGGTGCTAATGATACAATTTTCATGAATTGTTTTTCACGCAGTTCTCTCGCTACCGGGCCGAAAATACGAGTACCGCGCGGCTCATCTTGTGCATTCAATAATACTGCTGCATTGTCGTCGAAACGGATGTAAGAACCATCTTTACGTCTGATCTCTTTCTTTGTTCTTACAACAACTGCTTTAGAAACTGTTCCTTTCTTAATGTTTCCAGAAGGTAATGCGCTTTTCACGGTAACAACGATCTTGTCACCAATAGAAGCATATCGCTTTCCAGTACCACCAAGTACACGGATAACCAATACTTCTTTTGCGCCGCTATTATCGGCTACGTTTAATCTTGATTCCTGTTGTACCATGTTATTTAGCCCTTTCTAAAATTTCCACTAATCTCCAGTTCTTGTTTTTACTCAGCGGACGAGTCTCCATGATCAGTACTGTATCACCAATACCGCAATCGTTTTTCTCGTCATGAGCCATAAATTTGGTAGTTTTCTTTACGAACTTACCATAGATCGGGTGTTTCACTTTACGTTCTACTGCTACCACAACAGATTTATCCATCTTGTTGCTTACCACTAACCCGGTTCTTGTTTTTCTTAATTGTCTTTCCATTTCGACTCTAAAGTTATTTAGTTTCACTAGCAGACACAGCCTTGCGCTTAGTCAGTTCAGTATTTAATTGGGCAATATTCCTTCTTACCTTTGTGATGCGGGAAGGATTTTCGATAGCCGAAATAGTATGCGCAAATTTTAACTTAACTAAGTTTTCTTTTTCTTCTGCAATCCTGGCTACTAGTTCTTCCTGTGAAAGCCCTGTGATTTCTGAGTTCTTCATTTTATTAATTTTAATGTGTTGGGTCTAGAGGTTATAATAACAAGTTACTTACAACATGCAACCCAATACTTTTTTATGCTTCTACGTAATCTCTACGTACTACAAATTTTGTCTGGATTGGTAATTTCTGAGCGGCTAATCTCATGGCTTCTTTGGCAACTTCCAAAGGTACACCTTCTGCTTCAAAAATAATACGTCCGGGTCTAACAACAGCTACCCAGTATTCAGGAGCACCTTTACCTTTACCCATACGTACTTCAGCAGGTTTCTTAGTTACCGGTTTGTCCGGGAAAATTCTAATCCACACCTGGCCTTCACGTTTCATGAAACGAGTTACCGCGATACGGGCTGCCTCTATCTGACGGCTGGTGATCCAGGTCGACTCTAGAGATTTGATCCCGAAAGATCCGAATGATAGTTCAGCTCCACGTGTAGCTAAACCTTTCATTCTGCCTTTTTGCATCTTTCTGAACTTCGTTCTTTTTGGCTGTAACATTTTATCTTAATATTATCGTAAAACGATTTGTTAACTAATTATTTACGAGGACCTCTGTTAGGAGTGTTTCCGCCTCTGTTATCTCTTCCTGCTCCAGGACCACCTTGACCCGGGCCTCTTCCGCCACGATTACCACCACCGCGGTTATCGTTACGTCTTTCGCCACCGCCTCTGTTGTCTCTGTCTCTGCCGCCACCGAATGCGCCTTCAGGTCTGCCACCTTTACCAGGTGCATTGCTGGTCGAACCGATGTTTGGAGAAAGATCACGTTTACCGTAAACTTCACCTTTGCAGATCCAAACTTTAACACCTATTTTACCATAAGTAGTCAAAGCTTCAGCTAGTGCATAGTCAATGTCCGCACGGAAAGTATGCAAAGGAATTCTTCCTTCTTTGTACTGCTCGCTACGTGCCATCTCTGCACCACCTAAACGACCTGAAGTCATGATCTTGATACCTTCAGCGCCCATACGCATCGTTGATGCGATGGTAGATTTCATTGCTCTACGGAAAGAGATCCTTGCCTCTAATTGCTTAGCAACGCCTTCTGCCACTAATTGTGCATCTAACTCAGGACGTTTGATCTCGAAAATGTTGATCTGAATCTCTTTTTTAGTAAGTTGTTTCAGCTCTTCTTTAATCTTGTCAACCTCTTGTCCTGCTTTACCAATTACAATACCCGGACGGGCAGTGTGAATGGTAACAGTGATGCGCTTTAATGTACGCTCGATAACAACTTTCGCCACGCCGCCTTTAGCGATACGTGCAGAAAGGTATTTTCTTATTTTTTCGTCCTCAACTAATTTATCAGCATAGTTGTTGCCACCGAACCAGTTAGAATCCCAACCTTTGATGATTCCTAACCTGTTACCTATTGGATGTGCTTTTTGTCCCATTTCTGTTAATTAGTTTGAGTTTCAACGATTTTACTATCTACTATCAAAGTTACGTGGTTAGAACGCTTGCGAATTCTGAAACCGCGGCCTTGAGGTGCCGGTCTTAAGCGTTTAAGCTGACGGCCACCACCAACCATGATGGTTTTAACATATAGTTGGTTTTCTTCAGGACGAGAACCTTCATTTTTAGTTTCCCAGTTTTTGATAGCGGATAACAAAAGTTTCTCAACTTTTTGTGCTGCTTCTTTATTGGTAAATTTCAAAATATGTAATGCTTTCTCTACACGCTCGCCTCTGATAAGATCTACAACCAAACGCATTTTACGCGGTGAGGTTGGACAATTGTTTAATTTCGCTACTGCTTCCATCTCTTAATTATTTTCTTTTTTCAGAGTGACCCCTAAATGTTCTGGTCGGAGCAAACTCTCCCAGTTTGTGACCAACCATGTTTTCTGTTACGTATACCGGTATAAATTTGTTACCGTTGTGTACTGCAAATGTATGACCCACGAAATCTGGTGAGATCATTGATCTGCGTGACCAAGTTTTGATTACAGTCCTTTTGCCTGTATCATTCATAGAGACTACTTTTCTCTCTACGTTGTGGTCAATATAAGGTCCTTTTTTAATTGAACGAGCCATTATTTTTTCCTTTTCTCTACGATGAAACGATTTGAGTATTTTTTAAGTGTACGGGTCTTGAAGCCTTTGGCATACATACCATTTCTTGAACGAGGCTGACCTCCTGATGAACGACCTTCACCACCACCCATTGGGTGATCGACAGGGTTCATGGCTACCGGACGTGTTCTAGGACGAATACCTAACCAACGTTTGCGGCCTGCCTTACCTAATACTTCATTTGCATGATCAGAGTTGGAAACAGCGCCAATTGTTGCTAAACAGGTAACCAAAATTAATCTGGTCTCTCCTGAAGGCATCTTCAAGGTTGCATATTTACCATCACGTGCAGCTAATTGTGCATAAGCACCTGCACTACGTGCTAACTGTGCTCCACGGCCTGGGTGAATCTCTACGTTGTGCACAATAGATCCCAATGGAATACTGGCCAACTTCAATGTGTTCCCTACCTCTGGAGTAGCTGTTTCTCCCGAAACTACTGTTTGTCCTACTTGCAATCCCTCAGGTGCAATAATGTAACGCTTCTCACCATCTACGTAGTGTAATAATGCAATACGTGCGGTACGGTTCGGATCGTACTCAACAGTAGCTACTGTTGCAGGAATATCAAACTTATCACGTTTGAAGTCAATCAAACGGTAAGATTTCTTGTGACCACCACCTAAATAGCGCATAGTCATCTTTCCTGTGTTATTACGTCCTCCCGATTTTTTAGAAGATACAACCAATGATTTTTCGGGCTTGGTTGCTGTAATCTCCGAAAAGCTGGCACCTACTCTAAAGCGGGTACCCGGAGTAACTGGTTTAAATTTTCTTAAGCCCATAGTTATAAATTATTCAATTCTAATTAAATATTCGAGTAATAATCAATTGTTTCACCGTCTTTCAACGTTACAACTGCTTTCTTGTATTTTGGGCTACGACCCGAAACTAAACCGCCTTTAGTGTTTCTGGACTTTAGTTTTCCGTTAACAACCATGGTATTGATGGCTAAAACGTTAACACCGTACATTTTCTCTATAGCTGCTTTAATCTGCAGTTTGTTTGCTTTGTGTTCTACTTTAAAAGTAAAGCGGTTAGACTTTTCTGTTAATGCAGAAGCTTTTTCGGTTAATATTGGTTTCTTTAATAATTCCATATTACTTGGCAAATGCCTCCTCCAATGTTTTAACAGAATCCGCAGTTAACAAAAGCTTGCCGCAGTTTAATACATCATAAGTATTCAACTGATCAGCAGTAGTAACTTTCACTTTCTGAATGTTTCTGCTTGATAAATAAATATTAGTGTTCTGTGAAGGTAAAACCAGCAAGGTTTTTTCATTAGTCAAGCTTAACGCGTTAACCAAGTTGATGTAGTTTTTAGTCTTGATCGTATCAAAAGTAAAATCTTCCAATACAACAACATTGTTGTCCTGTGCTTTGTAAGACAATGCTGACTTACGAGCAAGAGATTTTAATTTCTTGTTCAATTTAAAACTGTAATCACGTGGCTGAGGACCAAACACACGACCACCACCATTAAATAAAGGTGATTTAATACTACCG
Organism: Pedobacter sp. NEAU-ZC8; assembly: GCF_059278965.1. Lineage (NCBI taxonomy): Bacteria > Pseudomonadati > Bacteroidota > Sphingobacteriia > Sphingobacteriales > Sphingobacteriaceae > Pedobacter > Pedobacter sp. NEAU-ZC8. Next base: position 46,464 of record NZ_JCAJXC010000014.1, read on the forward strand.
GCACGAGCACCACCAGTACCTTTTTGTTTGTATAGCTTACGGGTAGAACCTGCAATCTCATTACGTTGTTTAGACTTGTGCGTTCCCTGGCGCTGATTTGCCAAATATTGCTTTACATCTAAATAAATAGCATGATCAACAGGTGATATGCCAAAAACTGACTCAGGAAGTTGCACTGTGGCACCTGTTTCTTGTCCTGAAATGTTTAATACTTTAACTTCCATCTGCTTACTTATCTAAGATTACGTAAGAACCTTTAGCTCCTGGTACGGAACCACTAACTACAACTAGATTTTGATCAGCATAAACTTTCAAAACTTGTAAGTTCTGAACCTTTACTCTGTCGCCACCCATTCTTCCCGCCATACGCATACCTTTAAATACACGAGCTGGATAAGATGCAGCACCCAATGAACCCGGTGCACGCATTCTGTTGTGCTGACCGTGAGTCTGTCCACCTACACCACCGAAACCATGACGTTTTACAACACCCTGGAAACCTTTACCTTTTGAAGTACCCACTACATCAACAAAATCACCCTCGCTGAAAATAGTAACATCAACCGTATCTCCAAGAGCAACAGCCTCTTCGAATGGATCAAATTCTACTAATTTACGTTTTGGGGTGGTGTTTGCTTTCGCAAAGTGGCCTTTCAGAGGCTGGGTAGTGTTTTTAGCTTTGGCTTCGTCGAAACCTAACTGAACTGAAACGTAACCGTCGTTCTCTACGGTCTTTACCTGTGTTACCACACAAGGCCCAGCTTCGATTACCGTACAAGGAATGTTTCTTCCTTCGGCATCGAAAATGCTGGTCATTCCTACTTTTTTTCCAATAATACCTGACATTTTCTTTTTTAAAGTTTAACACCCATCGAAGCAGTAGGGCTTCGTTCAAGGTGGATATAATTCCCATTTAAGGGAGGGCAAAAATACGAAAGTATTATTAATTTTCAAACAGTTAGCTTATTTATTTTTTAAATAAGTACCATTATTCTCAGGAAGTTGCGTCCGGCGATTAACTAAGTTGCGATTGAAGCACTTAGCCCGGTTTAGCCCGCCAGCTTATTGCTCAAACTGAACAAAATGATGCTCAAAATGATCAGGCCGATGAGCACATAAAGGTAGTCGCGCTCTAAAAGGAAGCTGAAAACAGCAAGAATGACCCTGGAAATTGGTGTAAAGATCAACAGCAGAATGCCCAGCTGAATGATCGCTTTACCATTCATTTCCAACATACCGGTCCAAATACTGGCCAGTGAAAAGAAGCCTGCTTCATCCATCACGAACTCGCTATAGTCGGCTTGTAGCTTTCCATAACCCATTAGATAGATCACGCCACCAATAAACACCACCGTCATCGAGAGCACCACACCTGCCCTAAGCAGATTGCCCATGATCAACTGCATATCGCGGTCCTTCAGCATATGTTTCTTATCCGCTTCCGCCATTATCCTTTTAGCCCGTTATAGATCATTTGTAATGCCAGGAAAGTTACCACTGCTGCAAACAGCATCTTCAACTTTTCCGGTCTGGATTTAATCAGGATCTTGGATCCTGCCCTTGCACCGATCAGCACACCAAGGCAAACCGGCATGGCGATTCCGGGATCAATCTGCCCCCGGTGTAAGTAAACCACCGCACTTGCTGCTGCAGTTACCCCCATCATAAAGTTACTGGTCGTTGTAGAAACCTTAAATGGAATTCTCATGATGTTGTCCATCGCCAGCACCTTCAAGGCACCAGAGCCAATGCCCAGCAATCCCGATGCCACACCCGCAACCGCCATCATCAGAAAACCACCAGCGACGTTGTGCACCGCATAAGGCTGCTCACCGGTTGCTGTTGGATAACTCCCATTCAGCTTAAAGAAGTTCGCCAGTTTCCCCGACGTATCCGTGTCGGAGTGGTCCACCTTCTTCCGCAACATCATCACCGCGGAAAACAACAGGATGCCCCCAAAGATGACTGATATATAGTTTGGATTGATATAGACCGTAATCACGGCACCAAAGATCGCACTGATGGTTGTCGCAATCTCCAGGAACATTCCAATGCGGATATTGGTGATGCCTTCCTTTACGTATGCCGCCGCAGAGCCCGAAGAGGTCGCAATAACCGACACGATAGAGGCACCAATTGCATAGTGTATATCCACCCCCAGCACAAGCGTTAACAGCGGGATAATGATCACCCCACCACCCAGTCCGGTCAGCGATCCGACCAGGCCCGCCAGAAAAGCGCCGAGCAGTATTACAAGGGTGAATAGAAGGATTGACATCGGCGCAAAGATAACATCTGAGCCCCAAACACAATAAAATTAAAATATTAATGTTAAATTAGAACAATCAGACTCTATGAGAAAATTTATACACCTACTAACCGCCGTATTGTTTTTTGCATTAAACACGAACCACGCTGCTGCACAGCAGGCTGCAAAAGACTCGGTCAATGCTGACCCAAGCCTTCGCGGGCAATACCAAAGCATCCTGTCGAAAAGCAAAAATCTAAATGGCTTTAAAGTCGTGAATCCTGTCCGGCTAAGTTCATTCTGGAAAAGTGTGAACGACACCCTGCGTAATGAGCGCCGGCAGCTGCCAGCGCTAAAAAATCAAATTGCCGAACAGCAGAAAGCCATTGCCGACCTCAAAGTACAACTTAGCGGAAAAGAGAACGCATTGAACAGCTCTAATCAAAAGTTGGATGAGATTACCTTTATGGGTATCCCCTTTTCCAAGGGCAGCTACAATACGATGGTCTGGACCATCATCCTGGTGCTTGCACTGGCGCTGATCATCATCATCGTACGCTCTGCGAAGCTGCTGCATGAAGCCAAATACCGGAGCAGCCTTTACGAAGAGATCTCCGCCGAATACCAGAGCTACAAGGTTAAGGCAAATGAAAAAGAGAAAAAGCTGGCGCGTGAACTACAGGATGAGCGCAACAAGCTGGACGAATACAAAAGCCGCGGATATTAAACCAGGCTGGCAGCTAAGCGATAACCACAAAACGATAAAAAGAAAAAGGTCCCGGCAAATGCCAGGACCTTTTTCTTTTATTAAGTATCTATATCAATTAAACTTTGATTTCAACTTCAACACCGCTAGGCAATTCAAGTTTCATTAAAGCGTCAACTGTTTTTGAGTTGGAGCTATAAATATCTAACAAACGTTTGTAAGCGCACAATTGGAATTGCTCTCTTGCTTTTTTGTTCACGTGTGGTGAACGCAAAACAGTAAAGATTTTCTTTTCTGTAGGCAATGGAATTGGACCACTAACTACTGCACCTGTAGGCTTTACAGTCTTAACGATCTTTTCAGCAGATTTATCTACCAAATTGTAATCGTAAGATTTCAATTTAATTCTGATTCTTTGGCTCATGATATATTTAATTAAGGCCGGCTGTTAGAGCTATTAATAACAGTCGGCCGGTTGTTTTTTATTATTCTCCGGATTTAACCTTGCCTTTTGATTTAGCAATTACTTCATCCTGAACGTTTCTAGGAGCTGGTTCGTAGTGATCAAACTCCATGGTAGATGTTGCACGACCTGAAGTGATGGTACGTAACTGCGTTACATAACCGAACATCTCAGAAAGTGGCACAAGCGCTTTGATTACTTGAGAACCGTTACGAGTGTCCATACCTTGCAGCTGGCCACGACGACGGTTTAAGTCACCCATTACATCACCCATGTTTTCTTCTGGAGTTAACACTTCGATTTTCATGATTGGCTCCATCAATACAGGCTTACATTTAGGCAATGCCTCACGGAAAGCAGAACGAGCTGCAATCTCGAAAGATAAAGCATCTGAATCGACTGCGTGGAATGAACCATCGATCAAACGAACTTTCATATCAGGAAGCGGGAAGCCTGCAAGCACACCATTCGACATAGCAGCTGCAAAACCTTTTTCAACGGAAGGGATGAATTCACGAGGAATTGAACCACCAACAATTTCGTTTACGAATTGTAAACCACCTTTTTCGTAATCAGGATCGATTGGAGAAATAACAACCTGGATATCCGCGAACTTACCACGACCACCAGTTTGTTTTTTATACGTCTCACGGTGTTGAGTAGTACCAGTGATTGCTTCTTTGTAAGCAACCTGTGGCGCACCTTGGTTAACCTCTACTTTAAACTCACGTCTTAAGCGGTCAATAAGGATATCTAAGTGAAGCTCACCCATACCAGAGATTACAGTTTGACCAGTTTCCTCGTCAGTTTGTACACGGAAGGTAGGATCTTCTTCAGCCAATTTAGCTAACCCCATACCAAGTTTATCAACGTCAGCCTGAGTTTTAGGCTCAATCGCTAAACCGATAACCGGCTCAGGGAAGTCCATAGATTCCAGGATGATTGGGTTTTTCTCATCGCAAAGGGTATCACCAGTTTTGATGTCTTTGAAACCTACAACCGCAGCAATATCACCAGCACCTACATTAGGGATTGGGTTTTGCTTGTTTGCGTGCATCTGGAAGATACGTGAGATACGCTCTTTGTTTTCAGAACGTGCATTGTACACGTATGAACCAGCCTCTAAGTTACCTGAGTATACACGGATAAAACATAGACGACCTACGAATGGGTCAGTCGCAATTTTAAACGCTAAAGCTGCAAATGGCTCGTTGATGTCTGGTTGACGAGTTACCTCTTCACCAGTGTTCGGGTTAGTACCTTGGATACCTTCAACATCCATTGGCGAAGGCAATAGTTCCATTACCAGATCCAACATGGTTTGAACACCTTTGTTTTTGAAAGATGAACCACAAACCATAGGAACGATTTTAGCATCTAAAGTAGCCGCACGCAAAGCATCAAGAATTTCGCGCTCCGTGATTGAATTAGGATCATCAAAGAATTTCTCCATTAATGACTCATCATAATCAGCAACCGCTTCTAATAAATTCTCTCTCCATTGTGCAACCTCTTCAACCATATCATCAGGAATTGGCACTTCAGTAAAGGTCATACCTTTATCATGCTCGTTCCAAACGATACCACGGTTATTGATCAAATCAACAACACCTTTGAAGCTATCCTCAGCACCGATTGGCAATTGCAAAGGCACAGCGTGGCTACCCAACATTTCTTTTACCTGCTTAACAACTTTTAAGAAGTCAGCACCAGAACGGTCCATTTTGTTAACGAAACCAATACGTGGTACTGCATAGTTGTTTGCTAAACGCCAGTTGGTCTCCGATTGAGGCTCAACACCATCAACAGCGGAGAACAAGAATACCAATCCGTCTAGTACACGTAATGAACGGTTTACCTCTACGGTAAAATCCACGTGTCCCGGGGTATCAATAACGTTTACCTGGTATTTGTTTCCTCTGTAAGGCCAGAATACAGTAGTCGCAGCAGATGTGATGGTTATCCCACGTTCCGCTTCTTGTACCATCCAGTCCATGGTAGATGCACCTTCGTGAACCTCACCAATTTTGTGGTTTACCCCAGCATAATAAAGGATACGCTCCGTTGTTGTGGTTTTACCCGCATCAATGTGAGCCGCAATACCAATATTTCTTGTGTATTTTAAATCTCTTGACATTATATTATGAATCTAATATTAGAAACGGAAGTGAGAGAACGCTTTGTTAGCCTCAGCCATTTTATGCGTATCTTCTTTTTTCTTAACTGCAGCACCTTCACCTTTAGCTGCTGAAACGATCTCACCTGCTAATTTTTCTTTCATGGTTTTCTCGCCACGTTTACGTGCGTAAGAAATTAACCATTTCATACCTAAAGCAATTTTACGGTCAGGTCTAACCTCGGTTGGAACCTGGAAGTTAGCACCACCTACACGGCGTGACTTAACCTCTACTGCAGGCATTACATTGGTTAAAGCACGTTTCCATACTTCAAGACCGTTTTCACCTGCTCTTTTTTCAGCAAGTTCTACAGCGTTATAAAAAATATCATAAGCGATGGATTTCTTTCCATCGTACATCATATTATTTACAAACCTGGTCACCATAACATCGTTAAATTTCGGATCAGGAAGGATAATTCTCTTTTTTGGTTTTGACTTTCTCATTTTTCTTTCCTCCTAATTATTTCTTTTTACCTTTTGTTGGTGCCGCAGCTACTTGTCCTGGTTTAGGACGCTTAGTACCATATTTCGAACGACGTTGGTTACGACCAGCTACACCTGATGTATCTAATGCACCACGGATGATGTGGTAACGTACACCTGGTAAATCTTTAACACGACCACCACGGATCAATACAATGGAGTGCTCCTGTAAGTTGTGACCTTCCCCAGGGATATAGGCGTTAACCTCTTTTCCGTTGGTTAAGCGTACACGGGCAACTTTACGCATTGCTGAGTTTGGTTTTTTAGGGGTAGTGGTATATACACGTGTACATACACCTCTTCGCTGTGGACAGCTGTCCAACGCTGGAGACTTACTCTTGAACTCCAGTGCTACTCTACCTTTTCTAACTAATTGTTGAATGGTTGGCATTGTTTTTTGTTTTCTATTAAGTGTTTTAAAAACTTTACCCCTAATAAAGGGACTGCAAAGGTAGCAGAATACATTTTATAAATCAAGGGGTTAACTTAAATTTATTGTGGCCACTCCACTATAACCCGGCCCTTCTGAAATGCAGCGGCTTAAGCCAGAAAACAAAATCAAATTCGCTTCGGGAAAAACCCTGATCTAAGCATGGTTAAAAAGAGATCACACGCACATCGAACGCACAGGTTCTGTGGGGTCGGTGTGCGTGTGATGTGCGTTTGGTGTGCGTTTGGTGTGCGTTCTATCCGAAACTGCTCTAGCCAATGTCCCGCTAAAATAAACTCAGCTGTCCCGTGTATTTGCTGGCTTTTTGTTTTGGCTGCGCTTCACCGAAGTTGGACAGTGAAATGCCGAGCAGACGAATCTTGTGACCCATGGGTTCAGTACTCATCAACAGGCTTTTTGCAGTATCCACAATGGTCTTTAGATCACCCACAGGCTGAGCAAACGAACGGTTCCGGGTGATCTGTTTGAAGTCGCTGTATTTGATTTTCAGGGTGATAGTTCTGCCCGAAAGATTCTTTTTCTTCAGGCGTTCATGCACAATTTCAGCAAGCTCCTCCAGCTTAAGCTCCATATCGGTGATCTCTGTAAGATCATAGGAGAAGGTGTCCTCCGCAGCCAGAGACTTGGTTTCACGATGTGGCTGCACAGGGCGGTTGTCGATACCCCGTACGATGTTATAGTAGAAGTGCCCGGTTTTCCCGAAGCGATAAACCAGGGTTTCTTCAGACAGGCGCTTAAGGTCAGCTCCGGTATGTAAGCCCATCTGTTTCATCTTTTCCGCCGTCACCTTCCCTACCCCATGGAACTTCTCTACAGGCAGTTTCTCCATGAAAGCTTCAATAGCGGAGGGTCCGATAAATTTTAGTCCGTCGGGTTTATTGATATCAGATGCAATTTTAGCGACAAACTTGTTTATAGAAACCCCTGCAGATGCGGTAAGTTGTAATTCTTCTTTGATGGCATTTTTGATCTGTTCGGCGATTTCCAGAGCGGAGCCGATGCCAAGTTTATCTTCCGTGACGTCCAGATAGGCTTCGTCCAGGGATAGGGGTTCGATCAGGTCGGTATAGCGGTGGAAGATCTCCCTTATTTTGTTGGATACTTCTTTGTAGGCCTCAAACCTGGGACGCACAAAGACAGCGTGCGGGCAAAGTTGTATGGCCTGACGCGCAGGCATGGCCGAGTGAATGCCATACTTCCTGGCTTCATAACTTGCTGTAGCGACCACACCCCTGCCCTGTGGTGAACCACCAACCACCAGCGGCTTACCCCGGAGTTCCGGGTTGTCGCGCTGTTCTACGGAAGCATAGAAGGCGTCCATATCGATATGGATGATTTTTCGGATCGCGGCCATTAGGTAGAAATATTTGTAAAGCCTGGATAATTCAAAATTAACAATATTGAAAGATTCCTTTCCATTACGACGCAACTTAAAATTTAATGGATGGATCGCGCTAATTTGCTAATCTGAGTTAGAGCCTCTTGCGATTTTGCAATCAAGCTTAAGCCAAAAGTACTTGCATAAAGGCGTCGTAAATACCTGGCGCTATTTAGTTAGATGTATGTTTGATAAATCCCTTGAATATAAATTGTTACAGATTCGAAAAAATCGATTTCCAAAAGTAGAAAGCTTTATTCAGGAATATATCTATCGGTTTGAGAATGCCTCCTGGGGGTTCTTGGCAGCCAACCTACCCAATGAAACCGTAAACACTAACAACAAACGGTTTAGAATATATACAGAGGTTTTACGAAGAACTTTTATTCGTCAGTTTGATGTATATGTTAATAAACAAAATAGCGTTATCTTCGTGATACACAAGGAGAAGGCTACAGAAAAGCAAAACATTATAGAACAGTATGAGCAGATCTTTTCAGAAATCAACTAAGAACCAGTTAACGCTTTTGAATTCGGCTGAAGTGGTTGATACACGAAACCTAACCGTAAAGGCTCCTTGCGCCTCGTATACCAATGGCTTCAAAAGGATGTCCCATAACATTGAACGGGTGCCCCCGTTGGTGATTCCCGGGTATAAAGTGAGGGGTTAACTACAGCGTTTCTGTAACTGAACCACAAGTAAGCATACTGTCGCCGAAGTACGGATTTTTGATCTCTTTGCTCGTACTTACCCAGGATGCCCCATGATCATCCAGCGCCATCGGGCAATGTGCCACATAAAGTTTCCCTTGATCCAAACCTGTATCCTTTAACAACTTGATCAAGTCTTCATTGAGCCTTGCAAATGCAAGTCGTTGCTCCTTTATATCGCTTGTGCTACTGATCTCTGCAGCGGCACGGCCCATCAAAGCGCCGCCTTTAATTTCCCGGGCACCAGTTTCAATTGCCAGCGCAGCAGTCTTGGCGGTGTTCACATCCTCAACCACCAGGGCTTTTGTTAACACCTGATATTGCTGGTAAACTGCATCCAGATTAGGATCTTTTAAGGTGATCGTTGTCGAGGTAAGCGCAGCAGAGGCTGTATTTTTAGATTCCGCAACTACGGGTTTTTGAGCTGCATCTGCGTGCTGGTGATTTGCTGTTGAAGGCTTGTTATTGCTGCATGCTGCAGCTAGTATGGTGATAAAGCATAATAGTGCAAAGTGATTTCGTTTTTTCATGATTCTAACTATTGTTGTATTTAAATTAACTTTTGTGAACTGCGGCCATTGGATCTTTTCCCTTTTTGAGCAGGTATTCGCTATATAGCAAATAGGCACCTGATATGACCACTTTGTCGCCCGGCTGAAGTCCGGAGCTAACGGCTATTCCTTCCGTACCTTCCAGCCCTGTCTCCACTATGCGCGGTTCGAAATGGCCCGGTTTTGTTTCTACCCATACATGTGCACCCTTTCCATTGCGGATCAAGGCATCGGGTGGAAGCGAAAGGCCTTTAGCTGTACTTTTTTGAGCCACAAACACCTTTGCCTGCAGGCCGGGTTGCCATTGGTTATCAGGATTTGGCAGTTCAGCACGCATCTGCAGCAACTGAGCCCCCTGCTGCAGCGATGGATTGATAAAAGATACTTTCAGCATCTGCGGCTCATCCTCCCAACCAGGAATGACCACGCGCAGTTGCTGCCCTGCTTTGATCTGGCTAATTTCTGAAGCATAGATATCCGCCTCAACCCAGAGCGACTGATAGCCTTCCAGTCGTAACAGCGGACTACCTTCGGCAACATACTGACCCTCGGTGACAGAAAGTTCTGCAACGGTTCCACTTTCAGGCGCGAAAAAGGTGATGTTCGGACTAGCTTTCCTACTGTGTTGCAGCGATCTGATCTGGCCTTCCGACTGTCCGTACAACCGGAGCTTTTGTCTTGCAGCACTAAGGATCTGTGTGAAGGTTTTATCATCCGGAAACTGCGCGGATTGTTCCAGTGCCAGCAGGAACTCCTGTTGCAAAGTGGCCAACTGCTCAGAATAGATCTGGTAGAGTGGCTGTCCCTTTTTAATCTGTTCTCCGGTCTGGCGCACAAAAAGCCTGTCGAGCCGCCCGGCAACCCTGCTGGAAATAAAGGATGTTTGTTCCGGATTGACAACCAGCCGGCCATTTAACTGCTTACCGCCGCCATCCCCGGCGTCGCCGATGGTGATGGTTCTTACGTTAGCCAATGTCATTTGCCGCTGGTTAAGCTGCAGTCCTCCGGCAGCATCCCCTTTTTCAAAACGTACCAGGTCCATCCCGCAAACCGGGCAGGTACCCATTTCATGCTGCATGACTTGCGGGTGCATCGGACAGGTGTAGGTTTCTTTACTGGCCACAACCTTGTTCTTGCTTTTTTCCTCCCTGCAGCCAACAGTCATCATCAGCGGCAGCAGTAAAATTATGATGAGATATATTCTTTTCATGGTCATTTATTTTTAGCGGTTCTAATAAAGCTCTCACTATCCACCAGGTATTGTGCATTCGCAGCCAGTTGCCAGTCGCCAATTTCATCAAGCACCTGCACTTCCTTGTTTTGCAGCACTCCGGTTTTCACTTTGGTCGGAATAAAGACCTTCCCTTCTTTTTTAAACACTACACTTTCATTGCCCAGCGACAATACCGCAGCTTGTGGAAGCCAATAGCTATCCCGCGCGAGGAAAGGGAACTTTCCGGTTACCAACTCTCCGGGTTTCAATCCACTTTTTTGCAGATATACCCTTGCCAACACAAAATTCTCCCCCGCATTCAGTACAGGTTGGATCATGCCAATCCGGCCGGAGATAGATGAGGATGCATCTGCAAGGCGTTGAATGAGTACTTTCTCCTTTTTATTAATCTTCGAGGCGACATCAGGCGTTAAGGAAAACTCAGCCAACAGGTCACCGGTCTGGTAAATGCTAAACACCTGCTGCCCGGCATTCAGGTACTGCCCTTCACGCAGCAGTACCGGCGTATTTTGTGGTGCAGACTCCCCTGAGGCCGCGGGCATAGGCCTTGCTGCGGCACTATTATCCATGCCTGACATGCCGCTACCGCCAGTATTCCCTGCAGTTGCGACAGTTTCGCTAGCTGAAACATCCGGCAGGCTCAGGCCCTTTTCCAGGATAAAACCTGTAGCGTTACTATACACTGGGATGCGGTAAGAAACTTGTCCGGTACGTAATACCCTATCGATCTGCGCCATGTCCATGCCCAGCAGCTGTAGTCTGCGTTTTGCCGGCTCCAACATACCTGCCTCATCACCATGTTGCTGAATCAACAGGAGTTCCCGCTGTGCTGCAGCGAGGTCAGGAGCATAGAGCTCCATAATCAGCTGTCCCTTTTTAACCCTTTGATAATTGTATTTGATGTACAACTTTTCGATCCGGCCAGCAACACGGCTTGCAAGAACAACCTGGTTGCGGGTATCATAGCTGATCCGCCCCTGCACTTCCCGCACATAAAGCCTGGAACCCCTTTTCGCCTGGATCAAGGGGCTACGTGCAAGCACCTGCGCGTTTGCAGGCTTCAGCAGGCTCGTCAGGGAGGTATCTTCTGTGTTTGTAGCTACAGCTGCATCGTGCTGCCCGCTCTTGCGCTTACATGCAGTTACCGTTACAGCAAACAGGAAGAGCAGCAATAGCTTAACGATATAGTTCCTTTTCATAATCAACAATCATTTGATATAATTTCATTTTCTCATCCAGCACATTGAGCTGCATCATGGTTAAAGCCTCCCAGCTGTTGATCACCGCCACCACTTCCAGCTTATTTTCCTGATAGTTCACAAAATCGGCTTCCATAGTTTTCCGCAGGGAAGGAATGATCTTTTCTTCCATTGCAGCGATACGTTTTTGCATGGATTGGATTTCATACTGCATTCCGGTAAGCATCCCATGACTTTCCTGCAGCATACCTACACGTTCCTTTTCCATCGCCTGTATTTCATAGTTCATGGCTTTTACTTCCGACTTATACATCTTGGAGGACCATGGCGCCAGGGGAATGCTGACCATCCCCATCACACTATACTGTTTTGGCATCATGCTGCCCAGGGGCGACATGTGGTCCACCCGTAATTTAAAATCTGGTTTTGACTGGTTTTTCATCGCCTTTACCCCAAGCTGCATGGATCTGATGTTCTGCTCCATTTGCAGGATATCTTTACGCTGGCCTGCAAGCAGGACTGTGTCTAACCGGGCTTCTGGTGTAAAGGCTGGTAATGTTGAGCTGTCGATTGCTAAAGGCTGCGTTGCGGGCAAGTTCATGAGGCTGTTCAACCAGGCTTTTGCCTTGGCGATCTCCCCTTGCTGCATGCGGATCATGTTTTGATTCTCCTCGATCTTAGCCCTGGATCGGTAAACACCAGAAAGTTGCGATTGATTATAAGGGTATCTGATCTCTTCGATCTTCTGCATCATCTGCATGATTTTCTCGTTTTCCCGCAGTACTTTAATGCGTTGACCAGCGATGATCCAAGCATAATAAAGGTTTTTAGCACGGGCTTTCAGCGTGTTGGAAGCGATAGCACGTCCTGCGAATTCAACATCCGCTTTCGAAGCTTCATATACTTTCTGCGCCCGTAGCTTTGAAGGATTTGGAATCTCCTGCTCCAATTGTAGCATCAGCGAACCTTTGTCGCCATCCATCACCTCCTGTCCGGGATAGGGCGTCATGAAGGTACCCGCGCCGACCATAGGTGCCATCCAGGCACTGCCCGCTTCAGCCCTATGTTTGTAGCTTTCTGCTCTTAAAGCATAGGTTTGCAGCATCGGATTGTTTTCATCAATCCGTTTCAGAATGGTATCCAGGGATACCGTATGTTGTTGCGCAATTAGCTGCATGGGCATCAATCCGAGCAAAAGCGCTAATATTCTAATGATTCGCATTACTCACCTCCAGTTTTCCATATTTTTTCAGTTCATATTCTTTGCTCATCAGGAAGATCAGCGGTGTGACCAGCAAGATGTGTGTTGATGAGGTAAGTACACCACCAATCATCGGCAACACAATGGGCTGCATTACATCAGTACCTACACCAGTAGCCCACAAAACCGGTATTAAGCCAAATAGAGACACACAAACGGTCATGAGCTTAGGTCTGAGCCGTTTGGCGGCACCTTTCACCACGTACTCCCGCAAGTCCTCCCTGCTGATCGTTGCACTGGAGTTCCCTTTTAGCTGCACCAGCTGGTTCATCGCGTCATTTAGGTAGATCACCATTACAATTCCGGTTTCTACAGCGATACCGAAGAGCGCAATGAAGCCCACCGCCACGCCAACGGATAAACTCACATCGAAAAAGTAGATGAGGTAAGCACCACCAATGAGCGCAAAGGGCACCGTGATCAAACTCAGGAAGGCTTCTCGTAAGGAGCGAAAAGCGAAATACAGCGAAAAGAAGATCACGGCAAGTACAATCGGCGCAATCCAGGTTAAGGTCTTCTGCCCCCGGATCATATTCTCATACTGACCGCTCCATTCCATGAAATAACCCTGTGGAAGTAAGCCGCGGCTAGCGTTAAGCTTCTCCATGGCTGCCTCTACAGTACTACCCAGATCACGGTCGCGCACATTGAACATCACCGCGCCACGTAACATGGCATTCTCGGAATTGATCATCGGTGGACCATCTTCAAAACGAACCTCAGCGACTGCAGAGAGTGGAACTTCACCCATGGCTGCCGAGCTTATGGGAATGCGTTTGATGCTTTCCAGGCTGCTCCTGAATTCCTGCCCCAAACGTACGCTAATCGAAAAGCGCTGTCTGCCTTCAATGGTATTCCCAACAGCTGCACCACCAAGCGCAGATTCCACGACCTGGTTAACATCATCTACCGTTAACCCATACCGGCCAAGCTCGTTTCGTTTTACGTCAATAGCGAGATACTTACCCCCAGTAATTGGATCTACATAGAGATCAGTAACCCCGCTGGTACCTTCTAGCGCTTTTCTAACGCGTTCGGAAACTGCAGCAATGGTGTCCAGGTTCTGACCATAGATTTTTACCCCCACATCGGTTCGTATTCCTGTTGCCAACATATTGATGCGGTTGATGATCGGTTGTGTCCAGCCATTTACCACACCTGGAATCTGGAGCTTTTTATCAAGTTCATCAATGATATCCTTCTTCGTTAAGCCCTCGCGCCAGGCCGACTTAGGTTTAAGCATAATGATGGTTTCAATCATGCTGATTGGGGAGTTGTCGGTTGCGGTGCTTGCACGGCCTGCCTTACCCAAGACTTTATCTACCTCGGGCACCGATTTAATGATCTTATCCTGCACCTGCAAAATCCGCTTAGCCTCATTGTTAGACACATCAGGCAGGGTAACGGGCATAAATAAGATGCTCTGCTCATCCAGAGCTGGCATAAACTCTGTACCCAGATTCCTAAGCAGCGGAATCGTAATCAGCAAGGCGATGATATTGATGGCAATGGTTGTTTTCCGCCAGTTTAATACCCCGCGGATCAGCGGTTCGTAATAACGTTCTAAAAACCGGTTTACCGGATTGGCATGATCCGGCCGGAACTTACCTTTCATAAAAAAGGATATCAGCACGGGTGCAAGCGTAAGTACCAGTACCGCATCCACAATCATGATGAAGGTCTTGGTGAAAGCCAGGGGATGAAACATTTTTCCCTCTTGGCCAGTCAGCATAAATACAGGCAGGAAAGAAGTGATGATGATGATCGTTGCAAAGAAGACCCCACGCGAGACTTGTTTGCTCGATTTCTCGATAACCTTAAGCCTATCTTCTTCCGAGATCCAATCCTTATCGGCATCTATTTTTCTTTTGAACCAATTCCTCATAGCTTGTTTATATTTTGTTGTTCAGCCTGCCAGCTTTCATATTTTTCTGAAAGATGTTTATAGGCATTTTCACTCATGACGATACCATTGTCTACGATGACACCAATGGCCAGTGCAATACCGGTCAAGGACATAATGTTGGAGGATATGTCGAAAGCATTGAGCAGAATAAAACTCGTTGCAATGGTGATTGGTATCTGTATGATGATGCTGATGGCGCTTCTCCAATGGAACAGGAAAACAATGACCACCAGCGACACAACGATCATTTCTTCGATCAGTGTTGTTGTGATGGAGTCTACAGACTCCTGGATCAGTTCACCGCGATCATATACAATATCAAACTTGACCCCTGACGGCAGACCTTTGGAAACTTCCTTCATTTTAGTCTTTACCCGATCAATCACTTCCGCAGCATTCTCGCCATAACGCATGACAACGATGCCACCCACCCGTTCTCCCTCGCCGTCCTGGTCAAAGATGCCGAGCCTGGTTTCACCAGTCATCTGTACCGTTGCGACGTCGGAGACTTTGATAGCCGTTCCATTCTGGTTCTTCACCGGGATGGCGGCAATCTCTTCCAGGGATTTGAGGTAACCTGATGTTTTGATGATGTAACCGATGTCGCTCATCTCAAATTTGCGTCCGCCGGATTCGTTATTATTGGAGCGGACGGCAGCAATAACTTCGGGGATACTCAACTTGTAATACAGCAGTTTAATGGGATCAACCGCGATTTGGTATTGCTTCTGGAAGCCGCCAAAGGAGGCAATCTCGCTCACGCCAGGTACGTTTTGCAGGGCGAATTTTACATACCAATCCTGTATGGCCCGTTGTTCTCCAAGATCTGTGTCTGGCGCGTCCAAGGTGTACCAGAGCACATGACCTACACCGGTACCATCGGGCCCGAGCTGTGGCGTCGCACCATCTGGTAAGGTGTTACCTATGGTGCTTAAACGCTCCAGCACCCTTTCTCTGGCCCAGTACACGTCCACGTCATCTTCAAAGATCACATAGATGAAACTCATGCCGAACATGGAGCTACCACGTACGTATTTGATCTTCGGCAGCCCTTGTAAATTGGTTACCAAAGGATAGGTAACCTGATCTTCAATGAGCTGTGGGGACCTGCCCATCCACTCGGTGTAAACGATTACCTGATTTTCCGACAGATCAGGTATTGCGTCAATCGGATTCTTCTTGACCGCGAATATACCCCAGACAAACAGGCCAGTGGCCAGCAGGAGCACGATCCAACGGTTATGAAGCGACCATTCTATTATTCTATGTACCATTTATGCTTATTTGTGATGCTTGCTACCGCATGCAAAACGATCAGCTGTAAAGCTTTATAGCGCTTTAACAGGAGAAATGAAAAACTTAATAGCTTAGGCGGGCAAAGCAGGATGATCCTGATGCCCTACACGAAGGTGTAAGAAGGGAAATGGTATTATATACGATAGCTGCAATTCCGTATGAAGACGGGAATATCCTGCAGCGGAGGGGTTTCCTGATCAGGAAAATAGGTCTGTATGCCTTGGTCGGGTACTGATTTTAGAAATCTTTCCAGGAGTGTTTTAGGCAACAGCAGAGCTGCCTGTTCAAACTGGAACTCGCTTTTAACGATCTTTTGAACGTTGTCGATCTTAATGCTTTTAACATCCTGCTGGCAGCAAGCTTCCTTGTCAGAAGCGGTCTGGGTCATACCACAGAAGTCGCAGGCACTGGATTCACCTGGGCGTTCCATGCCCATCTGGACCAGTTCACCCATGCAATAATGAAGATACACCGTTGGCCCCTGAGAAAGTCCCAGGTAAACAAAGGCGAGTATGATCAAGAGTATCCTTTTCATGCGATGAGACAAATCTAAAGCTTAAGGTGGGTATTTGCTTATAGAATCTTGATAAATTTTTACAGTTTAACGTCAAAATGCATTGGTAATAAAATTGATTTCATAGCTTTATAAAAAACTTTAGGGGTGCCTTGTGCTGAGAAATACCCTTTGAACCTGATGCAGTTAGTACTGCCGAAGGGAAAAGTGAAATGACATATCCATGTTGTTTGCCATTCCTTATACAGGTGCTTCCCTGAGGTGTAAAAACAATCAACATGAAAACTGAAAAAACACCAGGAGCAGAAGTCATTAGCCGAACCCCTTTCCCGGCATCCAGAAAAGTATTTGTTAAAGGTCAGCTGCACGACATTCATGTCGCCATGCGCGAAGTTAGCGTCAGCGACACCAAGCTACACGGCAGATTTGGCGAAACCAGCCCTAATGCCGCGGTCACGATCTACGACACCAGCGGTCCTTACACCGATCCGAGTGTCGAAATTGATGTGAAGAAAGGCCTTCCTAAACTGCGCGAATCCTGGATCCTGGACCGTGCCGACGTGGAACAGCTGGATCATATCTCTTCGAGCTATGGTCAACAGCGCGCTGCAGACGAGAGCCTGAACAGCTTACGTTTTGCGCACATCAGCAAACCATACCGGGCACAAGCCGGCAAAAACGTCAGCCAGATGCATTATGCGAGAAAAGGGATCATCACTCCGGAGATGGAGTACATCGCTATTCGCGAGAACCAGCGAATAGACCAGCTGAAGGAACAGCTCAATGGCGACTTCGAGCTGATGAGTCAGCAGCATGCCGGACAAAGTTTCGGTGCGAATACCCCTAAAGGGTATATTACCCCTGAGTTTGTCCGCGCTGAAGTAGCGGCGGGTCGTGCCGTGATCCCCTGCAACATCAATCACCCGGAACTTGAACCCATGATCATTGGCAGGAACTTCCTGGTGAAGATCAACGCCAACATCGGGAACTCTGCTGTAACCTCGAGTATCGAAGAAGAAGTGGAAAAGGCAGTATGGGCATGCCGCTGGGGCGCGGATACCATCATGGATCTATCCACTGGCAAGAATATTCATGAAACCAGGGAATGGATCATCCGCAACTCCCCTGTTCCGATTGGTACCGTACCTATCTATCAGGCTTTGGAAAAGGTAAACGGTAAAGCCGAAGACCTGACCTGGGAACTGTTCCGCGACACGCTGATTGAACAGGCAGAACAAGGGGTAGATTACTTTACCATTCATGCAGGCGTGCTTTTACGCTATGTGCCGCTTACCGCAAAGCGAATTACCGGTATTGTCTCCCGCGGTGGTTCCATTATGGCAAAGTGGTGCCTTGCACATCATAAGGAGAACTTCTTGTACACACATTTTGAGGAAATATGTGAGATCATGAAAGCGTATGATGTTGCTTTCTCCCTGGGTGATGGCTTAAGGCCAGGCTGTATCGCTGATGCCAATGATGCGGCGCAGTTTGGCGAGCTGGAGACCCTTGGAGAGCTCACCAAAATCGCCTGGAAACATGATGTACAAACGATCATTGAAGGACCGGGCCATATTCCCATGCATATGATCAAAGAGAATATGGACAAACAACTCGCCCACTGTGGGGAAGCACCGTTTTACACCCTTGGACCCTTGACGACCGACATTGCTCCGGGTTATGACCATATTACCTCGGCCATTGGTGCTGCAATGATCGGTTGGTTCGGTACTGCAATGCTTTGCTATGTAACGCCCAAAGAACATCTGGGCTTACCAAACAAGAAAGACGTTAAGGATGGTGTGATTACCTATAAGATCGCCGCCCATGCCGCAGATTTGGCAAAGGGGCACCCTGGTGCACAATACCGCGATAATGCGCTAAGTAAAGCCAGGTTCGAGTTCCGCTGGGAAGACCAGTTTAACTTGTCACTTGATCCGGATACCGCAAAGGAATTTCACGATGAAACCTTACCGGCAGAAGGTGCCAAAATCGCCCACTTCTGTTCCATGTGTGGCCCGAACTTCTGTTCCATGAAGATCACTCAGGATGTACGGGACTATGCCAAAGAAAAAGGCGTGCAGGAAGACGAAGTGTTGAGCAAGGGGATGGAGGAGAAATCCAAAGAGTTTTTAGAGAAAGGGAGCGCGCTATATTTTTAGGTTGGTTCTATATCAGCGGAACAGAACGGTTTCGCTGATATTCTTTCTAGAAGGTACGGCCTACATTCAAGCTGATGAGCTTCAATGGAACCGCGAAAGAGACATTTTCATTAAAAAGATATAATCGATTTTCTTGCTTTAGTTTCTCCTGCAAAATTGTTACTTCATTGATATGGTAGCTGAAGTGATACTGTTTAACTTGCATCATAACCAAAGCAGCTTATATGACGCCTAGAACGAACGCAAAACTCATCCATCGACTCCTGATTATTATTACTCTTGTTTTTACAAGCTCAGTGGCCTTTAGCCAGCAATCAGGCACTCGGGTCGACAATATCTTCTACTATCCCGATTCAAGTTCCATCTCAGATAGCTACATTAGATCGCAGTGCAGGCTTGACATTTATTACCCGAAAAACGTTAAGAATTTTGCAACGATCGTTTGGTTTCACGGAGGTGGCATCACTGGCGGGCGCCGGGAGATTCCTGCAGCACTTCTGGATAAAGGTGTGGCTGTAATCGGAGTGGGTTATCGCTTGTCGCCTAAAGCAAAAGCACCAGCGTACATTGAGGATGCTGCCGCAGCAGTGGCCTGGGCATTTAAGCATATCGCCAACTACGGCGGCAACAATAAATTGATCTTTGTTTCCGGGCATTCTGCCGGAGGTTATCTTGGAACAATGATCACGCTTGATAAACAATACCTGGCTAAATACAAACTAGATGCAGATGCCATCGCCGGCTTGATTCCATTTAGTGGTCAGGCGATCACACACTTTACGGTACGGCAGGAAATGGGCATTAAAGACACGCAACCAACAATTGATAAGTACGCGCCATTGTATCATGTCAGGGCGGATGCCCCACCCATGTTGCTCATCACCGGCGACCGTGAAATGGAACTGTTAGGCAGGTATGAGGAGAATGCATACTTAAACCGAATGATGAAACTTGCGGGGCATAAAACAACAAGATTGTACGAACTTCAGGGATTTGATCACGGTGGAATGGCAGTACCTGCATTTCCGCTGCTGCTGAAAGAAGTTGAAGTACTTAAAAAAGGGATCTTAAAATAGCCGGAACAGCATGGCTTGAATAGCTGAGACCTTCGCCTCAGCTATGTTTTCTTATTTAAATCGCGCTTTTAGCTTGTCCAGATCCAAAGCCTCTTCCTTTTGATCCAGCTGGATTAACCAACCTTTTGTTTTAAGCATCGGTATCTCCTGTTTTGCAACGGAAAGATCTTTGCCTTTGAGGTGCTGGTGAAACAATATCGCCGGTTTCGGCTCAAAGCTGGATGCGGTATGGAACAAAACCTCTAATCTAAACTTCGGCCAGATCTGGATATCGCTCATGTTTGCGGAGTAAATACGTTTACTGGAATTGCCGGACAATGATCCTGCAAATTCAGCTTTGAATTGATCATTCTTTTCTGTTGTGAAAGCAACCAGCAGGTCGTACGAAGTATTATTCACCACATGAAAGTGCGCCACGGAATTGCTGTGCTGATCACTGACAAGCGCCAAGAAAACACCATCTTTGATAAATTCCGCAGCTGCAACTGCCGCAGCAGGGCGGTTCCCAACTACCGTATCATCCTCAGGGATACTACCGTGCACAAGGGTGACCTTAGAAGCGAGTACCGGGATTTCGAAGTCGTTGGCATCGGTTACCCCTATGGTGTCATTATCTATGATGCGGGTTACGTAACCCTCTATGTTTTCGTCTACAAAACGGACAAAATCGCCTAAGTTTATTTGCATAGCTCAAATTTACTTAATCTTCCTAATTTTGCAGCATGGCCATTAAAGAACAAGTAAACAACCCCCTGCATGGTAAAACGCTGGAGTTTATCCTGAAACAGCTTGTATGGCACTACGGTTGGGAAGAACTGTCAACCTACGTTAAAATTGACTGCTTCAAAAACAACCCGACCATGAGCTCCAGCCTAAAGTTTTTACGTAAGACAGACTGGGCGCGTAAGAAGGTGGAAAAACTTTACCTGAATACTTTTCATTAAACCAGTCTTTCGGTTGAGAGATCGTACCGGGCAGCTTCGATGTTTATTCTATGTTAACAGATGCTTGCCTCTCCTTTAGAGGTAACATTAAATTTACAACTCAGGCATAGGCTATGCACATGCATTAATTAACTTCGAGCAACCAAAACCAAATACTGTATGATCATTCTCGTAACTGCAAGCCTTGCGTGTAGCATACTAGGCTTGTTCCAACTTCAGCATCCAGCAACATACACGATTGCTTTTCTACCTGCAGCCCGGTCCACCAGGCTGTAACAAATCCATTTTGTAATTCAGGGCATCGCGCTCCTGCTTGCTGCACAGGATAATATCCTGCTGCATCGGCTTGCCCATGGTTATATAATCTGTGCTTAACGCTGGACTAACATAGCCATTACACCTTTGCCACCAATCAAAATGTACACAATAAACTCTTAAACAATCATGCTTAAAACTGTACTTAATTTTAAAAAGGAAGTCGTGTTGTTTATGGCATTTCTGCTCCTCACCTTAGGGGCAAATGCCATCGGGAACACTGCAGGCTTCCAGAATCAGGACCGCGGAAAAATCAGCGGTAAAATCGTCGACGAGAAAGGAGCACCACTTCCAGGTGCCAGTGTCCGTATCGCGGAGCTCAACCTCGTGGTGCAAAGTAATTCAGATGGTATCTACACCTTTGATGTTGCAGCAGGCTCTTACACGCTGACGGCCAGCTTTATTTCTTATACCACTGCAACCCAGACCAAGGTTGCGGTAAAATCAGGGCAAACGACGGCATTGAACATTACGCTCACGGCGGAAACCGGTACGCTTAACGAGGTGCTTGTAGTCGGCTACGGTACGCAGAAAAGGGAAAACCTCACCGGTGCTGTAACGCAGGTGACTTCGAAAGTATTGGAAAATCGTTCGGTAGCCAATCTGGCACAAGGACTTCAGGGTGTAATCCCCAACCTGAATCTGAACATCGCCGATGGTCGCCCGACGCAATCACCAGCTTTCAACGTTCGCGGAACGACCTCCATCGGCCAGGGTGGAAATGCGCTGGTATTGATTGACGGTATTGAGGGTGATCCAGGTCGTATTAACCCCAATGATATCGCCAGCGTAACCGTGTTAAAGGATGCGGCATCCGCTGCCATCTATGGTGCACGAGCAGCTTTTGGTGTGGTTTTGATCACCACGAAAAATCCTGCAAAAGAGCGCACCTCCATCAGTTATAGCATTACACAGTCTATTAAAACACCAACAACGGTTCCGGACTATGTAAGCGACGGCTATACCTTTGCCAGCATGTTCAACGAAGGTTGGTCGGCCTGGAATGACTACTCTCAAACACCTCAGAACATCAATAAGACCGTGAAGTTCTCCCCTGCCTATCTGGAAGAACTAAAACGCCGCTCAGAGAACCCTGGTCTACCGAAAACGGAGGTGAATGAAGCAGGTGAATATGTGTACTATGGTAATACCGACTGGTACGATGAACTGTACAAGGACAACACAAGTGCTACCGATCAGAACATTACCCTCTCTGGAGGTAGCGGGAAAACGGATTTCTACATTTCCGGAAGATCCTTTAAACAAAATGGTCTTTTCCGTTACAATTCGGATGATTATGAAATGTTAAACCTTAGGGCTAAGGGATCCATTCAGCTTTATCCCTGGTTGAAGGTTTACAACAACGCTGATTACTCCGCTTCCAAATACCACACGCCTTTAAACGTTGGCGAAGGTGGTGGTATCTGGCGAAACATCGCAGATGAAGGGCATACCGTAGCCCCAATGTTTAATCCCGATGGTACCCTCACCTTCTCCTCTGCTTACACGGTGGGAGACCTTTGGTATGGTAAGAATGGTATCGACATGGACAACAAGGTATTCCGTAACACAACTGGTTTCAGCACCAGCTTTTTTGATGATAAATTCAGGGTTAAAGGTGATTTCACCTTCCAGAACACCGATAACGATCAAAGCCGGAAACGCGTCCCAGTACCTTACAGCCGCAAACCCGGGGTTATTGAATATGTTGGTCTGAACTATAATGACCTGCAGAACCTTAACCGCAGCACGCAATATATGGTAACGAACATCTACGCGGAATATGAACCAAAGATCAGCGAAAATCACTACATCAAGGTGCTTGCAGGTTACAACTATGAGCAATCAACCTATAAAGGATTGGAAGCTTTACGTAACGGGTTGATCTTTGAAGATGCGAACGACATCAATCTGGCGCTTGGGCAGTCCATACAAACCTCGGGCGGCTATGAACAATGGGCCATTCTTGGTGGATTCTACCGTTTGAACTATGCTTTCAAAGACCGTTATCTGGTAGAGTTGAACGGTCGCTATGACGGTTCTTCGAAGTTCCCTGACAATCAACGTTATGCCTTCTTCCCTTCATTCTCTGCAGGATGGCGCGTGAGTAAGGAGCCTTTCTGGAAAATTAACCCGAATGTAATTACGGATTTGAAGATCCGTGCCTCTTACGGATCATTGGGTAACGGTAATATCGCTTCCTATGCCTTCCAGGAAAAATTCAAGATCGAGCAATCTGGTCGTGTGCTGAACGGTGTACGCCCGCAACAAACCAGTCAGCCGGGTGTTATCCCGAATGGCTTAACCTGGGAAACATCAACCACGCAAAACATCGGTTTGGATATCGCATTCCTGAACAACCGCTTAAACTTCAGCGGAGATGCTTATACCCGTAAAACGACAGACATGTTTACTGTAGGTATGACCCTGCCTGCTGTATTTGGAACGGGTGTACCTAAAGGAAATTATGCAGACCTAAGGACAACAGGCTGGGAAGCAAACCTAAGCTGGAATGACCGGGTGGAAGTGGGTGGCTCACCGTTGAGCTACTCCGTAAGACTTACCCTGGCGGATTACAAATCAAAGATCCTGAAGTACAACAACCCGGATCAGCGCTTAACGGACTACTATGCAGGGCAAACCGTGGGTGAAATCTGGGGCTTCGTAACTGATGGGTACTTCCTTTCGGAGGCCGATGTAGCCAACTCACCTAGTCAGATTCTATACAAATCATCCAACACCAGCAAAAGCCTTCCGGGTGATATCAAGTTCCGGGATATCAATGGCGATGGGGTAATCAACAATGGTGACAACACGGTCGGCAATCCGGGTGATCGTCAGGTTATCGGTAACTCTACCCCGCGTTACACTTATGGTATTGCCCTTGGTGCAGACTGGAAGGGATTCTTCTTCAGCACCTTCTTCCAGGGTGTTGGTTCGATGGACTGGTATCCAGGTACGGAGAATGGAACTTTCTGGGGTCAGTACAACCGCCCTTATAATAAGATCCCGACATCACACATCGGCAACATCTGGAGCCCTGAAAACCCGAACGCTTACTTCCCTAGGTATAGAGGTTATATTGCACAGAATGGATCAGGCACACTGGCCCAGGCACAAACGAAATACCTGCAGGATGTATCCTACATCAGGCTGAAAAACCTTCAACTGGGCTATACCCTATCACAAAGCTTTGTTAAAAAAGCAGGGTTAAGCAATGTACGGGTATTCCTTTCCGGAGAAAACCTATGGTCATCATCACCACTATACAAAGTGACCAGAGACCTGGACGTGGAGAACATCGGAAAATCTGACGCCATCTTAACCGGCGACAGCAACAGTGGAAACGGAAATAATTACCCTATTCTTAAGACCTTCAGCTTAGGTTTATCGGCAACGTTTTAAGAATCTAAATCTAACAACAAGCATATAAAAAATATTAATATGAAGAAGTTCTTATTTTGTCTTATACCCGTAGTGATTGGCTTTGCCGGGTGTAAGAAACTAGATCAGACACCAGAAGATACCGCAACCAGAGAGGCAGTGTTCAGCAATGAAAAAGGTCTTGAGCTTTACACCAATTCCTTTTATAACATCCTGCCTAATGCTTCTGACGCCCATAAAGGTGATGCCATGGCTGATTACTCTGCCAGAAGTCAGGCGCCGGAGTTTCTTGTTGAAGGTGCTTATGGGCCCCGTCAAAGTAGCGGATGGACCTGGACCAACCTTAGGAACATCAACTACTTCCTGGAGAACAATAACGACCCTAAAGTAGCACCAGCAGTAAGGCAGCAATATACTGCACTTGCAAGGTTCTTCAGGGCCTATTTCTATTACGATAAGGTTCGCCGCTTTGGTGATGTGCCATGGATCAACAAAACCTTCACCGTTGATGATCCAACACTTTTCAACGGCCGCGACAAACGTTCCCTGGTTATGGATTCGGTACTGGCGGACATCAATTACGCTTGTGAAAACATCAGCAGAACGAACGATAATAGCCGCTCGCTGATCACCAAATATGTCGCTTTTGGACTCAAATCGAGAATAGCATTATACGAAGGCACCTACCGCAAATACCACACAGAAGCAGGGCTTGCGGGTTCCGCAGATCAGTGGCTACAGGAAGCGGCAAATGCCGCGGAGCAGGTGATGTCAGACGGCGGATTTACGTTGAATACTGCTGGGGGCACAGATCTTGCCTATCGGAACCTGTTTATCAGCACGGCTCCTGTTGCCACAGAAGTGATGCTTGCGGCAGTTACCGATGCTAACCTTGCTGTTTACAATGATGCGAACTGGTGGTGGACCAGCGCGACCTACGGTTCCCGGGTAAGTTTGGTGCGTACCTTCGTAAACACCTACCTGAATATCGATGGTACACCATTCACCAGCAGGCTTGGATATCAAACCCTGGAATTCAAAGATGAGGTAAAGAACAGGGACAAACGTCTACAGCAAACCATCAGAATGGGCGACTACAAACGGATCAACGGCGGAACGCCTGAGCCTGCACCGCCGGTTTTCTCCTACACCTACACCGGTTACCAGCCGATCAAATTTGTGCTGGACGATGTGCGCTATGATGGCGGTGGACAAAACATCAACTCCATTCCTTTGATGCGTTATGCGGAGATCCTGTTAAACTATGCAGAAGCGAAAGCCGAGCTGGGCACCTTCAGCGATGCGGACTGGACCAGAACCATTGGTGCGTTACGCCAGCGTGCGGGTATCACCGGTGGCTTGAGCACCAAACCAACGGTTGCAGATCCTTACCTGCAGGCAAATTACTTCCCTGAAATCTCAGACCCAGCTTTGCTGGAAATCAGAAGAGAGCGCGGCATTGAACTTTCTTTTGAAGGCTTACGCTTTGACGATATTGTGAGATGGAAAAAGGGCGATCTGATGACCAAGGTTTGGAATGGCTTCTACGTGCCTGCATTGGATGTACCAATGGATCTTAACGAAGATGGTATCATGGATGTTGCCTTCTACCAGGTGATGCCTGCGAACCGGGTACCGGGTGTTAACTACATCAACGTTGCGCCAACGCTGAATGGCGGACCAAATCCACAGCGTTTGTCTAACAACACCTCCGGTGAATTAACCTGGTTAACCACAACACCACGTGTGTTCACAGATAAAAACTACCTTTATCCTATCCCGGAAACCGACCGATTGTTCAATCCGGCATTGGGTCAAAACCCGGGATGGTAAATCATTAATCATAAACCTGAATTATAAATAATGAAAATTAAACACTTATTAACCGCAGCCTTGCTCATTTGCATCAGCTGCGGTGCTTATGCCCAGACTTACATCTTCGGAAGCTTCAACGTACGCAATGACAACCGTGGTGACGTGGGCAACCTTTGGGAGGACCGCAGGGAATTTGCGGCGAACGTAATGCGCTTCCACCAGTTTGACGTTTTTGGAACCCAGGAGGGCAAGAAAAACCAAATTGATGACCTCAGCAATTCACTGCCGGAATATGCAAATCATGGTGCAGGCCGCGATGACGGTAAATCCGGTGGCGAACACTCTTCCATCTTTTACAAAAAAGACAAGTTTAAGCTTTTGAGCAAAGGTGATTTCTGGTTATCTGAAACTCCCGACAAACCAGGGCTTGGCTGGGATGCCACCTGCTGTAATCGTATCGCGAGCTGGGTGCAGCTGCAGGATGTTAAAACCGGTAAAAAGTTCTTTTTCTTCAATGCACACTTCGACCACCAGGGCAAGATTGCCCGCGTGGAAAGCAGCAAGCTGATGATCAAAAAGATCAAGGAAATTGCAGGTAATGCACCGGCCGTATTTACTGGCGACTTAAACGGTGACCACCAGAGTGAATGGTACCTGGAGCTGAAAAACTCGGGTTTTTTAAATGACACTTACAACCAGGTAGAAAAACCTTATGTAAACAACGCCTCTTTTAATGGCTGGGGCAAACAGCTGGATAATACTGGCGTTATTGACCACATCTTTGTAACTAAACATTTTACCGCTAAACGCTGGGGAATTCTTACGGATACCTACCGGGGTAAATTTGTATCAGACCACTTCCCTATTCTGGCGGAAGTTACGATGAAATAAGTAAACACAATAATGCAAAAAGGCTGCTATATGGTTTATAGCAGCCCTTTTTGCATTATAAATACCCCTTACTTTTTCCAGGTATTGTTTGCCGCGTTAACCTCCGGCAATTCATGATCCGGATCAATGGTAACCGCAACAACTTCTTCCGTTGTCGGGAAACGAACCGTCCAGCTGCTATTACGCATCCAGACATCCACTGGGATTCTAACGATATCTTTTTTACCGCTTGCTGTTTCTACGCCAAGAATAATTGGCATCGGTAATTTGCCAAGGTTATCAACAACAATGTCGTAACCTTCACGCGCACCAGCTTTATTCTTCGCTTCTTTTACGCCGCTGATCGCCTGATCCATGGTCCAGTCTTCCATAAACCAGCCTCTCCAGAACCAGGACAGATCTTCACCCGCAGCATTTTCCATAGAACGGAAGAAGTCTGTAGGTGTCGGATGTTTATAAGCCCAGTGTTTGATGTAGTTGCGGAAAGCATAATCAAAGCGTTGCTCACCAAGGATCTGCTTACGCAGGATCTCTAGTCCAATTGCCGGCTTGTAGTAAAGGTTGATACCAATGTTTGCTTCGCGCATGGCATCTGGTTCAAGCATCACAATCTCATTGGTTGGTCTGGCCATATACTTAGCTATACCCTGGTAATCCATGCGGCCTTTGTTGAACTCACCATTGTTAAACACGGTCTTGGAAATGTTATTGATAAAAGTATTGAATCCTTCATCCATCCAGCCATATTTACGCTCATTGCTACCCACAATCATCGGGAACCAGGTGTGTCCGAACTCATGGTCAATTACACCCCATGCGTCTTCACCTTTGGCTTCCCAGCCGCAAAAAACGATACCAGGATATTCCATACCACTGATGTTGGATGCAATGTTTACCGCCATCGGATATGGATATTCAAACCACTTCTCTGAATAGTGCTCAATACTGCCTTTCACGTATTCTGCGCCGCGTGCATACCCATCAGGGGTATTACTTTCTACAGGATGTGCTTCTACAGCGAAGGACTTCTTACCACTTGGCAAATTGATCCTTGCACCGGAAACCACAAAAGCTTTGGAAGATGCCCATGCAGCATCCCTGGTATTATTCATCCTGTATTTCCAGGTCAGCTTAGATTTGGAAGGTCTTGAAGCCGGGTTTAGCACATCAGCTTCGGAACGGATGATTACCGTTTTGTCGCTGTTCTTTGCTGCATTCCAGCGCTTAAGCTCTTCTGCCGTAAATACTTCCTGTGGATTTAACAGCTCACCAGAGCCTAAAACCACCTGATTAGCTGCTGCCGTAATGGAATAGGTAATGTCGCCATATTCCAGGTAAAACTCTCCTGCACCCCAGTAAGGTAACGTGTTCCACCCAGTCACGTCATCATAAACGCTCATCCTTGGAAACCACTGCG
This sequence comes from Pedobacter sp. NEAU-ZC8, assembly GCF_059278965.1. NCBI lineage: Bacteria > Pseudomonadati > Bacteroidota > Sphingobacteriia > Sphingobacteriales > Sphingobacteriaceae > Pedobacter > Pedobacter sp. NEAU-ZC8. Next base: position 75,048 of record NZ_JCAJXC010000014.1, read on the forward strand.
CAATACTGTAGATCTCTCCGTTTTTAGTGGTCAGGTGACCCAAACGGTCAGATCCATTCACCGGAATCGGAAAGGAATAATCCATTTTAATGGTGATCAGATCACCATTTGCAGCCATTGGCTGATCCAGTTGGATCTGCATTCTGGTGTCTTCGATCAGCGAGTTAAACTTAACCGCTTTCGCTTTCTGCGTCACACTCAGGTTAGTGATCTTGTAACCACCATCAATCTGCTCGCCACGGGCACCATAACGGCTACCTTTCGGGATTAAGGCGTTACCGCGCGACTGTTTGGAAAAAAGGTTTTGATCCAGCTGCAGCCAAAGGAAAGGCAGCTGATCCGGGCTGTTGTTTTTATAGGTGATCGTTACCGTACCGGTGATGTTGTGCGTCTGTTCATCCAGATTTGCGGTAATGTTGTAATCCGCACGGTTTTGCCAATATTTAGGTCCTGGATAGCCACTTGCAGAGCGGTACTCATTGCCGTTTGAAGTGTAGAACAATGGGCTGAATGCCTCATGTGAATTGTATTTGCTGGTCTGTGGACTAGCACTTTCCTGCGCCTGGAGGGTACTTCCAGCAGCGAGGAGACCAAGAAAAAGCAGAAGTGATTTACTGCAGTTTTTAATCATAATCGTTATTTAAATTTAGGTACTTTTCGTTGTGCAGGCGGCAATTTAAGCCATGCCTGGTATGCTTGTGCAATGTACAAAGTGTAATTGAAAGGTGCTTCACTTTTTACACGGTCTACACTGGGCTGATAAATGGAAAGAAAGGCCTTAAGTTCATCACCCTTAAGCTTAGTCACATTACCAACGGTGGTTTCATTGAAGTTAAGACGGATCTCATTTTCCACCCCCTCATTTTCTGTCAGACGTTGTTCTTTCTCCCGCTGGGCTTTCATTTTATCAAAGCCAAGATTAAGGATTACTCCTCCTGCACGGTCGTTGTTCTTCTTACCAGCCAGATCATCACCTTCGATACGTTTGGTTGGCTTAATACCGGCATTAATAGTCTCCAGTTCCAGGTAGGGTGATAACTTGGCACTTTGAATCCTTACCTCATTCAGATTGATGGAAGAATTTGGAAGATAGACGGCCACCGGACGCATACTGGTTAAATACAGCGTATCTGCATGATAACCTTTGAGCGTAAAGGTGAGCACATCACCCTGCTTGGCACTTAAGGAAAACTGACCCGCCGCAGCCGTTTTCACCACTTGCTTGTTGTTCAGGTTCTGCACTTCAACTTGTGCCAGCGGCAATTTATTCTCAAAATCATAAACACGGCCGCTTATGGAGGTTTGTGCAGCCAGCTTAAGTGGAAGCACAAATAGTGATAATAACAGAAGCTTTCTAATCATAGTGTGTTCCAACACAGCTTAGTCTGCATTGGTTTTAGCATAACAACAAACAACAGCGAGGGTTTATTATTTAAGTTTTTGGGGGTACAAATCTTCGTTGAAGCCAAGCAGTACCGGCTGTTCATCCAGTAAAATAACCGGGCGTTTGATGGCACTTGGTGTAGCCAGCATTACTTTAATGGCGGAGTTTTCATCTTTGACTGCCTGCTGCTGCGCAGGATCCAACTTACGCCAGGTAGTGCCTTTTTTATTCAGCACCTGCTCCCAACCAAACACAGCAGACCAGCTTTTCAGCTGGTCTGCGTTTACGCCTTCTTTCTTGAAGTCGTGGAATTCATATTCCAAATTATGATCCTTAAGCCAGGTGATGGCTTTCTTTACTGAATTACAATTCGGGATTCCGTATACTTTAATCATTTCTTTTAATTTGATCCTGAACCGCCACCCGATTTAACATCGTCGTTGCTGATTCCTCTTTTGTTCTTTTTAATAGATTCTTTTAGCTTACCAAAACGCCAGTTCAAACTCATGTTGAAACGTCTGTAATAGTTTTCGCTGTAGGTACGCTGGCTAAAGTTAGGACCTTCCACCTCATTTTCAAAGGGCTGGAATTTCTGGAAAGGATTACTTACACTGCCCGAGAAGGTTAATTTGTCTTTAATAATGTCCTTGCCTAAAGAAAGAGCAGTATTCCATCTTGACCTGGAGCTGCCTTGCAGGGTGATCCATGCACTGCTGTAAGAGAAATTACCACCCAATCGCCATCCTGATTTGAGCCTGTAGTTCAGGTACCCATACATGTATCCCGTTAAACCATCATTGCTAACGGTCTCATCATTTACAAAGCCTTCCAACCAGATGTAATTCATATTACCCCCCAATGAAAGATTTAGGGTCGGTAATATTGGATAGTTGATGTTAAAGTTCGTACCTAGCTTCCGGTCCTTACCGGTATTTACAAAAGTAGATCTGGTAATCTCCGTTTCAGGAATATAGCTACTCACACGCTGGATGGTGTTATTCGCAAACGAATAGTTTAGGCCTATATTGATCGAACCCTTTTTAAATTTACTGTAGTTTAACTCAAAGCTGTTATTTAAAACTGGTTCAAGATCCGGATTTCCACTAGACTCGAAGTTCGGCTGACGCTGTACAAAAGGGTTCAGCTGCCAGATACCTGGACGCTCGATACGCTGTGTATAGCCGAAATTCAGGCTACTCATATTTTTAAACTTCCTGTTTACCGAAACCGAGGGGATGATGTTAAAAAAGCTCTCATCCAGATTAGAAGACTGAGAAATGAAATCTGCGTCTATCGTCGTCAACTCCACCCTCAAGCCAGCTTTGAAGCCCCAGTTGCTCAGATTATACTGGTAAGAGTTGTAGATACCATACACATTCTGATTGTTATTAAAGTTGTTGGTTCTCGTTGAATCAACGACGTAATCGCCACTTGCATTTTGGCCCTGGTACTCGAACATACTGTTGTTATCACGAAGAATTGCCTTTAGCCCTCCTTCTATGTTCCACTTACCTACAGGATGCACGTAATCGGCCTGAATGGTTTGCTCCTTTTGTTCTTCATCATTAAACTGACTATAGTTGGGAAAGGTCTGCGCATCGTAGTTGATCCGGTCAAATATGTTGTAAGCGGATTCCGTGTTGCCACCGTAAGTGCTGGAGCGGTAGGACAAAGTAAGCAAGCGGTTCTTGTTGCTTCTAAAACCCTTTTGATAATTCACACTGAAGTCGTAACCATCACCTAGATTACCCGAGTTGCTGACAGAACGGTATGACTGGTAAGGATTGTTGGCCTGCAGCAAGGCTGAGGTAAGATTTGATGTTCCATCATAAGTATATCTATTGAACGACAGATCACCGGAAAGCAGATTCAAGGTGTCGATCTCATAGCTAAGCTCAACACTCATGTACCCCGAATTACCATCGTTACCGTTTGTCCCGTTCTGGTTCAAAGCAGTTGCGGGAATACCCAGTAAGGGATTGCCTGTGGTTGTTCTTTCACTGCGGAACATCGTTCCCGGATTCTCAAACTGGTTGAGCATACCAAAACCAGAAATACCCAGTTTACCTTGCTTAACTGTTAAGGAGCCAGATCCACCAGGTCCACCTGCCGGAAAGGAATGTCTGATGTTCAGGTTACCATTATAACCCGCGTCAATATTCTTCTTCGTAATGATGTTGATGATACCCGCCAAACCCTCACTGTCATACTTAGCCGGTGGTGTAGTGATCACCTCAATTTTTTCAATGTTTGCCGCAGGCATACTCTTGAACACATCAGAGGGATTACGTGCCACCAATGAGGAAGGCTTTCCATTGATCAGGATCTTGTAACTGCCACTTCCCTTAAGCTGAATGTTATCCTCCGCATCCACAGAAAGTAAAGGAATTTTCCGCATCATGTCCAACACAGTATTCACCTTACTCTCTGGATCCGCCTGAATGTCGTAGGTAATCCTATCGATATCCTGTTTGATGATCGGTCGGGCAGCGGTAACATTGACCTCCGCAAGGTTCTTGGCCGTACCGGAGATCTTGATCTTACCCAGGTCGTAGGTTTTCACATCTTTTACTACCACAGGAATTGACCTGGGGTTAAAACCCATGGCAACAATAACGAGGGTATAATTTCCCGGTGCAACCTTGTCGATCTGAAAAGAACCATCGCTCTTCGACAAAGCAGTTTTAATTGTCGCATTATCTTTTTTTAATGCGGCGGTAATGTAATCCTGGCCTTTATTGGAAGCCGAGTCGATGACAATACCTTTGATGGAGGAGGTTTCCGGTGAAACCTGGGCTTTAACATTGTAGAAACAGACACATGTTAGGAATAGCATGATAGAGAGCGCTCTCATTTAAAATGGTTTAAGTGGATGATAAGACGTAAAACTAATTTGTTAGTTACAAGTCTAAGGAAATTTTATTTCAACTATCTGTTAAATACTGTTAAATTTTTGTTCTCCTCTTTATATTAGTTACTATTGCGTAAAAATTCGTTTACATTCCTATAATATGCTTAATACTGCATTCAAAAGGCAGGTGCTGGTGGGCTTCACCATTACCCTGATCTTTGCACTCATCTCAGCTATTACCTCCTGTCTTAGTGTTTTGTCTACCAGAAAAAGCGATGCCTGGGAGAGTCATACCTATGAAGTCATCAACAAAATACAGGCACTTGACCTGAGGATCGTAACCGCCGAAACGGCCATGCGCGGTTACATGCTTACGGGGTCCGAAAAATTTCTGAATCCTTATCATCAGCATGCCTCGAAGATCATTCCGGCAGTCGACAGCCTGCGTGACCTGGTGTCAGACAACCTGAAGCAGTCCCGCAGCATGGACACACTTGCAGCAACTGTAAGGCTGAAAGTCGGTGCAATGCAAGCCAATCTTGATCTATACCGGGAAAAGCAAAAGATCACACCCGAACTTTTAGGCACCGCCGAAAAAGGCAGGATCTACAAGGAAAAGATTCTGGCAGATATCGAAAGGCTTGTTGCTGAAGAGCGCCGTTTATTGCAGGAGCGTGCTCAGGCATCTGAGATGAATTCCAAACGAACGATTGCCATTGTAATCGTGAGTTCTTTGACCATCTTCGGACTGGTACTCTATTTATTAACGCTCATCCGCAAGACCTTCGACTTCCAGAAGCGTGTTGAAGAGCAGGTAAAAGAACGTAATGAACGGCTTGCGCAGCTATCTTTCGACAACGAACAGAAGAACAAGCTTATGCAAGCCTTGCGAAAGGTTAACGAGCTGATGTTTGGCACTCAGGAGCTGGACAATCTGGCGAGTAATATCCTGCAAGAGGTATGCAGGTACACGAAAGCAACCGTAGGTTTGATGTATTTCAGCGATGAGAACCATGAACTGTCGATTAAAGCAAGTTTCGCAGCCCCAAATAACCACAGCAACCCTAAGATAAAGTTGGGTGAAGGGTTGGTGGGCCAGGCAGCAAAGGATGGTCAGCTGAGCATTATACGGAACCTGCCAGACCACTATCTGAAGGTTCGCTCTGGAATTGGCGAAAGCAAACCTACCCAGCTGTACCTGATTCCGGTTCGACACAATCAGGATACCATTGCCATATTCGAGTTAGGTTTTATCAATGAGCCTGATGAAGACAGCATGTTGTTTCTGGAAAGCCTGGCAGCGAGCATCGGCGTAGGCCTAAACAGTGCCATGTCTCAAGTGATGTTACGTCAGCTGTATGACAGACTGCAGGCCCAAAGGGAAGAACTGGAGAGTCAACAGGAAGAACTGCTTACCACTAATGAAGAGTTGGTTTACAAATCTGAACAGCTACAGGCCTCCGAGGAAGAGCTGAAGATCCAACAGGAAGAACTGCAACAGACAAATGCTGAACTGGAAGAAAAGGCCCAGCAGCTGGAAGAAAAGAACCTGGCCATCAACCAGGCCAAGGAAGCGGTGAGCATGAAAGCCGAGGAACTGGAAGCATCCAGCAGGTATAAATCAGAATTCCTGGCCAACATGAGCCATGAACTGCGTACACCACTAAACAGCATCTTGATCCTGGCAAGAATTCTGAAGGAGAATAAACCATCAAACCTTACTGAGGATCAGATCAAATATGCCGGCGTCATCCACAATGCAGGTGCAGATCTGCTAAACCTCATCAACGACATCCTGGATCTATCCAAAATAGAATCGGGTAAGGTTGAGCTGATCCAGGAAAACGTAAGCCCTGCCTCGGTTTGCCGGAACATGGAACTGTTATTTTCGGAAATTGCAAACTCTAAACACATCCACTTCAACACCACGATAGGTCCTGATGTTCCCGAAGCCTTTCAATCAGATGCTGGAAGGGTTGAACAGATCATCAAAAACCTACTCTCAAATGCCTTTAAATTTACACCCGAAGATGGCAGCATAAACCTGCAGGTAGAACTAGCTTCAGCTGCACAGGGCTTTTACTCGGCCAAACTGAGCGGCAGCGAGTCACCGATATTGGCTTTCTCCATCTCCGACACAGGCATTGGTATTCCCGATGAAAAACAGAAGTTGATCTTTGAAGCTTTCCAGCAGGCCGACGGCTCTACAAGCCGCAAGTACGGCGGCACCGGCCTGGGTTTATCCATCAGCAAGGAGCTTGCCGCCTTGTTGGGTGGCGAAATTCAGCTGTCGAGCGAAGCCGGTAAAGGAAGCCGCTTTACCCTTTACCTTCCAGCGCATGCAACCGCGGTTAGCAGCTCAAATAACGCAGCTGTAAACATCACGCAAATACAGGGCACACAGCCCGCACCAATGCATAGTAGCGCCCATACCCTGCTGATTGTTGAAGACGACCTGATGTTTGCAAAACTGCTGGAGCAATATGCCATCCAGAAAGGTTATCAACCCTTGCTCGCACATGATGGAAAAACAGCCTTAAGCATTGCCAGAGCCGAACTTCCACATGCCATCATACTCGATATCTTTCTTCCCGACACCGATGGCTGGGCAATTCTGAAAACCTTGAAAGCGGATTCGGTTACGCGCGACATCCCGGTACACATGATGTCTTCCGGCGAAAACAATCCCGATCGCGCTCAAAAGGAAGGTGCTATTGGATTCTTGAAAAAGCCTATTGAACGTACCGCCCTCAATGAGGCCTTTGAACTGCTGGAACATGCACAGCTCAATAACTTCAAGTCCGTGCTCATCATTGAGGACCAGGAACTGCAAAGCGAGATCGTGAAGGCACAATTAACTTCCAGAGGTATTGAAGTAAGTCAGGCTTTCGATGGTCAGCAGGCCATGGCCCTGCTGCAGCAGCAAAGTTTCGACTGCATCATCCTCGACCTTAACCTGCCGGATATCTCGGGTATGGAGCTGCTGGACAAGATCAAAAACATCCCCGAGCTGGCACACATCCCAGTGGTCATCAACACTGCTATGGAGTTGGATCAGGACAAGATGACAAAGATCATGAGGTATTCGGAAGCGATGGTACTGAAGTCTAATAAGTCTAACGAACGACTGATGGATGAAGTAAGTTTGTTCATCAACAAATTGCAGCAGCAAAGCAAAGCCACGGCCCCTGCAGAGCCCCCACGCAAACCGAAGCCTACAAACCAGGAAAAAGTATTAAAAGGAAAAACCATTCTCATCACAGATGATGACATGCGCAATATCTTTGCACTGTCAACAGCCCTGCACGAGTATGACATGGAAATCGTGATCGCCAACAATGGTCGAGAAGCCATTGAAAAGCTGTCCTCCACACCGCATATTGACCTGATCCTAATGGATATTATGATGCCGGAGATGGACGGCTATGAAGCCATAGGCAGGATCCGGAAAGATGAGCATTACGGTAAAACGCCGATCATTGCGCTAACGGCTAAGGCGATGAAAAACGACAGGCAGAAATGTCTGGATGCAGGTGCAAGCGATTACATCTCCAAACCTGTGGATATTGATAAGTTGCTGTCATTGATGAGGGTTTGGCTTAGCTAAAGAATACATTATATGCCTACAAACATCTCCTTTGAAGAAATGGACCATCTGGTTCAGCTGATCAGAAATGTACATGGTTTTGATTTTAGCAACTATTCATCTGCCTCCCTAAAAAGACGGGTAGCACGTATTGCCCAGCTGCAGAACCTAAGCCTTTTTGAGCTTAAAAACCTGCTTACCAATAACGCGGATTATTTTGAACATTTCCTCACGGAAATTACCGTGAACGTTACCGAGATGTTCAGAGACCCCGAATTCTTTCAGGCACTCAAAAGTCATGTCATCCCCTACCTCAGGTCTTACCAGCACATCAAAGTATGGAATGCCGGCTGCTCCAGCGGCGAAGAGCTGTATTCATTTGCCATCACCTTCGAGGAAGAAGGGCTGTATCAACGCTCCTTCATGTATGGCACAGACATCAATGCCCTCGTCATAGACCAGGCAAGGAACGGTCAATACCCGCTGAAGCTGATGAAGCTCTACGCCGAAAATTATCAGCAGGCTGCTGGTATAAGAACCCTCGAAGACTACTATCAGAGCAGCCATGGAACGGCCTGTATCATCCCTGCGCTAAAACAAAGAACCTTATTTTCCATTCATAACCTGGTGTCCGACGGTGTATTCAATGAGTTCCATCTCATCTCCTGCCGTAACGTTTTGATCTACTTCAATCCGGTGCTGCAGGAAAAAGTCCTTCAGTTATTTTACGACAGTTTGGCTAATTTTGGCTTTCTTTGCTTAGGAAGTAAGGAAAGTCTGAAAGGTAATGTGGCCAGGCGCTTTAAGGTCATTGACAGAAAAAACAACATCTATCAGAAAATCACATAAGGGACCAGATGGAACATGGAGAAGATTAACATATTAATTGTTGATGACAGGCCAGAAAATATCATCGCACTTGAAGCGCTCCTAGAGCGCGATGATATCAACATACTAACAACAACACGTCCTAACGATGCACTACGCATTGCCTGGGAAAACGATATTGCTATAGCACTTGTAGACGTGCAAATGCCGGAAATGGATGGCTTCGAACTGGTAAAGCTCCTCAAGAGCAATCCTAAAACGAAAGACATCCTGGTCATCTTCGTCACTGCCATTTCCACAGATACCGAGTTTGCCCTTCAGGGTTATCAATCAGGTGCCGTAGATTACCTGTTCAAACCCCTTAACCCCTTTGTAACTGCTGCCAAAGTGGATGCTTTCATCCGCTTTACCCGGACCCAGCGGGACCTGAAGAACAAGAACCAGGAACTGCTGGAGTACCAGGACGAGCTGATCAAGGCCAAAGAACTTGCTGAGCAAGGAAAGCGCATCAAGGAGAACTTCCTTGCCAACATGAGCCACGAGATCCGTACCCCCATCAACGGCATCATTGGCATCACCAGGCTGTTGCAGCTCACGGAACTGGACCAGGAGCAGAAAGAAATGGTCAGCCTGCTGGATGTAAGTTCAAATGCATTGCTGGGTGTGATCAACGACATCCTTGATCTCTCCAAGATTGAATCCGGCAAGTTTAAGATCGTCCGCGTGGCCACCCAGGTGCGTGCAATCTGTAATGACGTGGTGAATATCCTGAAGATTAAGGCGAAGGACAAGGGCATTTCGCTCCTGCTGGAGATCGGCGATGACGTACCTGATACCGTGATTGCGGATTCTTTGCGGCTAAACCAAATTCTGATGAACCTGGTCAGCAATGCCATTAAATTCACCATTGAAGGCAGCGTAACCTTGAAAGTGACCAGCGAAGAGCGGACAGAGACGGAGTGCCTTTTAAAGTTTTCCGTGATAGATACTGGCATCGGCATCGCGAAAGAGAACATCGACAAGATCTTCGAAACTTTTGAACAGGCAGAGGATTCTACAACCTTAAAGTACGGTGGCACGGGCTTAGGCCTCTCCATTGTAAAACAACTTGCTGCACTGAAAAATGGCGTGTTGGAAGTAACCAGTGAAGAATTTAAAGGTAGTACCTTCAGCTTCAGCAACCGATATGAACTGCCCGAAGTTAAGATCAGTCCGGTCGTTGTGCCTGCAGCCAATGATTTAAAAGCATTAGAGGGCTTAAAGATCCTGGTGGCAGAAGATAATGCCATTAACCAGTTCCTGATCCTGCGGATCCTGAAATCATGGAAAATACAAGCCGATGTCGTAGAGAATGGACAGGAGGCTTTAGATCGCCTGGCAGCTGAGGATTACAATATGATCCTGATGGACACCTTTATGCCGGTACTGAATGGTCTGGAAGCCATAAAGCTCATCCGCCAGGGCGCTGTTCCGGGAAAGGAAAATACACCGATAATCACCTTCTCTGCAGCGGTAATGGAAACCGACCGCCAGATTGCGATTGAGGCGGGTGCCAACGACATCCTGAGCAAGCCTTTCGATGTTAAATTGCTGCACAGCAAAATAGCCAGTTTATGTATGGTCTATTAAGATCAGGAATTAAAAGCGGTCATGGTCTTTGCCGGGCCAACCGTTACAAAGCTCTTGATCAACTCGACACTCTTGTCGATCAACGCGGGTAATTCCAGCTGTTCATCCTTGTCGAAGGGCGCCAGCACATAATCTGCCTGCCGGCCTTTCGGATAATTATCGCTGATGCCGAACCGTAACCGCGGGTATTGCTGCCCACCACAAAGTGCTTCGATGCTTTTCAGTCCGTTATGGCCTGCACTGCTGCCCTGCAACTTCAGGCGGAGTTTCCCTAATGGTAAAGCCAGATCATCCACCAGCACCAATACGTTTTCCAAAGGGATCTTTAGTTCCTGCATGTAGTAGTTCACTGCTTTGCCGCTGAGGTTCATATAGGTGGTAGGCTTTATCACGTGCAGTTTACGGCCTTTAAAGGAAACCTCCGAGTAGTAGGCCAGGCGAATGTTCTTAAAGCTGCCTTCCAGCGACTTCACCAGCTCATCTGCGATATCAAAACCAATATTGTGACGGGTGTGGGCATATTCGGGCCCGATGTTTCCTAAACCTACGATCAAGTATTTCATGCAGCGCAAATATAGGGCTTAGGATTTAGCTGCGGGAAAGCGGGCACAAAAAAAGGCCGCACAATGGCGGCCTTTTCCTTGCAAAGCATAAAGCTTATTTTTTACCAGCTTGTTGTTCAGCTTGTTTTAAAGCTCTTGACATACCTACAGATACGATAGTATCTTCAGGAGTGTTGGTGATTACGTAATCGCCTTTAGCAATATCACGTACACGGAACAAGTTACCAACTTCTAATTTAGCAATGCTTACTTCTACCACTTGTGGCATGTTTGCAGGCAAGGCTTTAACACGAAGTTTACGTAATTTTTGAACCAGTTTACCACCCATTTTAACACCTGGAGAAGTTCCGGTTAATTTAACAGGGATCTCCATAAGGATTTCTTTATCGTCAAACAACTGTAGAAAATCTACGTGTAATAAAAGGTCAGTTAGTGGGTGAAATTGAAGCTCTTTAATGATCGCTTTATTTTTAGTACCATTAATGTCAATTTCTAAGAAGTTTGCTTCTGGTGTGTAGATAGCTTCCTTTAAATCAGTTGCAACTACAGCAAAATGGATTTGCTCTTGACCACCATACAATACTGCAGGAACCTTGCCTTCATAGCGAAGCTCTTTAGCATCGCGTTTCCCTACGTTCTCTCTTGGAGAACCGCTAATTGCGATTGTTTTCATTTTATTGATTTTGATTAATTTGAAGCGTCCTACCCAATGTACTGGCTTCGGTTATTTATTATTGTTATACTTTAAATAAGTCACTGATAGAGCCATGCTCATTTACATTCGCAATGGCCTTGGCAAATAAGTCAGCAGTACTCAATACCCTGATCTTTTCGCTTTCCCTTTTCAAAGGAATGGTATCGGTCACGATCAGCTCCGTCAAAGCCGAATGCTCAATCGTTTCGTATGCCTTGCCTGATAAAACCGGATGGGTACATACTGCTCTTACACTTTTAGCACCTTTTTCCATGATCAAGCCGGCTGCTTTTGATAACGTGCCTGCGGTATCACAAACATCATCAATCAAAACCACATCCATCCCTTTAACATCACCAATAATCGACATGGACTCGATCTCGTTCGCACGTTTACGTCGCTTATCACAAATCACTACCTCTGCATTAAAGAACTTGGCGAAGGTACGTGCACGGTAAGAACCACCCATATCTGGCGATGCAATGATCAAATCACTAAGACCTAAACTTTTGATGTAAGGCACAAAAATTACCGAGGCATCCAGGTGATCTACAGGTACGTCAAAAAACGCCTGTATCTGGGCCGCGTGTAAGTCCATGGTCATGATCCTGCTGATGCCCGCTGCCTGTAACAGGTTCGCAACCAGTTTAGCACCAATGGCTACCCGTGGTTTATCTTTACGATCCTGTCTAGAGAAACCATAATAAGGAACAATTGCGGTTATATAATGCGCAGATGCACGCTTAGCGGCATCGATCATTAACAGCAGTTCCATAAGGTTATCGTTTGGCTGACAAGTGGACTGGATTAGAAATACATCACATCCACGAACAGTTTCATCATAAGAAGGCTGGAATTCCCCGTCACTGAATCGGCTTAGTGTAACGTTACCAAGAGGTTTGCCGTAACTGGCGGCAATTTTGTGAGCTAATGCTTTACTGCCGGTTCCGGCAAAGAGTTTAACTGGGTTAAATTGCAATGGCATGATTGGCGGGTATCAATGCTGGTTAAAAAAAATCGGATTGCGGGTTTATTCGCAATCCGAATATGTTTTGTTGCCCGACCAGGATTCGAACCTAGACAAACGGTACCAAAAACCGTCGTACTACCTTTATACTATCGGGCAATCTCCGTCAAAGGGTTGCTTTGAATTGGGATTGCAAATCTACGCACATTTTTTAATTCTGCAAATCTTCCTCTAAAAAAATTGAAAATAATTTCTCCCCTACCAGGTAACGTGCTGAGCGCGAGTTAAAAATTGTTAAAGTGTTTTTTTCTTCTACCCTATTCTCAATCTTTATCTTTAATTTCGGCAGCATTTATATGCCCAAAACCTATACCCAATTTAAAAATGAAGTATAATAAAATAAACAACTTAACCGGCTGGATATGCTTTTTAGTTGCTGCTTTAACCTACATCCTGACGCTTGAACCCAATGTTAGCTTCTGGGATTGCGGCGAATTCATCGCTTCTGCATTCAAAATGCAAGTCGTACACCAGCCTGGTGCCCCGCTATTCCTTATGATCGAACGCTTCTTTTCCATATTCGCTTTCGGCGATGTGACTAAAGTCGCGTATTTCATGAACCTGGGTTCTGCCATTGCCAGTGCAGCGACCATCCTGTTCCTGTTCTGGACCATCACCGCTTTGGCCAAGAAAATGCTGGTAAAGGCGGATGAGGAGATCAGCACTTCCAAAATGATCAGCATCATGGGTGCCGGCGTTGTGGGTGCACTAGCTTATACCTTCTCCGACAGCTTCTGGTTCTCGGCAGTAGAGGCTGAAGTATATGCACTATCCTCCTTGTTTACTGCTATTGTATTCTGGGGTATCCTTAAATGGGAAGCACATGCAGAGGAGCCGCAATCAGACCGCTGGTTGCTGTTCATCGCCTATATCATGGGACTTTCCATTGGTATTCACTTACTGAACTTATTAACTATCCCGGCAATCGCCTTCGTATATTACTTCAAGAAAACACCTAATCCAACTACTGGTGGCGTGTTCAAGACCTTCATTGTTGGGGTGTTGATCCTTGCCGTTGTGCAGTATGGCATTATCCAGTACCTGATCTCTTTCGGTGCTTATTTCGACCTTTTCTTTGTAAATACACTCGGCCTTGGCTTCGGTTCAGGCGTGCTTTTCTTCGCATTGCTGTTAATCGGAGGATTGGTATACGGTATCCGTTACTCCATCAAACACCGTAAACGCGTGCTGAACCTTGCACTGCTTTCTACCGCGCTGATCATCTTTGGTTATGGCTCTTACGCCATGATCGTGATTCGCGCCAAAGCAGATCCAAACCTGAACAACAGTGACCCGGACAATGCTTTTGCGCTACTTGGATACCTGAACCGGGAGCAATACGGCGACCGTCCATTGCTTTTCGGACCTAACTATAACTCCCAACGAGTTGCGGTAAAAGAAGGTAAAAACCTATACCGCAAAGGCGCAGATAAGTATGAAGTTGCCGGTAAAAAGACCGACTACGAATACGACAGAACTACACCTTTCCCTCGTATGTACAGTGACGATCCACGTCACGTAGAGTACTACAAAGACATGACCGGACTGGATGAAAGCCAGTTCCCTACCCTGTTCGACAACATCAGCTTCCTGTTCAAGTACCAGATCGGGAACATGTATATGCGTTACTTCATGTGGAACTTTGTCGGCCGCCAAAATGATGACCAGGGTCAGGGTAGCCTTTACGAAGGTCAGTGGTTAAGTGGTATTAAACCTGTTGATGCCATCCTTCTGGGCAACCAGAGCAACCTGCCACCGAGCATTGTAGACAGCAAATCTTACAACAGATTCTTCTTTTTACCATTGATCATCGGTGTGCTGGGTGCAGTGTGGCATTTCAAACGCAACCAGAAAGATGCAGGTATTGTTGCCTTGCTGTTTTTCTTTACGGGTCTTGCCATCGTATTATATCTAAATCAGAAGCCATTAGAGCCGCGTGAGCGTGATTACGCCTACGCAGGGTCCTTCTATGCCTTCGCCATATGGATCGGCTTTGGTGTGCTTGCTATCCGCGAATGGCTGGCGAAAAAAGTTACCCCAAAGAATGCCGCTATTGGTGCAACGGTATTATCACTATTCGCAGCGCCGATCATTATGGCTGCGCAAGGCTGGGATGACCATGACCGTTCAACCAAAATGGTTGCCCACGATATCGCGGTAGATTACCTGGAATCCTGTGCGCCGAACGCCATCCTGTTCACCTACGGTGATAATGATACTTATCCGCTGTGGTATGCACAGGAAGTGGAAGGTATCCGTCCGGATATCCGCCTGGTGAACCTGAGTCTATTCGATACCGACTGGTACATCAACGGTATGAAGCGTAAGATGAACGAATCTGAGCCACTGCCAATTACCATGAAGGAGTCTCAGTACGTGCAAGGTGTTCGTGATGTGATGTATTACCAGGATTATAAGATTGCAGGTTCTGTGGAGCTGAAAAGCATCCTTGAAGTATTGCTGTCTGATAACGACGAGGACAAGATCCAGGTTACTGAAACCACCAAGGAGAACTTCATCCCGACTAAGAACTTCCACATCACCATCAACCCGGAAGATGTACTGAAAACCGGAACCGTGAGTCCTGCGGATGCCAATAAAATTGCACCAATCATGCAGTGGACCTTCAACAAAGGTTACGTAACCAAGGGTACACTGGCCATGTTTGATATCCTGGCACACAACAACTGGAAAAGACCTATTTACTTCGCCAGCACGGTACCTTCAGAACAATACAACGGACTGGACAATTACCTGTACAACGAAGGCCTGGCATTACGTTTATTGCCACTAACACCGGATACAGCTGCCAGCAGAACCGAGCAACTGAATGCGCCGGTATTGTACAACAACGTGATGAACAAATTTAAGTGGGGTAACATCAAACACGCTAAATATCTTGATCCGCAGTCCGCAGATGATATCTCGATCTTCGCGAACGTTTGGAACAACACCGTAACTGGTATGCTGAAAGAAGGTAAAGTTGCTGAAGCTAAAAAAGCCGCTAACAAATACCTGGAAGTGATGCCAGACAAGTTCTACGGCATGCGCTCAATGATGGGAACTTACTTCATGGCAGAGAACTTCTACATGCTGGGTGAAACCGCAAAAGCCAATGAAATTGTAACCCGCTGCGCGGATTATATCCAGAAAGAGCTAACCTACCTTGCAGATGTTTCTGAAAGCAAAAACAGGCTTGTGGGGATGCAAAATGTGCGCTTAGGCATGTCCTTCCTGAACCAGATGGCAAATACCACCGCACAGTACAAACAAATGCCAGTGGCAGAGAAAATCAACAATCAATTTAAAGCGCTTGAAGCACGCTTCGGCCCTTACCTCGGTCAGGAATAATAGATCATATTTTAGAAATGCAGTCCCGCCAGTGTTACTGGCGGGACTTTTTTTTGTCCCTTGTTTTGGCGGATTTATTATGCGCCCAAGCGGATATTGTCGCTATGATTGTCGGGGCCTTGACAAGGGGTTAACAAGGGGTTGACAAGGCCTTGACCTGGCCAGCGACGTGTGAACCCCTTGTCAACAGCGCGCTAAGCCTAGGTCAGCTGTGAACCTGGTAACCGTTTAGGGCGCCACAGCATCGAGTAGGAAGGTAATCATTATTTGAATACCTGTCCCCTCACACCACCGTACGTGCCGTTCGGCATACGGCGGTTCATTAAACATAAACAGCTTTAGGGGGTTACTATTTCTTTTAGACATAGTAGCCCCTGTTTCTTTAGAAATGCATTGTTAAGAGTCCGGGTCAGTATCGGGCTGTGTACGGCTCGCCAATGGCCTTTTCGGGTATTTCCCCATTGATAAGCCTGATCAGGGTGAACCCCAAGTTTCTCGAGTTGCTTAACGCGGGTCTTTACCTGCTTCCATTGTATCCAATAACATAGCCTAACTCGACTGCGGACCCATTCATCAAGTTCTCTGAATACAGTATGAGCTTCGCTCAGCTTGAAGTAGTTCCCCCAACCCTGGTTCAGCTGCCTGATTTGCATCATCCGATCCTCGATCGGGTAAGGTTTTCTGCGGCAGGTAATCCCCCTGATTTTATCCTTGTAAGTGCTAATGCTTTTACGGTGTACCGTAATGCCTTTGCTACCTTTCTTGTGATAAAAGGTAAAGCCCAGTAGTCTGGTTTGCCATGGACGGGTAACCACGCTCTTTTCCACGTTTACTTTCAGTTTCAGTTCCTTTTCTATGTAGGTACTGATACTTTCCATTACACGTTCTCCTGCTCGTTTGCTCTTTACATAGATACTGCAATCATCAGCATAGCGTACAAAGCGGTGACCTCGTTTCTCCAATTCTTTATCCAGTTTATCCAGAATGATATTGGAAAGCAATGGACTGAGCGGACCTCCTTGTGGCACACCTTGTTTACACGGCTCTTGTTTATCCTGATCCTGAATTTCTGCCCGCAAGATATTATGAATAAGCTTTAATAGTTTCTTATCCTGTATTTTCTTGCTCAGCTCGTTCATCAGGTAATCATGGTTTACCCGGTCAAAGAACTGCTCCAGATCGAGGTCTACAACGTGGCTGTAACCCGCATTGATGTACTCTTTTGCTTTTTCCAAAGCCTGGTATGCATTCTTCTCCGCACGAAAGCCATAACTGTTTTCTGAGAATTCGGGATCATAGATTTTAACAAGTACCTGTGAGATAGCCTGCTGGATCAGCCTGTCCATATAGGTGGGAATACCTAAGAGACGGACGCCGCCGTTTGCCTTGGGTATCCTTACCCGTTTAACTGCTTTAGGGCGATATTCGCCTTTCTCCAGCCGGGTTTTGATCAATGGCCATTCTTTGTTGAGTTGTTCATGGAAGTCGGATACTCCAACACCATCTACGCCAGCGGCACCTTTGTTGGACGTTACCTGCTCGTAAGCCGAGCGCATGTTGCTTTTACTAGTAATTTCTTCGAGTAACTTGTCGAATTGCATTTTTTTTTTTCTCTGTTTCCTTGTTTCCTTGCTTTCTTTCAAGACTTCGTTCAGCGCTCCCTATTACCTTTCTGCTTCCAGCATTATCTCTCACAGGGCAGCTCTCAATTCAGAGTTTTCTGCTTTCTTTACGATAGTCCCATTTCCAGTAGTACTCCCCGGACGTTTAATGTTCAGCCCTTCCCTTAAAAAAAAAAGGTACTATGGCCTCTGCTGACTTCTGAAAAACCGGAGGTATATCACTATGCCTCTTTGCTCCTTCAGGAAGCGCGTCTCCCTCCGGCAGCAGTTTATCAGATCTCCCCGGGTAAGAACGCAAACTTTCTCTCCATATACCTGTCGAATGTACAGCGGGATGTTTCGGATAGTTTTGGGCTTTGTTTTGTTGTGCAAACTCACCCACATCCAACTGCCTGATTCGCTTCCTGTTCGTCAGGCCAGAGATTTACCGCCGGCTTCCTTCAGATTCCTCCTCGCGAAGGACACCCTTGCCATAGGTTAACGCTTCCCACTATCAAGGCGCGTTCGGGACTTTCACCCTAGAGTTTGCGCCCGTGCCGGGCGCACACAAAAAAAGGCTGTTCATGGATCATGAACAGCCTTCGTATAAGCGTATATTTTTTCTTAGTCTTCCACAACAACACCCATCGCACAGAACTTGTCGATCCTTTTAGCGATCAGTTCGTCTGTAGGTACAGGTATAAGCTCCTGCAGATCCTTTAAGATTTGTTCTTTAACATTTTGTGCCATTGCCTCTGGGTTCTGATGTGCGCCACCCAATGGTTCCCGCACAATCCCGTCGATCAACTTGTTCTGGAACATGTCTTCTGAGGTTAATTTTAAGCATTCTGCAGCACGTTCCTTGTAATCCCAGCTTCTCCATAGGATGGACGAGCAGGATTCCGGAGAGATCACTGAATACCAGGTATGCTCCAACATGTACACGCGGTCTCCGATACCGATACCCAATGCACCACCAGATGCACCTTCTCCTACGATGAAACATAAGATCGGCACTTTCAGGATTGACATCTCAAGTAAGTTTCTCGCAATTGCTTCACCTTGTCCGCGTTCTTCTGCTTCAAGGCCCGGGTAAGCACCCATGGTATCAATAAAAGAAATTACGGGTTTGTTGAACTTTTCAGCGAGGCGCATCAAACGTAGCGCTTTGCGGTACCCTTCAGGGTTGGCCATACCGAAGTTCCTGTACTGGCGCTCTTTGGTGTTCTTCCCCTTCTGGTGTCCGATGACCATTACCGTTTGTCCGGCGATGGTAGCAAAGCCTCCAATGATGGCTTTATCATCTTTCACGGTACGATCTCCATGAAGTTCTATAAAATCTTCACAGATCATTTTTATATAATCGAGGGTTTGGGGCCGTTCTGCATGGCGGGACATCTGCACTTTCTGCCAACCGGATAGATTGCTGTAGGTAGCTTTTGTGGTAACATCCAGCTTCTCCTCCAGTTCTCTGAGCGTAGCAGACATGTCTACCTTCGTTTTTTCAGAAACCTGTTTTACTTTTTCGATTTGCTGAACCAGTTCAGCAATGGGTTTTTCGAAATCAAATGACGTTTTTATCTGTTCCATAAGCGGACTGTAAAAATAGACATTTTATTTAAAACATAACAGTGACATGCTGATTAGCTAATTTTTAGTTGCTTAAAGCACGTTTGCTATAAATATGGTACTCACCCGCTGCAAGCGTCTGTGTATAATTACTGCCACTTAAATTCAAGGTTTCTGTACTACCTGCTTCGTACCACAAGCCTGATGCGCCAAAGTCCACATTAGCCTGCCTGCTGCTTACATCGAAGTTCCCGACAACAACCACAACATTGTCGGCATCCATAAGTTTGATGTACTTAACACCACCTGCTACGCCAAACTGCACATTGCTGGTATTAAATATCGTATTCTTCTTTTTCAAATTGATGAATCTCGCGTAGGCATTATACAAAGATTTTCGTGCCGGCTGCTGGTAGTAGTTCCAGTAAACAGGCCTCTCCCCGGTTCGTCCGTTTGCATCAATACTAACGTCATAACCGAGCTCCTGAAACTGCCAGAGCATCTTCGGACCTGGAATGGCGAAGAAAAATGCAGCAGCAAGCTCTTCCCGTTTTAAAGCAGTGTTCAGGTCTTTCACCGAGTAACTACCAGAAACATTTCCATAGGAAAGGTTCTTGAACATGGTCCTTTCTTCATCATGGCTCTGCATATAGCTGATCAGGTTGTCTGATTTGCTGAAGCCATGGGTACCAAAAAAACCTCTTGAAAAATCAGATCTATCCAGATAACCCATTGTTGCCTCATTCAAACTTCCATTGAGGTTGTTCCATAACATCATGCCCTTATCCGCCAGTTCTTTTTCCTCGTTGTCCGCAGCAAAATGTTCCAGAATGACGTAGAAGTTGTTCGCATCGACACTCTTGATGTATTTGTTATATTCGTTCCAGATCGCGATCCTGCCCGCATCATAGTCGCTCCAGGCATTAACCGCGGCATCTGAGCTTCCCGAGTTCCTTTGGGTAAATCCTTTAGACAAGTCAAAGCGGTAGCCATCGATTTTATATTCTTCCATCCAGAAGCGCAGCACGTTTTTGACAAAGCTTTTCGTTGCCGCACTTTCGTGGTTGAAATCGTAACCTACGTTGTATGGATGTGTTGGATCTGGGTTAAACCAAGGGCTATTTGCCGCAGGTTTATTGGTAGACTTGTCGAAGTATAGCTGTACCATCGGCGATTGCCCGAAAGAATGGTTTAACACCATATCCAGTATAACTGCGATGCCTCTGCCGTGGCACTCATCTATAAATCGCTGCAACATTACCTTGCTGCCGTAGTATTTATCAGGGGCAAAATAAAAAGAAGGGTTATAACCCCAGCTGGAATTACCTTCAAATTCATTTACCGGCATCAGCTCTATGGCATTCACGCCAAGGCGGCTGAGGTAGTTCAAGGTATCTGTTAGGGTATTGTAGTTATTGCTCTTCAGGAAATCTCTAAGATGCAGCTCATAGATCACCAGCTTGTTCTTTTCCGGTCTTCTAAACGTATTGTTCTTAAAGGTATAAGCCGGTTTATTGGCTTGCATGACACTCACAACGCCAGTCTGACCTGCCGGATAAGCGGGCACTGCGGCAAGCTGGCCAGCCGACAGGTATTGGTCGTTATCAGGATCCAGTACCAGTTCTGCGTATGGGTCCGCTACCTTCAGGGTACCATCAAACAGATACTGGTAAGTATAGGGCTTGTTGGCATCCAGCTGATCGATCTGGATCCACCATTTCTTCCCATCCGGCGTCTTTTTCATCTGCTGCGCAGCATCAGCGCTCCAGTTATTGAAACTTCCAATCAGGTAAACACTGTTTTTTTCCGGTGCAGTTAAGGTCAGGATTGCCGAGCTGCCACCGTTTATATATACCACACCCTCTTTGGCCTGTGCAGGCAGTTCCGCAACCTGTGCTTCAGCTGTTGCAAGTAGCTGAATAGAAGCAGTTGTCTTCAGCCCTGCAGCAGTGCCTTCAACCACAATCTGCTGCAGACCAGGCTTAGTAATTTTAACTTTTCCAGCGATGCTTGTGACATTTGCAGCAGTTGCAAAGCTTTCACCGTTAAGTGTTAACTTCAGGTCAGCCGCTACAGAAGCCGCTGCCGAGATATAGACCTCTGATCCAACAAGAGCCACGTTAACCACTGCTGAAGGTTGATAATTGAAGTTTAACTCCGGCGAGGTGATCTTTAGGCCAAGCTTGCCCGTTTCGTAAAGCGGCAGGTAGATATCGGATCCGTCCGTATTCCGGGCTACGGCCTGCCCATCAGAGGTTCTAAAAAGCATGACCAGCTTCAGCACTTGCTCCGTAGCCGGAACGCCGAAGAATGTTCTTGGATTGATGCTGATCTTGTACTTATCCGGACCGCTTGCCGTCATTTTCGCCGCAGCATCTGCGGTATTAAAGGAAGCACTTTTAACATATTTCCAATCGCTGGGGCCGGTACTCTTATCCGTGATCAGGCCCGCATAGATGTAGATATCCTTGTTTATGCCTTGCAGGCCTTTATCACCTTTAGCGGCATCAAATTCCAGCTCGAAGGTATCATCAGCTGTAGGAAACTCTTTTGAAGTAGAAATTAAACCTGTTGCCGTGCTAACTGGCAGTGTTTCAGGGCCGGTAACCTGTTCTTCAGGATTACTTTTACGGCATGCGGAGGCCGTTACCCATAGGATAAGCAGCAGACAGGAAAGTTTTTTCACTAAATTTTCTCTTTATTGTTTTGGATGTACAAGACAGAAATAGCGCCTAAGATCATGAAGATCCCGGCCAGTACAATTGCATAGATGGCCTCTCCATTGTAGAACTGCTTCACGATCATGCCACCGAAGAATCCATTAACGATCTGCGGCATCGTGATGAAGAAATTAAATATCCCCATGTAAACGCCCATTTTACGCGCCGGGATGGAGCTGGAAAGGATCGCGTAAGGCATGGAGAGGATACTACCCCAGGCAAGTCCTATTCCGATCATGGAAAAGATTAGATAATCCGGATTGGTGATGAAGTAAATAGAAAGCAATCCGGCGCCGCCGCAAACCAGAGAGAAAGCGTGCGCAATCTTGCGACTGGTTTTGTCGGCAATCCAGGGTAAGATCAGCGCATATGCAGCTGAAATACCATTGTAGATCCCAAATAAGAATGCCACCCAATTTGCCGCATCCGCAAACTGCGCAGACGTGGTATCTCCGGGTGTTACTTTATAGATGTGCTGTGCCACTGCCGGTGTAGTAAAAACCCACATGGAGAATAAGGCGAACCAGGAGAAGAACTGCACCACACCAAGTTGTTTCATGGTTAATGGCATGTTCTTGAAATCCTTAAAAATGGTCATCAGGCCATGTTGCTCTTCCTGTATAGGCGTAGTATGATGGCTTTCCATTTCTTCCGGTGAATATTCTTTAGTGGTGATGACCGTCCACAAGATGGTGGCGATAAGCACCGCAGCACCTACGTAAAAGGAATAAATCACGTTATTAGGAATCTGGCCTTCTACTGCGACTTTGGACACGCCAACATACTCGGAGAGGATGTATGGCAGCCAGGAACCGACAATGGCACCCGAACCGATCAGGAAGGTTTGCGTGGAGAAACCAAAGCTCCGCTGACTTTCAGGCAGCTTATCACCTACTAAGGCACGGAAAGGCTCCATCGCAACGTTTATGGAAGCATCCATGATCATCAGCATACCTGCACCAATGATAATGGGTGGTAACAATCCGGCCAATACTGCCGAATTCGGCATCAGAATCAAAGCCATGGCAGTGAGCAACGCACCAATCATAAAATAAGGTCTTCTTCTGCCGAACCTGTTCCAGGTGCGGTCGCTGTAATGTCCGATGATCGGTTGCACGATCATACCCGTTAATGGGGCGGCCAGCCAAAACAAAGATAGATGCTCTACATCTGCGCCGAAGGTCTGCAGGATTCTGGACGCGTTTCCGTTTTGCAAAGCAAAACCGAACTGTATTCCAAAGAAACCCATGCTCATGTTAAAGATCTGAAGCTTACTCAGGCGAGGTTTGGAGGCTACTTGTTTTTGGCTGACCTGTTCCATATCGTGTATTTAGAATTTAATAATTTGTGCCGCGGAAGGCGCTACCTTCACGCGAATAGATTGACCGTTAATTTGAACTTCAGAATCATTTAGTAGATCCTTTGCTGCAGCCGCTGTTGCTCCGGATAATACCTCGGCAGGGATGTTAAGCGCAGCCTCGAAGGTTTGTTCGCGGTTGAAGTTTACCACGATAAGCATCCGTTCTTTCGCCGTGTACCTGAAGTAGGCATAAGCGCGATTGTTGTTTTCTAAAGGCAAATTATAATGTTTACCACTGACGATGGCATCAGATTGACCAGCGATATGGAATAGCTTAGTATAGAAAGCCCTTAATGCCTTTTGCTCATCGCTAAGTAGTGCACCATCATATTTACCGTTGTTAACCCATTGCTGTAAAGCAGGGACACCCCAGTAATCGAAGATCGTGCTGCGGCCATCATCACCGCTGAAGCCAGAAACACCTTCTGCTTTTTCACCCACTTCCTGTCCGGAGTATAACATTACCGGACCGCCGGAGAGTGTAGCCGAAACGACCATCGCCGGCACAGCTAACCAGGGGTTAGCAGCGAAAGCTTTTGAAGCAATACGCTCTTCATCATGGTTCTCCAGGAAACGCAACATCTTGTTCCCAAAAGTTGCACTCTCCACTTGCCATACATGATCGATATCGGCGGTTTTTGCATGTTCTTCATTGCGTATCAAACGCTTTAAGCCATCATAAAGACCCACTTTGTCGTACAGATAGTCGAACTTGCCTTTAGTTAAATAGGTTTCATAAGCGGTGGGATCATAGGCTTCACCAATAAACACCAGCGAAGGCTTAACCTTCTTCAGTTCTGGGATAACCCAGTTCCAAAACTCTACAGGCACCATTTCTGCAACATCACAACGGAAGCCGTCAACACCTTTGTTGCTCCAGTAAACCAGAATGTCGCGCATTTTGGTCCATACCGGTGGAATTGGATCGAAGTGCGTCTGGTTATTGTTCTGGTAGTCTACACCATAGTTTAGCTTGACCGTTTCGTACCAGTCGTTTTTACTTGGTGCTTCAGAGAAAACGTTATTGCCGGTAGCTTTCGCCGGGCTTTCAGAAAACCTGCCGTCTTTCAGGGAAGCTAATCCGTCGTTAACGTTGGTATCTACAGGTGCTACGAAATCTTTTCCGGGCACATAGTAATAGTCATTACGCGGGTGGTAAGCTACGGTTTTATCATCCTGTGCACCGAAGTCGATCACCTTTGCAGGTTTCGCTTTCGATTCATAACTTCTGGCAACATGGTTTGGCACGAAGTCGATGATCACCTTCAAGCCGTTCTTGTGCGTACGTTCCAGCAGTGCCTCAAATTCCTTCATGCGGTTTTTGACATCTACGGCAAGATCCGGATCCACGTCATAATAGTCGCGGATGGCGTATGGAGATCCCGCACGACCTTTTACTACATCAGCGTCCGCCGTTGGAATACCATACTTGCTGTAGTCCGTAAGACTTGCATGGGCAATCACGCCAGTGTACCAAACGTGGGTGATACCCAGTTCCTTGATCCCATCGATCGCTTTCTGGTTGATGTCGTTGAATTTCCCACTGCCATTCTGTTCAATGGTGCCAAAAGGAATATTCTGCGATTTGGTGTTGCCGAATAACCTCGGCAACATCTGATAGATCATTAGTTTGTCCTTCTGTTGTGCTACAGCACTTTCCAGACCAGTTGCAGACATCATTGTCATAAGTACCAGATATTTTAGTTTTCTCACAGGCTCAATGTTTTTAAAGATATCTTTTTCTCGCCCCGCGCGATGTCAAATGTCTTATTAAATACGCTTACTGCAATTGTTTCCGCGCTGTTGTTTACGATGGAAAGCTCATCTGCACTGATCTTGATCTTCAACTGTGTACCTCTGAAACCAATATTAAAGGAGAAGGATTTCCACTGACTAGGCAAGAATGGATTAAACTGAAGCTTATTATCACGAACTTTCATGCCGGCAAAACCTTCCACAATACTCATCCAGGTACCTGCCATTGAAGTGATGTGTAATCCATCTTCGGTATCGTTGTTATAATCATCCAGGTCCAGGCGTGCGGTGCGCAGGTAAAACTCGTATGCTTTTTCTTCATCGCTTAAACGTGCAGCAAGGATGCTGTGTACACATGGAGATAATGAACTTTCGTGTACCGTGCGCGACTCATAAAATTTGAAGTTGCGTTTCAGCGTTTCGATGTCAAACTCATCTTCGAAGAAGTACATGCCTTGCAGCACATCCGCCTGTTTGATGAAACATGAACGAAGGATCCTGTCCCAGCTCCACTTCTGGTTTAAGGGGCGTTCCGCTGCCGGAAGGTCAACCACAAGCATCTGCTCTTTGTCCATATAACCGTCTTGCTGCAAGAACACACCTTGTTTCTCATCGTAAGGATAGTACATCTGATCAGCGATGCTGCTCCAGTCTTCGAACTCTTTGGTGTTGAAGTTTACTTTTGACAGGATAGCTTCATATTTTGCTGCATCCTGCTCTTTAACTGCTTCAGCAGCTTCCTGTGCGTAACGCAGGCACCATGCAGCCAATTTATTGGTGTACCAGTTGTTATTGATGTTGTTCTCGTATTCATTCGGACCGGTTACGCCAAGGATTACATACTTGTTCTTTTCAGTGCTCCAGTTTACCCGTTGTTTCCAGAACCTCGCAATGCCGATCAGCACTTCCAGTCCGTGTGATGCCAGGTAACTTGCATCTCCGGTATAGCGGATGTAGTTGTAAATAGCGAAAGCAATCGCACCGTTCCGGTGGATCTCCTCGAAAGTGATCTCCCACTCATTGTGGCACTCCTCACCGTTCATGGTCACCATTGGATACAGTGCCGCGCCATCTTTGAAGCCTAACTTCTCTGCATTTTCGATTGCTTTCTGCAGTTGATTGTGGCGATAAACCAAGAGGTTTTTCGCAACTTCCTGTGGCGCTGTTGCCAGGTAGAAAGGGATGCAATATGCTTCGGTATCCCAATAGGTCGAACCCCCGTATTTCTCGCCGGTGAAACCTTTCGGACCGATGTTTAATCTTGCATCTTTACCAGTATAGGTTTGGTTCAGTTGGAAAATATTAAAGCGGATAGCTTGTTGTGCAGCAACATCACCTTCAATCAGGATGTCACCTTCTTCCCACTTGTTAGCCCATGCCGCAACTTGTGCTTCGAACAGCTTGTCAAAACCTGCCGCTACTGCACGATCTCCCGCAGCAGTTGCTGCTTTTTGTAGTTCTGCTTTATCGTAGTTCTGTGAAGAAACGTTAGCAGCATATTTATAAATGGTGACGTTGTCGCCTTCCTTAACATTTACTTCAAGACTCGAAGCAATGTATTTCTCTTTTTCCAGAGGTGTAGCTTTCGTTGCTACCAATTCGTTGTTCAGGTAAACCTGCGTGTTTGTAGCAGTACAAACTTCGAAGTTTGTCTTTTTGGTTCTTAAGGTGATGAAAGCAGTATCTGCCTCAAAACCTTTGTTTACCTCTTCCCAGAATTTTTCATCGTAGTTGGAATCCTGGTTCTTCACATCACCATCAATGGATGAAGTGATGCGCAGCACACCGCTGAAGTTCTTTGCTACAACCTGGTATTGGATCGCTGCAAGCTCATCATCAGCGATGCTGCAGAATCTTTTGGCTACCACACTTAGTAGTTTCCCGGAGGGTAGTTCTGCAGAGAATGAACGTTGAAGATAACCTTCTTTCATGTTGAGCACACGCTGGAACTCACTTACTTTGGCGGTGTTCAGGTCTAGTGTTTCGCCATCAGCTTTGATGTCGATACCAATCCAGTTCGCAGCATTCAGCACTTTTGCGAAGTAGTCCGGATAGCCGTTCTTCCACCAGCCTACGCGGGTCTTGTCCGGGTAATATACACCTGCCACATAATTGCCCTGCAGCGTATCGCCAGTATAGGCTTCTTCGAAATTCGCCCGTTGGCCCACCCGGCCGTTTCCGATACTGAATAAGCTTTCAGAGATTTTATTTAAATGAGGATCAAAACCTTCCTCTACGATGTTCCACTCGCTTGGTTTGATATAGTTTTTCATTCTTATGCTTTGTCGTTTACCAGGTCAATAATTTGAGATACGGAGATTTCAGAAAGATCTTTGATCACCATATTCGCACCCTGAAGGTTGTTCTGCTGACCGACACCGATCACTTTCATTCCGCCATTGATGGCCGCCTGTACGCCGGCCTGTGCATCTTCAAACACGATGCAGTTTGCAGGCTCAAGGCCTAGTGCTTCGGCACCCTTCAGGAATACTTCGGGGTCAGGCTTGGAAGCATTTACATGATTTCCATCAATGATGGCATCAAAGTAGTGTGCAAGGTTTGTTCTTTCCAGGATCATTCCGGAGTTCTTGCTTGCCGAACCTAGGGCGATCTTAATACCTGAAGCCTTCAGTTGTTCCAGCAGTTGCAAGGTTCCCGGCAGCACCTCTTCAGCTGTCATCTTGCTGATCATCTCCACGTATTCCGCATTTTTGCCTGCAGCCAGCTCCAGCATCTCAGCTTCAGTCTTGGAAACCTTGCCCCAGTCCAGGATCATCTCGAGTGAACGCATCCGGTTTACACCTTTCAGGTGTTCATTTTGTGCTTCTGTAAAGTCAAATCCCAAGCGGTTTGCAAGTGCCTTCCAGGCTTTGTAGTGGTATACAGCGGTATCTACCAGGACGCCGTCAAGATCGAACAGGCATCCTATTTTATCAGTATTGATATTCATTAATTAAGTTCTAATACCAGTGTAGTGCTGGCAGGAATATTTATGGTGTTAATGTTATTGATTTTAGCTCCGGTAATGATATTGGTCGCTGTTGTTGCCTGCAGGATACGTTCTGCAAAGCGGGCGGTCTTTAACTCTTTCGCTTTGTCTTCAGAATTCACAATGACCATGACCGTTTTCTTGTTGTCTTCGGCATATCTGAAATAAACGAATAAGCCATCTTCGGGAACAAACTGCATCATCTTGCCGCTGGTTAGCGCTGCACTGTTTTTACGGTAGTTCGCCAGTGTACTTACAAAATCAAAAGCCTGGTTCTCCTGATCGGTTCTTCCAGCTTTGCTAAACTTGTTTACCTTGTCGCCTTTCCAGCCACCCGGGAAATCAGATCTAACCAGCCCATCCGGGTTAGAGTAGTTCTTCATCAGGATCTCTGTTCCGTAATAGATTTGTGGAATACCACGTACGGTTAACAGGATCGCCATACCGCTTTTGTATTTGTTGAAGTCTTCATTTACCATAGAGTAAAATCTGCTCATGTCATGGTTATCCATAAAGACAACATTGCTGCTTGGGTCTTTATATAAGAAGTCTTGCGCAAGTGTTGCATATAGGCGGAAGATGCCGTCTGTCCACCCTGGTTTGCCGTTTAAAGCTTCATAGATCGCATCTTTTAATACGGCGTCTGTAATACCCGGAAGGTTGGTGTCCATACCCCTGTTGGTGGTATTACCACCAGTGAAGTAAGATTGTGCTGCTGCGGAGTTTACCAGTGTCTCACCGAAAATTGAAAGCGTCGGGAACTCTGCTTTCAGCTTCAGTGCCCAGTCGGCCATGTAGGTGCCTTCGTTGTATGGATAGGTATCTAATCGTAGTCCGTCGATACCAGCATACTCGATCCACCAGATGTGATTTTGCGTCAGGTAGTTCTGTACGTAGGGATTTCTGTGATTTAAGTCGGGCATAGATGGCACGAACCAGCCGTCCAGCATGCGTTTTTTATCTGCTTCAGAAGCGTGAATATCCATCACCGGCTGATCGCGGTAGTTGGTTTGAGTATATGTTGGCCATTGGTTTAACCAGTCCTTCATCGGCATATCCTTATAGGTATAATGACCGGTACCAATGTGGTTGTGTACGATATCTTTGATAACTTTTAATCCCTTTGCATGTGCTTTTTCCACATAGGCTTTGTACAATTCGTTTGTACCATAACGCGGATCAATCTTGTAGTTATCGGTAGCAGCATAGCCATGGTAAGAGGCTTGCTTCATGTTGTTTTCAATTTCCGGAGTCATCCAGATGGCAGTTACGCCAAGTTCTTTGAAGTAATCCAGGTGATTCATCACACCCTGGATATCTCCCCCATGACGGTAGTACATGGAATCGCGGTTCAGTGCGGTTTCTGCCAGGCCTTTAACCACATCATTAGATGGATCGCCATTGGCGAAACGGTCTGGCATAAGCAGGTAAATAACATCTTTGGAGGTGACTGGCTGTATTCTTCCAGCGGTCTTATCCCGGTTTTTCAGTTCGTAGGTATAGCTGAGGTTTTTCTTTCCTTTTTGCACAAAAGTGATGGGGAACTTTCCTGCTTTTGCTTCAGGGCTGATCTCCAGATCAAGGAACAGGTAATTCGGGTTTTCTACTTTGTTTACTTTAACCAGCGACACACCGCCATAGTTAAGCTGCACAGTTGCATTGGCAATCTGATCGCCATGTACCAGCAGTTGTAGTTTTGGATTGTGCATGCCAACCCACCATGACATTGGCTCTACCCTTTCCAGTTTAGGAATTTGGGAGAATACCTGGAGCGAAGCGACTAAAAGTAAGGAGGTAAAAAGATTTCTCATTTAGCAGTTTTATTGGTTGTAAATTCTTGTGTAATGAGCGTTGAAGAGCATTGATGAAAAGAAGCCCTGCAAATGGTTTCATTTGCAGGGCAGGTATTATTTTAGTTTTTAACGATGGTGTATGTTTTTTCTACCGGATCAAGGGTGATGGTATAGTTTCCAGCTGTAGCAACTTTAATATTGTCGCCACCGTCAGTCAGCTTTCCATCTGAGCCACCAAGGTTAACATCCCAGGCGTCATTCATCCTGAACTTGATTTCACCCGCGGTCAGCGCTACGGTCATTGTCCACATGCCTTTTCCATCATTGATGAGCTTCAAGTCTGTGTCCTTATCCCAGCCACCTGGTGTAGCATCACCAATCAAACCCCATGAATCTGCGGTTGCAATTTTATAGGTGCTTTTGTTCAAGTCTACTGTGATTTTCTTTAATCCTGGGGTTCCAGCATTGATATCCCCTCCAGAAGTGCTAAGGGCATCGCCACCGCCGTCACCGTAAGCAAGATCCCATGCCTTTTTAGGCGTAATCTTGAAGGTTAGCTTATCTGCTGGCATGTTGATCAAACCTTCATAAACACCATTTCCGGTTAAGGACACCAAGCTGTCTACGGTGTCAAAGCCCCAGCCATGGTATGCACCTGGAACATAAACCCATGCAGATGCAAGGTAAGGGGTTCCGCTGATGGTGATAACATTAGAGTACGTCGGCGCGTTTGGTGCTGGTGCAGATTTCAAACGAACTTCCATTTCTGCAGGTACGCCAATTGTTGCCCCTAGGCTTAACATCATTTTGTTTAATTCTGCAACAGTTGCACTATAAGTAGTAGTTGTTACTACAGTTTCTTTCGCAGTTCTAAAGTTATTTCCTTTAAGATCAAACTGCAAAGTACTGGTTACAGGAACCTGGTAGCCGGTAACGGTTGCTATAGGAAAGGTAAAGGTAACTGCAGTTGCATCACCAGCTGCGATGTTTAGGTTTACGCTTGTCGCAGATGCAGCAAGCGTACCTGCAGGGCTGGCGTCAGATAGAACTTTATCTTCATCCTTTTTACAAGACCATAGCGAGAGCATCATCATGCCCATTGCTACAGTTTTTAAGATATTTGATTTCATGTTTTTAAGATCTTATGATTAATAACCTGGATTCTGAACTAAATTTGGATTCGCAATTAAATCGGCTGCCGGGATCGGGAAGATGTTGCGAGTCTCGTCAATTGCTTTTCCAGCTTGTTCACCACCTTTAAATGGCCATAAGTAATTGCCACCGGTAAATCTGCCATAACGGATTAAATCGGTACGACGATGACCTTCCCAGTATAGTTCTCTCGCACGTTCGTCTATAAAAAAGTTGGTAGAAATGCTACTTACATTGCCTGAGGCATTTCCATAGGCGCGGGTACGTAAGGCATTTACATATGCAATTGCTTGCGCCGTAGTACCACCTGCACCACCTCGTGTAACAGCCTCACCATAAATTAAATATTGTTCAGCAAGTCTGAAAATTGGAAAGTCAAGCGAACTCAAAGTACCGTCTAATGATGGTGCTGGTACACCCTGAGCATTTACATTTTTAAATTTAGTCACAGCCAAACCATCCGTGAAGGTATTCACATCATCTACTGTAGGTTTGTTCCCAAAAAACACACCTCGTTTGTCTAGGTTACCTTTAGTATCTGGAAACAGCGCAGGAAGATTTTGACGAGTTCTGTTTCCAACCCATGCACCATTTGGTACACCATATGATGCTGGATTCATGTCAGGATTTAATGCTGCATTGATTAAAAAAGTGGTTCCTCCAAAATTCGACCCTTTCATACCATCGTAATTAATGGTTAGAATGGCTTCTTGATTATTTTCCGTATTAGAGGTGTTGAACAAATCCTGGTAATTTGATTTCAAAGCATAACCAGCATTGATTACTTTACTGGAGTAGGTAACAGCCTCGGTGTACTTAGGTGTACCGGTGTACACTTCTGCATTCAGGTAAAGGCGAGCCAACAATGCCCAGTCTGCACCTTTATCAGCTCTTCCATACACGCTACGCGGTTCCGCTAGATCTGCTTCAATTGCCAATAATTCAGACTCAACATATTTAAATAACTCAGCTCTTGTTATCTGCTTTGGCGCTACTTTACCAATAGTATTCTCTTCTGTAACAAAAGGTGGGTTTCCAAATCCATCCATAAGTACCCAATATTGATAAGCTCGTAGGAAACGTGCTTCAGCACGGTATTTCTGGATATCAGCGGCATCATTGCCAGTGATCCCTCGTTCAGCGAGTTTCTCTGGAGTACTTTCACGAAGGAATTCGTTCACGAACGTAATCTGAATCATACTTCTAGAATACAATCCTCTTAAAAATACGTTATCAGTAGCCCAGGTAGACCTGTTTAACTCGGGAATACCAATATCATTCCAGGCACATACTGCTTCATCAGTTGTTAACTCCTGACTGGTCCAGAATAACCTTAGAAAATCTGCAAAACCTGGATCAATGCCACCGATTTCACTTGCGCTAGAACCGCTAGCACTTGTTAATCCAAATGACGCATAAAGTTTAATCAAAGCATCAGAATATCCTTTTGGTGTGGCATAAACCTCTGTAGCTGTTACATCGTTGGTAGGCCTTAGATTTAAGTCTTCCTTTTTGCAGGCACTAAAAGACATCAGGAACATTCCAGATACCAGTGCTATTTTATGTAAATTTTTCATTTTTCTTTTTGAATTAAAACCCAACATTTAGACCTAGTGTGTATGTTCTTGGTCTTGGATATAAATTGTAATCGATACCAGATGCCAACTCAGGATCTAGTCCTTTGTAATCACTGATTACAAATACATTTTGCACGTTTCCGGAAATTCTCACTGTCGTATTTCCATTTGCAGACAGCTTACCTAGATTGTAGGATAAACCAACATTATCCATTTTTAGGAAGGAAGCGTTTTTAATGTAGTAATCACTTAAGTATTGATAATTGGTAAAATTGGTATTAAGGAAATCAACGGCAGCGTTGTTGATTGGGCCGTTCGGACTTAAGATATTACTTTTGATGCCGAAATTGGAGCTTACGTTGTCATACACGTAATTACCAAAGTTTGCTCTAAGCACTGTGCTTAGCGTCCATTTCTTATAGCTAAAAGCAGTATTAAAGCCAACCGTAATATTTGGATCAGGTGATTTGTAAAAATATTGATCGCTAGTATTAATGATGCCGTCTTCATTTCTGTCTACATAAACACCTTCTAAAGGTAGTCCATCAGAATTATAAACTTGTTGGTAAACAAAGAATGCACCTGGAATTTGATTTACAGCATTATATTTCAAAGTCGTTCCTGTTGCACCGGTGATATTACCAGCACCAACCTTAGAGGCTGGATCAGGGTTTAAGGTCAAATTGGTTACTTTTCTTTTGTTGTATGCCAAGTTAAAACCGAAATCCCAGTTCACATTATCACTTTGAATGGCAGCGAAATTGATGCTAGCTTCAAATCCTCGAACCTCCATATTACCTACGTTGGTCGTTAACAAGTTGTTAAAGTTTGTACCAACTGGAATGTTAATGGTACTTAACAAATCTTTCGTTTTTTTGTAGTACGCATCCAAAGTACCGGAAATTCTTCCGCCAGCGAAACCGTAGTCAATACCAGCGTTATACGTCGTGGTCGATTCCCATCTCAAATCCGGATCATATGCTGCTGGAGTAAAGTAGTCGTAAAATTGGTCACCTACCTGATACTGGCCTGTCGGACTGTTTGCATAATACTTGGATAAATAATCGTAGTTACCAATTCCGTCCTTATTTCCAGTTTCACCATAACTCAATCTCAATTTCAAGTCAGAAAGTACTTTGCTGTCTTTAAGGAAGTCTTCACCAATTACTCTCCAGGTTAAACCTACAGATGGGAAGTATCCCCAGCGGTTATCTTCTGCGAATTTCGAAGAAGCATCAGCCCTCATGGTACCCGACAGAATATATTTATCATTTAGGGTATAGACTAACCTTCCGTAGTAAGAAAGTAGTTTGTTCTGTTCTATGCCGAATGGAAAAGTTGGTGTGGTTTGTACCGCACCGGTTGCACGGTAAGTCGGGAAGTTGAAACCAGTAACTGCATTATCATAATACCCGTAACCAGCTGTCGCATCAACACGGTGAATCCCGATATTTTTTGCATAGTTCAAATAGAACTCAGAGATTTTATTCGTTTCTTGATTTAATGACTGTGATCTTGAACCTTCAGTAGCGAATGATTGTGCTGCAAAAGCTGGAATACTGATTCTTCCATAACCTTTAGATACATCATAAGCTAAATTCAAGTTGGCATGTAATTCAGGTAAAAAATGAAAAGAATAATCCAAGCGGATGTTACCGATGCTTCTTTCCGTTTTTCCATTGTTATTATTCAGCCTAATTAGTGAAACCGGGTTTCTAGGAGCATTTGGGTTAGGAACGGCACCTTGGGTCCATTCGAAGTAGTTGCCAAATGCATTATCAGCATAGACGGACTGCGTCGGATCAAACTGAATTGCAGATGCAATAGCTCCTGCATTTGCAAAATGGCTATCCGTTAAAGATCCTTTTAAATTCAAATCAATTTTTAAGTGATTATCGAATAAAGTGGGACTAACAGTAATAGCACCTGTTGCACGTTTTAAACGGTCTGTGATAATTGTTCCTTGCTGATCCAGGTAACCACCAGATACGCGGTAAGGCACACCTTGGAATTTACCAGCAATACTTAAGTTATTATCTGTAGTAAAGGCATTTTGATATATTTCATCTTGCCAATCGGTATTTTCAGCACCCAATAAGGCCTGACGAGAAGCAGTTCCATTTGCATTAACATATTCACGAATCTGCGCAGCAGATAAAACATCTACTTTCTTCGCAACGGTTGCAATAGAGTTGTTAGTTACAAAATTGATCTCCGGTGTACCTGCGCCACCTTTTTTTGTGGTAATCAAGATTACGCCGTTTGAAGCTCTTGAGCCGTAGATTGCAGTTGCATTCGCATCTTTTAATACGGTGAAAGTTTCAATGTCGTTCGGGTTGATCAGGGCCAATGGGTTTGCCGCATTACCGATCGAGTTACCACTCAATGGCACCCCGTCAATAACGATCAAAGGATCGTTGCTTGCATTTAAGGATGCACCACCACGGATGCGGATCACACCACCACCACCTGGAGTACCACCGTTATTCACAATGTTTACACCAGCTACTTTACCCTGGATCAATTGCTCAGGTGTAGTAACGGTACCTTTCTGGAAATCCTTTGCACCTACCGTTGTAATGGAACCGGTAAGGTTCTTTTTTTCTGCAGTACCGTAACCGATTACCACAACCTCGGTAAGGTTTTGTGCATCTGGCTTCATGCTGATGTTTGTAGTCGTGTTGCCGGAGATGGTTACTGCCTGATCATACGGCGTATAGCCGATGTAGCTTACCGTTACAGTAACCGCGCCATTTGCCAGGCCGGTGATTCTGAAGTTTCCTTCAACATCGGTCGAAGTGCTTTTGTTCAGACTTTTGATCTGAACCGAGGCACCGGGTAAACCCTGACCGGTTTCATCTAAAACTTTACCGGAAAGGACCCCGGTTTGTGCTTGTACTGTAACCGCTGCAAAAAGAAACAGCAACAGTAAGCAAGACTTCATTACGTAAAATACTTTCATATTCCGAACTCGTTTTTATGGTGATATATTTAGTTAACACTTAGTGTGTATACAATCGGGGTAAATTTACAATCCAGCTTTATAATTCAAAATTTTATACTACTATTTATTTCTCAGCAATATTTTATACGCTAAAACCGTGAATTTTTGATCAAATATACTTTTTGTCAAATTTTAAAATCGTACAAACAATATTGCAAAATATTATAAATCAATATTTTACTAAATAAAACCACAGAACATGGTGTGAAAGATACACTAAGGTAGACAGGCGTGAAATTTCGGGAACGTTACCGGGATCGTTCCCGAAGAAAATGAAGGACCTGCTGCAAATTCCAAAATCAAGCCTCAGAATTCTGCGCGTTTTGGAGATTTCAGCGGAAAGATTTTGAATTTTGTTAACCTAAAAAGGTCTGATTTCTTAATGAAAATTTAACTTGCTGTAGAGGCTCTTTTCATGAGTTTAGAGTCGAGCACAACCTTGCATTTAAGGTCTACCGTTTCTGGCGCTTCCAGCATTTTGAACAGCAATGCTGCAGCTTCGATTCCGATCTTCGTAGCAGGCTGGGTAATGGTGGTAAGGGACGGGTTCAGCAGGGGCGCAATCTCCAGACTGGAGAAGCCGATCACTTTCAGATCCTTTGGAATGGAAATGTTCAGGTCGTAACAGGCGTAGTAGGTTGCAAAGGCCAGACGCTCCACCGAGGTAAATACCCCATCAGGTTTAATCTTGGTGAGCATGTTCTTCAGAATGGTATTATTCTTCCGGTAGCTGTTCGTACAATCGATCACCAGCTTTTCATCATAAGGGATGTTAAATTCCTCCAGGGCATCCAGGTAGCCTTGCATCCTGGTTTTACCGATAGATAGGTTTTTGTTGATTACCAGGTACGCGATCCGTTCACAACCCTGTTTAATCAGGTGCCGTGTAGCGGTAAAGCTGCTGTTGTAATCATTGGTAATTACCCTTGGGGTAATGATGTCTTCATACACCCTATCGAAAAAAACCAGGGGCAGGCGTTTTTCTGCAAGCTCATCCAGATAGGTATGATCATTTGCTTCGCCCGATACCGACATGATGATGCCATCTGCCCTGCCGTTGTGCAAGTGACGAATAAATGAAACCTCTTTTTCATAGTTGTCTTCGGTGGCGAAGATCAGGATATGGTAGCCCTTTTCCCTTGCAATACGTTCAATGCCATGGATCGCCTGCGAGAAGAAGTTGTTGGCAAGTTCCGGAACAATTACGGCGATGGTCTTGCTGCGCTGTTCCCGCAGATTGCTGGCATAGTGGTTGGGCTGATAGTTCAACTCTTTTGCCTTTGCCAGAATGCGTTCTTTAGTGGCCTTGTTAATATCGCTGTTATCTCTGAACGCCCTTGAAACTGTAGAAGTGGAAAGATTTAACGACTTAGCAAGTTCTTTTATATTGATGTTATGCATGGTCCATAAAGGCTGTTATTTTTTTCGCTCTGTAGTATAGCGAACCAACTGCTCCAGGCCGGTACGGGCCTCACCTTCTTCAAAGGTGTATAAGATATCGAAGGCTTCCTGCTGGTATTCCAGCATTTTCTGATTCGCATAATGCACCCCTTCTTTGGCATTCACAAAGTCAATGATCTCCGCAATCTTCTTGGGATCTTCCTGATGGTTTTTCACCAGGTTGATGATCCTTTTCTTTTCTGAACGATCTGCACGGTTCAGAGCATAGATCAGCGGAAGTGTCACTTTCTTTTCTTTGATGTCAATGCCCAGAGGTTTCCCTACATCGTCGGTTCCGAAGTCAAAAGTATCATCTTTTATCTGAAAGGCAATACCCACTTTTTCACCAAATAACCGCATTTTTTCAATTGTCGCCTCATCAGCACCAGCTGAAGCTGCACCACAGGCACAGCATGAGGCAATGAGCGATGCTGTCTTCTGACGGATCACGTCGAAGTACAAACTTTCGCTGATATCCATTTTCCTGACCTTCTCAATCTGCAGCAACTCCCCCTCGCTCATTTGCTTTACCGCTTCTGAAACGATCTGAAGTAAACGGAATTCATTGTTGTTCACCGAAAGCAACAGTCCCTTCGCCAGCAGGTAATCACCCACCAGTACGGCAATCTTGTTCTTCCATAAAGCATTGATCGAAAAGAAACCTCTACGTTCATAGGCGTTATCTACCACATCATCATGCACCAGCGTAGCGGTGTGCAGCAGCTCCACCAGAGCAGCGCCGCGATGGGTGGATTCCAGAATACCACCACAGAGTTTGGCAGCAAAAAAAACAAACATAGGCCTGATCTGCTTCCCTTTGCGCTTAACAATGTAATGGGTAATCCGATCTAAAAGCGGGGCGTCACTGTGCATTGAAGCCTTGAATTTCTCTTCAAAGGCACTGATGTCCGCAGCTATGGGTTGTTTAATTTGATTTATTCCTGGCATTCAGGTTTTGAAATGTTTGTGCAAACTTAACTAAAATCCTTTATATGCCGGCTTTAATTAGAGATATCAGGATTGCAGGCTTTTGATGTGGTCAAATATCTGAACCGCATGTACCCGCGAATTTTCTATAAACCACTTATGGGTATCCATACCGCCACAGACCACCCCAGCCAGGTAAAACCCAGGCGTACTGCTCTCCATGGTCTCCGGATTGTACACTGGACAGTTTGCCACATCGCCCGATAGCTCCAACCCCAGGTTCTTTAGCAACTTGAAATCCGGCGTGTAGCCTGTTGTGGCAATCACGAAGTCATTCTCCAGCACAACTTCGCCCTCCGGCGTTTGAATATGCACGGTATCGGGCTCAATGGAACTCAGGGTAGAGCCGTAATAAACCTTAATGGCACCTTCCTTGATCCGGTTCTCAATGTCCGGGCGTACCCAGTATTTCACATAAGAACCTATCTCCTGGCCACGGATCACCAAGGTCACCTGCGCGCCCTTCCGGTAGGTTTCCAGTGCCGCATCTATGGCGGAGTTGTTGGCTCCAACCACCACCACGCGCTGAAAAGCGTATTGGTGTGGATCTTTATAGTAGTGGGTAACCTTCGGCAGATCCTCACCCGGAATATTCATCAGTACCGGCACATCATAGAACCCGGTGGATACGATCACGTACCTGGTCTTATAGTGTCGCTTGGCAGTCTGTACATCAAACAGGCCATCTTCGTTCTTCCGGACGCTATCAACTCTTTCATACAAGTGGATGTTCAGCGAAAACTTCTCCGCCACCCGGCGATAATATTCCACCGCCTCATTGCGGTTCGGCTTTGGATTTATACTTACAAAAGGGACATCCCCGATCTCCAGACGCTGCGAGGTTGAAAAGAAGGTCATGAATACCGGATAGTTGTACAAGCTATTCACCAATGCACCCTTTTCGACAATAACGTAACTTAAACCCGCTTTCTTCGCTTCAATTGCACAGGCCATGCCTATCGGACCGGCACCTATAATCAGGACATCGTAATCTACCATATCTGTATTAGCCTTTCATAGCTTTAGAGGGACAAGCAAAATCCGTGCGCGTTAAGCCGGTGTTTTTCAAAGCACCATAACCACCCGCGATATCCACAACGTTCTCCACACCTCTTGCTTTAAGAATCGAAGCTGCAATCATGGAACGGTAACCACCGGCACAATGTATATAATACTGCTGACCAGGTTTGATCTCCCCTGTCCATTCGTTGATGTAATCTAATGGCCGTGCAAGTGTCATCTCCAGATGTTCCGCCTCGTATTCTCCTGGCTTGCGTACATCCAGCACATTGATTGCCGGATCCGCGGAAGCAATGCTTTCGAACTCAGTAGCAGAAATTGAAACGATCGTATCTACATCACGACCGCTGGCTTTCCAGGCCTCCATACCACCTTCCAGGTAGCCAATGGTATTGTCGTACCCTACCCGGCTCAAACGGGTAATGGCTTCTTCTTCCTTGCCGGCTTCTGTAACCAATAAGATTGGCTGCTGCAGGTCCGTGATCAAACTGCCCACCCAGGGCGCAAATTGTCCACCAAGGCCAATATTGATCGACGAAGGAATAAATCCCTGTGCAAAGACCTGCGGGTCACGTACGTCCAAAACCAGGGCGCCAGTTTCATTCGCCATCAGCTCAAAAACTTCCGGCGCCAGCGCCTTCAGTCCTTTTTCCATCACCTGCTCAAAACGTGCATAACCCTGCTTGTTGATCGCCGCATTTTTCGCGAAATATTGTGGCGGCGGCAAGATACCGTCGGTCACCTCCCGGATAAAGCTTTCCCGATCTGCAGCTTTCAAAGCATAGTTTACCTGCTTCTGGTTGCCCAGGGTATCAAAAGTCTCCTTGCTCATGTTCTTACCGCAAGCAGAACCTGCACCATGTGCCGGATAAACCAGGACATCATCAGGCAGCACCAAAATTTTCGAATGTAAGGAATCATATAAAGTGCCTGCCATATCTGCAGCAGTAAGTTCAGCTTGTTGCGCCAGATCCGGGCGGCCCACATCACCAATAAACAGGGTATCGCCAGTGAAGATGCAGTATGGTTTACCGGCAGCATCTTTCAACAGGTACGTGGTAGATTCCGGCGTATGCCCCGGCGTATGCAATACCGTGATGCTGATCTCTCCGATATGGAACACTTCACCATCCTGGGCTACATGTGCTTTGAAGCTTGTCTCAGCCGTAGGACCATAAACAATGCTTGCATCAGCACGCAATGCGAGATCAACATGCCCCGAGACAAAGTCCGCATGAAAATGCGTTTCAAAAATATACTTGATCCTGGCATTGTCCTTTTCTGCACGCTGCAGATAAGCATCAACTTCCCGCAGCGGATCTATGATCGCAGCCTCACCATTGCTCTCAATGTAGTATGCTGCTTCTGCAAGACAACCGGTATAAATCTGTTCTATTTTCATCGACGTATTATTATTTTTAAAAGCTGATGAACAACGTCATCAGCCACATATATCCTTTTCAAATTTTCAAAAAACCAGCTTCACTAAGCCAGTTCAAGACGTTAACCGTTAGTTGCACACAAAATTATGGGTTCTTAAACAAAGCAAACATGACCTGGATCACAATGTCCGCGTAAGTTCTCCACGTAAAGACCGCTCCATTAGAATTCGAAGCTCAGCCTTATCCAGGCCTTTGCCCAGCAGGAACATCAGCTTGGTAATGGTGGCTTCAAAAGTCATATCATAACCGCTCAAAATACCCATCTGCTGCAGCTTCCTGCTGGTCTCATATTTTCCGAGTTCCACAGACCCGGCCTGGCACTGTGAGATGTCAACAATGATCTTACCCTGATCTGCCGCTTCCTGCAGGCAGTTCAAAAACCATGGGGCGGTACTCGTATTCCCCGAGCCGAAGGTCTCCAGCACAATAGCATCCAGCGAAGATGTCGTAATTGCCTCCACAGCCGCCTTGCTTATCCCAGGATACAATTTGAGCACCCCAATATTGGTATTCAATTTCTCATTCACCAGAAACTCCGCCTTGGAAGGTTTCTGTATGTAGTTGTTAAAAAACGTAAGGTTTACCCCTGCTTCGGCAAGTAATGGATAGTTCGGCGACTGAAAGGCCTCGAACTTATCGGAGTCGTACTTAATAGAACGGTTGCCACGAAATAATTGAAAGTCAAAGTAAATACAGACTTCCGGAACCCGTGCCGCGCCGTTCTTCTTTGTCGCCGCGATCTCCAATGCCGTAATCAGGTTTTCCTTCGCATCCGTGCGGATCTCCCCGATCGGTAATTGCGAGCCGGTCAACACCACAGGCTTAGAGAGGTTCTCCAGCATAAAGCTTAAAGCTGAGGCCGTGTAAGCCATGGTATCCGAGCCATGCAGGATCACAAAGCCGTCAAAAGCATCGTAGTTCTTTTTAATAATTTCCGCAATCTCCACCCATACCCTGGCGTCCATATTGGAAGAGTCCAGGATCGGATTAAAGGAATGCACTTCCAGGTCGTAATTCAACCTTGCCAGTTCCGGCACATTCTGCTGGATCTGTCCGAAGTCGAAAGGAATTAAAGTGCCACTATGCGGGTCATTAACCATCCCGATGGTACCACCGGTATAGATGATCAGGATCTTCGTCATCTGCTATTAAACGTTAAATATTTTACGCGAATTCGCCGTGGTAATCTCCGCAACTTCCTCGACAGAAAGCTGGTAGATCTCGGCTACTTTTTTCGCAATGTGGATCAGGTAACTGCTTTCATTTGGTTTCCCACGGAAAGGAACCGGTGCAAGATACGGACTGTCGGTTTCCAGCACAATATGCTCTAATGGAATATCATATAACACCAGATCCAGACCTGCTTTTTTGTAGGTCAGCACACCGCCGATCCCCAGGTAAAAACCCAGATCGATGCAGCGTCTTGCCTGTTCAACGTTACCGGTAAAACAGTGCAAAATTCCGAATAATTTTTCATCCTTATGCTGCTCCAGAACTTCGAACACTTCATCAAAAGCTTCCCTGCAATGAATCACGATTGGTAGCCCCATTTCCTTGGCCCAGCCAATCTGAATGGCGAAAGCTTCCTGCTGATACTTCAAGGTGCTTTGATCCCAATACAGGTCAATGCCGATCTCTCCAATTGCATAGATCTTCCTCGAAGGGATGCTCGCCTTAATCTCAGCCAGTACCTCAGCATAATTCTCCCCGACTTCACAAGGGTGTAAGCCCGACATCGCAAAGCAGTTTTCAGGATATCTGCTTACCAGCTCATCAATCCTGCTGATGGAGGCGACATCTACATTGGGCAGAAATAAACGATCTATGCCCTGATCGAAACAACGTTGAAGCAATGCCGCCTTCTTTACTTCATCCGTTTCATAATATAAATGGGTATGCGTATCTGTTAAAAGCATAGAACAAAGCTAACAAAAAAAGAGGGCCGCTTTTCAGGACCCTCTTTGAATCATCATAAAATGATGCAGGTATTACATGCTATTTGTGTGTTTTTTCTGTGGAGAACGAGTATGGAAAATCTGCCTCATTCGTACCTCTTTTCTTGTTCGGTGTTGCCGTCATGTCGAAGTCTAACACCGCACCTTTTTGAAGTTCCGTGTGGTTTAACCAAAGTTTAGAGTAAGGTTTACCATTAACTTTCAAAGCGTTTACATAGCGGTTTTCATCGCTGTTTTTAGGCGCATTGATCACCAAAGTTTTACCGTTTTCCAGTGTCACAGTGACCTTCTTAAATAAAGGCGCACCCAACACATATTCGTTCACTGCAGGTGTTACCGGATAGAAGCCCATGGAAGAGAACACGTACCATGCAGAAGTCTGACCATTATCCTCATCGCCGCAGTAACCATCAGGTGTTGCCGCGTACATTCTGTCCATGGTTTCTCTAACCCAATACTGTGTTTTCCATGGTGCACCACCATAGTTATACAGATAGATCATGTGCTGTATCGGCTGATTACCGTGTGCATACTGACCCATGTTTGCGATCTGCATTTCACGGATCTCATGGATCACCCCACCATAAGCACTTTCATCAAATACCGGAGGTAAAGAGAATACAGAATCCAGCTTCATTACAAACTTATCCTTGCCACCCATTAGGTTCGCAAGTCCAGCAACGTCATGGAACACCGACCAGGTATAGTGCCAGCTGTTACCTTCGGTAAAAGCACCACCCCATTTAAACGGACTG
Organism: Pedobacter sp. NEAU-ZC8; assembly: GCF_059278965.1. NCBI lineage: Bacteria > Pseudomonadati > Bacteroidota > Sphingobacteriia > Sphingobacteriales > Sphingobacteriaceae > Pedobacter > Pedobacter sp. NEAU-ZC8. The sequence goes on from NZ_JCAJXC010000014.1 coordinate 118,080, forward strand.
AATGGTGACTGGAAGCTGCCGTCTTTGTTTTTACCACGCATCAAACCAGAGGATGGATCAAACAGGTTCTTATAATTCATACTACGCTTTGCGTAGATGCCGATTTCACTTTCCGGTTTGCCTAAAGCACGGCCCAGGTTATAGATCGCGAAATCATCGTAGGCATATTCTAAAGTCTTCGCCGCATTTTCATGAATCCCTGCATCAAAAGGTACATAACCCAATTCGTTGTAGAACTTCACGCCATCACGGCCAACTGCTGCCATCGGACCAGTGTTGTTTGCACCTTTCTTCAGGGCCTCCCATAAAGTTTCAATGTCGTAGCCGCGTAAGCCTTTGATGTAAGCATCACTCACTACAGAAGCAGAGTTGTTACCAACCATGATGTTGGCGTATGATGGACTGCTCCATTCTGGCAACCAACCACCTTCTTTGTAATCGTTGATCAGACCTTCCTGCATCTCCTTGTTGATCGAAGGATAAACCAGGTTCAGGAATGGATATAATGCACGGAAGGTATCCCAGAAACCGGTACCTGCGAACATATATCCAGGCAGCACCTTACCATTGTATGGGCTCCAGTGAACGATCTTGTTGTTCGCATCAATCTCATAAAGCTTATTGGGGAAGAACACGGTACGGTACAAGGTAGAGTAGAAAGTACGGGTCTGATCAATGGTACCACCTTCAACATTGATTCTGCTCAAGGTTTTATTCCAGATCGCTTTAGCTTTCGCTTTCGTTGCATCGAAGTTATCATTGGCAAGCTCACGTTTTAAGCTGATGTCTGCCTGCTCAAAACTGATGAAAGAGGAAGCAATTCTGGCCACCACCTGCTCACCTTTTTTGGTGTTAAAACCAACAACGGCACCTACGTGATCGCTTTCAATTTCCAAACCATCTTTCAGGTCCTTTTTGCTCCAGGTTTTCGACAATTTGAAGTCCTTATCGAAGTAGATCACGAAGTAGTTCTTGAAATTTTCCGGCAATGGTCCTCTTGCAAACTTCTTGGTATAACCAATGATCTTTCTTTCTGAAGGAATGATCTTCACGTAAGAACCTTTGTCCAAGGCATCAATAACCACATAAGCACTGTCCGTTTTCGGGAAAGTGAAGCGGAACTGTGCGGCACGCTCCGTTGGTGTAATTTCGGTCGTTACATCGGCATCTGCCAGGTACACGCTGTAGTAATACGGCGTCGATTTTTCCGCTTTATGGCTGAACCAGCTTGCACGCTCGTCCTGGTCAAATCTTAATTTTCCGGTTACCGGCATAATGGCAAACTGACCATAGTCATTCATCCATGGCGATGGCTGGTGGGTCTGCTTAAATCCGCGGATCTTGTCCGCATCGTAGGTGTAGGTCCATCCGTCGCCCATTTTGCCAGTCTGCGGGGTCCAGAAGTTCATCCCCCATGGCAGGGCAACTGCCGGATAGGTGTTACCATTCGACAATGACGGCTTCGACATAGAGCCCATCAAGGGGTTTACATAATCCACCGGGCTGCTGATCTTACCCGTGGTTTGCGCCTGGGTAAAGGTTGCACCCAATAACAGCAGGGCTGTAAATACTTTTTTCATATTAATTGATATTAGGATTTTCATTTAGTGTAATTGTAGATCAGATCTGCGGGTTTTTAACATAGTCCGCCCATAGCGTATCCAGGTCTTTACCCGTCAGCGTCGTCCAGATCGCAGGGGTATAGCTATGGTCACGTAAACTTGCATCTACAGCTTTCACCGTGCCGGCTTTTACCTTGTTTTCGATCCAGTTGAAGAACCCTGCCGTGATACGGTAACTGTTCTGATAGTGATGCTCCGGCTTCAAGGCTGGCAAAGCCCATTTTGCACCAGCATTGTCAATACCGAACTTAAAGCGCGCATAATCTGCAATACCTTCGGTAAGCCATCCTGGACCAACGCTATTGCCATAGTCCTGCACAATGTGCATGACCTCATGGGTAACCACGTCAATGTCTTCCGGGTGTTTGTCCATCCACATGGAGCTGTAAACCACTTTACCGTTGGATGTTGCAGCAACACCGTCGTATGCCGTGTCAACTAGAAAACTCACCTTCTTCAAGGTTTTAGGATTGTACTCCTTTGCAAGTTTTGGATAAACCTCAAAGAAAGTGCTGATCAAGCGTTGTTTTAGGGCCGGACTCAAGGCAGCATAGTTGCTCTCGAACGTCAGTTCGTAACCCTTCTTTTTGATCACTTCAGGCTTTTGCTGCGCAAACAGGGAAGTGCCGACCAGCATTCCTGCTACAGCCAGGCCAATCTGTTTTGTTACTTTGTTCATTCTGATTTTTCTTTTCACCAGCATGCTGGTCATTATTATCTATTCTTTTTGGGACTATTTAATTGCAGTAAGGGAAAATGGCTTGTCTTCAGCAAGCAAACCTCTGCTGGTATTTGGCTTAGGCCCCATCTCAAAGATCAGGGTGCCTCCCTTCAGCAGGTCTTCATGGCGAATGTAATTCCGGGTATAAGGCTTACCATTCAGCATGGCAGATTGAATGTAAACATTTTCCTTGCTGTTGCCATTGGCGATGATGGTAAACTGCTTTCCGTTTTCGAGATTGATGGTGGTTTTGTTGAAAGCCGGACTGCCGAATACATACTCATCCACACCTGGGGTAACGCTGTAAAAACCCAGTGCACTCAGCACATACCAGGACGAGGTTTGTCCCTGATCTTCATCACCAGGATAACCGTTCTCGGTTGCATCATACAGCTTCGCCATCACATTGCGGGCATGGTACTGCGCCTTCCAAGGTTCGTTCGCATAATTATATAGGTAAACCATATGTTGGATCGGCTGATTGCCATGTGCATACTGCCCCATGTTCGCCATAACCATCTCCGTCATCTCATGGATCATGCCCCCGTAAGTTCCGGTTTTCACCGTATTCGGTCCACTGAATACCGAGTCGAGCTTTTTCGTAAAAGCCTGTTCACCGCCCATCAGGTTAATTAAACCTTGTGTATCCTGAAATACGGACCATTGGTAGTGCCATGCATTACCTTCTGTAAATGGCCCGCCCCACTCTACGGGATCAAAGTTCTTGGTCCAGTTGCCGTTTTCATCCCTGCCGCGCATAAAGCCGGTAGATTTATCATACACATTTCTGTAGTTGTACATGTTCCTGCTGAATACATCAGCGAAGAACTTATTTCCCGTTAATGTTGCCAGTTGATAACCGCAAAAATCATCATAAGCATACTCCAGCGTTTTCGCCGTAGACTCCCGGTATTTCGGATAAGGCACAAAGCCCAATTGGTAGTATTCCTTCCAGCCTTCGCGACCGTTTGCTGGTCCCCATGGGCCTTTGTTGTTGGCTTCATGCAGATAGGCTTTCAAGGCACGCTCCGGATCGAAGCTGCGGATACCTTTAACCCAGGCATCGGCAAACAGGCTGATCGCGTGATTACCGATCATGCTGCCCGCTTCACTCGGGAAAGACCAGGAAGGTAGCCAGCCACATTGGTCATAGGCATCAAGCATGGCATTCATGTAGCGTCCATGCATCTCGGGATGCAACAGGGCGTTCAGTGGAAACTGTGCCCGGAAGGTATCCCAAAATCCGGTATCGGTAAACATATAACCCTGATGCACTTTGCCATCATAAGGACTGAAGTAGTAGGGCTGACCTTTTTCATCCAGTTCATAGAACTTCCTGGAGAATAGACTTGCACGGAAAAAGCAGGAATAGAACGTCGCCTTGTCGGCTTCCGTACCGCCTTCAACCTGTATTTTCCCTAAAGATTCATTCCATACCGCCGCAGCTTTAGCCTGGGTTTGTTCCAGCTTTTTCGCCGCACCAAGCTCACGGGATAAGTTCAGCTCTGCCTGTTCCGGACTGATGTAAGAGGATGCGACCTTCACCTGAACGGTACTACCCGGAGCGAACTCCAGCCATGCCCCTTTACCAAGCCCTTCAGCGCTGGTGGAATCCGCATTCACGGTATTCTTGCGATTCTCCCAGGTACCGAACTTTTTGATCGGCTGGTCGAAATACATCACGAAGAAACTCTTGAATCCTGGCTTAAACCCGCGGCCGTTGTTCACGTAACCGCTGATCTTTTTTCTTTTAGCATCAATGGTGACCCCACTGATGTTGGTATAACCATCCAGTACCAGGAAACTCTTGTGCCCCTTCGGATAGCTGAACCGGAGGTGTGCACCACGCTCGGTGGGCGCCATCTCCGTACTGATCTGATTTTTGAATTTTACTTTGTAGTAATCTGGTCTTGCAACTTCATCCGCATGACTGAAAGCAAGCTCCCTTGCATCTTCAGCCACCTGAAGTTGATCAATGCCCGGCATTAAGGAGAAAACCGCGTAATCATTGCTCCAGCTGCTACACTGATGTGCCTGCTGGAAACCACGGATCTTGTCTTTGAAGTACTGGTACTTCCAGCCATCCCCGTTTTTACCGGTCTGTGGTGTCCAGGTATGCATACCAAAAGGTAAGGCTGTAGTGGGATAGGTATTACCCCGGGTGAGTTCATGTTTAGAGTTGGTACCCTGCAGGGTATTCACATAATGAACCAAACCAGCTTTCTGGGCGTAACCTGATGTGGTGATCCCTAAAAGTAAGCCAACAAATACAGACCTTAATTTCATACGCGTTTTATTAATTTCAGCTCGCCTGCACCAGTGAGGCCCAGCAACTGGCCGCTCCAATCAGCGATGCATCTTCTTTCAATTCCGCAATCTTAATTACCGCCGGTCTGGAAGCTGCATTCAGCTGTTCCAGCAGGGCCGGCATAAACAAGGGGTGTGCATTGGCGATGTTTCCGCCAAGTACGATGGCGTCTGGCTGCTCCTGCTCCATAAAAGGGAGTAAGAACTCACCTAAATGGCTACCGAACTCCGCAAAGATCTGTCGCTTGATATCCTCGTCAACTTCCATGTTCGTTAGTTCTTTAACGCCGGAAACGGTAGTTCCGCTGAGCGCTTCATAGCGACTGATGAACCAGCGCGTAGAAAGATAGTCCTCCGCAATGCCATTTTTAAATGCAGAGTCCCATAATGCTGCATCAACTGCAACACCCTCAGCACAAAAAGACGCACCCAGTCCGGTACCAAGCGTCAAGCCAATTACTTTCTGCCTGTCTTTTGCAGCACCTCCAAAAACTTCACCTTGTAAAAAGCTGGCGGCATCATTGATGAACCGGATATTTCCAGGTTCAAGGTCCAGACGCTGTGCCAGCTCGTTCTTGATATTCACCTGGTATAAATTCTGAAACTTTGGCTGATCCTTAATCAGTGAGATCCCCGCTTCGTAGTCGAAGGGGCCCGGCATGGCGATACCAATGTATGCTGTTGCGCAGTCTGACTGATTGTAAACGGCCTTGATCATTTTACACCAGGTGTTTAAGATATCTTCTGCATTTAGGTTAGCGTTTACCGCCGTTCGGGATGTAGATCCCGCTATGATACTTCTACTTTCCAGATCTACCATGGCCGCAGTAATGTGCGAGCCGCCTATATCAATGCCTAATGCAATCATATGCTATTTAAAATGTTATTATTTCTCCTTCAGTTTATGCTTTAAGTAATTCAGGCATTTCATGATAGGTTCTCCATAAAAGCTCTCCAAACAAGGTATTTGACCATGCAAACCATGCTCTGGTGAAATTATTCGGGTCGTCTTTATGGAAAGACTCATGCATAAAACCTTTTCCACCATGCGTTTTTTGCAGGGTATCTATACAATATTTGATTTCCTCTTTATTTTCTGAAGTCAATGCACGGATGCTAAGGCTCATTGGCCAGATCATGTCCTGACCAGCGTGCGGTCCACCGATACCTTCACCAGCTTTTCCGATGAAATAGTATGGGTTATCTGCCGAAAGCACAAATTTTCTGGTGTTCTGGTAGATTGGATCATTCTTGTCAACCGCACCTAAATATGGAAGTGATAGTAAGCTTGGCACGTTAGAATCATCCATCATGTAAGCCCCACCAAAGCCGTCTACTTCAAAGGCGTAGATCTTACCGTATTTCGGATGCGTAACCACCCCATGTTGCTGAATCGCTGTTTCAACTTCTTTCGCAAGTGCAAGCAATTCGGTAGACAAGGCATTGTCGTTATGAAGTGCAACCACCATTTCTGCTGCCTGTTTTAAGGAAACAACAGCGAAGAAGTTTGAAGGGATCAGGAATGGGAAGATGGTCGCATCATCACTCGGACGGAATGAAGAAACGATTAGTCCAACGGGCTTAACCGGGAAGCCATAACCACCCATTGGTAGCGTATCGGTTGGATGTGGGGTCTGACGCTGAAACTTGTACGGACCTCTGTTTTCTTTTCTTTGTTGCTCTTTAAAAGTTTTCAGGATTGCAGCAATGGATTGTTTCCATGTTGCATCAAACGGTGCTTTATCGCCGGTCTTTTTCCAGTAATGGTAGGCCAGACGGATTGGATAACAAAGCGAATCGATCTCCCATTTGCGTTCGTGTACACCAGGACGCATTTCTGTATGATCGCTCTTCCACTCACCTACTTTCTGTGGGTCACCATAAAACGCGTTCGCATAAGGATCTTTCAGGATAGACTTCGTCTGGTGGTTGATCACCCCTGCAATCAGGTTCTTTAAGGGCTTGTCTTCGTTTACGAATTGCAGGTACGGCCAAACCTGTGCCGAACTGTCGCGCAGCCACATGGCATCGATATCACCGGTAATCACGTAAGTGTCCGGGCGACCTTGTTCTTCTTTGTAATATACAGTGGTATCTAGCGTATTTGGAAAGCAGTTCTCAAATAGCCAGGTTAGTTCGGGGTTTTTAACTTTAGATTGAAAAGTTTTGATGGCTGCGTCTACAGCTTTACTTCTGAAGTGACGTTGTGAAGCTGCCACACGGACTACAGGAAACTCAGGGGCTGCTGCAAAAGATACTTTTGACGCTAACATCCCTGCACCCAGCAAGCTGGTGTTCTTAATAAAATTTCTTCTTTTCATACAGTATGCTTATAAATGGCGGTGTATTCTTGGTAAAACGTTTTAGTAAAACCAATTATAGGCAATATAATCGCTATTCACAAAAGGTCAACTATAAGTTCCTGTAAAAAAGAAGATACAAGATGAAAGGACTTTAACGCAGCACCAGTTTTACGGGAAGAATGGTCTTTTCAATGGTATTTTCAGCCTTCGCTGAAAGTTGCTCAAACACTTTTTTGATGATGCTGTCGGCAATCTCTTCTAAGGGTTGTGCGAGTGCGGAGATCTGTGGGGTGTGCAGCTTGAAGATGTCTCCATCATCGTAGGCAATCACGGAAAGGTCTTTATTAATGCGCTTGTCGGTTTGTTTGATGGCAAGCAGGCCACTGATGGCAAGATAGTTTGTTGCAAACAGGATGGCGTCGGTTTGCGGGGCTTGTTTCAGCATGTCCACCAGCAAGGTGATGGTATCTTCACGGCTGGTGCCATAAGGCACTTTGATCACCAGGGAGGCCTTCTTTTTTATGCCGGATTCAGCAACTGCAGCGTTGAATCCGGCCTCCCGCTCTTTGATCTGTTCAATATCTAAATCAACGGTGACCAACGCCAGGTTGCGCTTACCTTCGTCTATAAAATGTTTAGCTGCCCTGTAGGAGGCATCGAAGTTATCCACCCCTACATAATTCACATCAAGTTCCGGCAGGTACCTGTCGAACAGCACGACGGGTTTACCATCGTTGATGATACTTTGGATATCCTTTTCCGCACCCTGGGCAGGTGCAATGACATAGGCATCCACTTGCCTCGATTTGAAAAGGTGGATCAGCTCGCGCGTTTTACCTGCCTGGTTTTCGGTACTGGAGTAGATGATCTTATAACCTTTCTTGTAAGCTTTGTCTTCCAGTAACCGGGCAATACCCGCGAAAAAAGGGTTGGCAATATCCTCGACGATGAGCCCTATGATCTGGGAGTTCCCGGTACGCAGGCTCCTGGCGATTTGGTTGGGTTTGTAACCATCGGCCTCTACAATAGCTTCTACACGCTCAATTACGGCTTTGCTGATGTTTCGTTCTACGGCTTTCCCATTTAAAATGAAGGACACGGTAGTGATGGAAACATTTGCCTTTGCAGCAATATCTTTTATAGAGTGCGCTTTTGTGGACATATAAACAAATCTATAAAAATATTTGAAAGAATATAATCTGCGGCGATTAAGTTCGCTGCAGGAGGAACTTCTACATTTTTTGAGCGCAGCTATCGGCAGTAAAATGAGGGGCGCTGCGGGTAATAGCAGGGCAACAGCTTCGGATAGAACGCACATCAGCCCCACATGAAACGCACAGCACACGCACACCAAGCGCACACAGCTGTGTGTTTGAACTGCGTTTGATGTGTTTTAAATCAGGAGGACATGACAGCTTGTGTCGGAGGCAAATAAAAGCGGCTGTTCATTTTTACATGAACAGCCGCCATTAATGGTATTAGCTTTTGACTAGTAGCCTGGATTTTGTTTCAGGGCACTGTTTAAATCAAGTTGTCTTTGTGGAATCGGATATAAAGCCTTTGTTGGATTTGAAGGCTGGTGATCCCACCATGAAGCGGTAGTGAATTTGCCGAAGCGGATCAGGTCATCTCTCCTGAAACCTTCGAAGATGAACTCACGACCTCTTTCTGCAAGCAACTCATCCAAGGTCAGGGTTGTTGGGGTGTAAGCTACACCTGGAACAGCCCAATCTTCAGCGGTATAAGCACGTTTTTTGCAAGTGTTGATCAGATCAACAGCTTCCTGATTTGCAACGCCGCCGTTTTTACGCATGATTGCTTCTGCTTTTGCGAAATAGATCCAGGTAAGGCGATAGATGTTCCAGTCGGTGTTGTTGTAGTTCGGGTTTGGTTCCGTACCATCAAGACCTTTTTCTTGATTTCCAAGCTTGTATTTGTTGAAACGTACTCCACTGTTTTCTTCACCTTCACTCATGTTCGACACTGTTGACCCAACGGAATTGCGTTGAATATTGTCAACAAACACAAGTTGTTTATCCTTATACTCTTCGGACGCAATTACCGGAGTGCCGTCGGAAAACTTCACCATCGGTCCTTCCAGTAACCAGTTTGATTTACGAAGGTCATTACTAGCGTAGGATGTATATACACCTGGCACGACTACGATCCCATCATTACCATTTCGTCCACCCCCGTAAATTTCACGTTGTTGAAAGTGATAGAACTCACTTGGCCATGATGGCTCAAAGCGGCCAATTTTATAGTCGTAGGCTATGGAGAAAATTACTTCTTTTGATAAGTCATTCTCTGGTCTGAACTGATCGAAAATATTTGGATCTAAAGCCATAGTACCATTTTGTGCACCAGCTGCCCCACTAATTAGCTTGTCTGCTGCGGCTATACAATCGTCCCATCGAGGTGTCCCTGTCCACGCTTCTGCATTCAAATACAATTCTACAAGCATCGCGTATGCACCTGCTTGGCTCATCCGGCCTAACATCGCCCGTGAAAGTTTTGGAGCGGCATCGATATTTTCTAAGATCTCTTTCTCTATGAAAGCAAATACATCTTTGCGATCACGAGTTTCTGGATTTAGTGGAAGACCGATTTGAGTTGTTATTGGAATATTGCCCCAAAGATCCATCAGTTTTAAATAGTGAAAGGCCCTCAATAGTTTCAATTCAGCAATATAGGCCGTTTTTTCTTCTTCAGTTATACCCATTGAGGCAACGTCTCTTTTACCGATGTTTTCTATTGGATCAGTACATAAGCCCATTCCCCAATACATCAATACCCATGCACTGTTTAGTCCACCCTCATCATTGGTCCAGGTATGGTAATGTAAACGTTTCCATTTACCGCCATCTTCACCATGACGTCCTTTTGTTGGCCAGGCCAACTGGTCGCCAGAAAGCTCCGACGCTCTCCACCAACCATCTTGCCCGGATGGCGATACCCATGCATTTGCATGTGTGTATGGTCTTAGAACAGCTGAAAGAACCTCTGTTTTATTGTTATAGAAGTTGTCTGTCAACAACTCATCATAAGCATTCTCCTCCAACTGCTTTTTACAGGAAGTTGTAAAGGATAGCGTAGCCGCAAGGGCTAAATATATAAGTGATTTACTTTTCATCTTTGACACCTTAAAATCCAACATTTAATCCAACTAAAAATGAACGTGTACTTGGATAAGCACTACGGTTATCAACCCCAGGGCCTAAACCGATATCTCTCACAAAGTCTGGATCATTGCCAGAGTAACCTGTGATGGTTGCAAGGTTCTGTCCAACTACATAAATTCTTGCGGACTTCGCCCATTTGCTATTGAATTTGAAATTATAACCTAGCGTGATCTCATCTATTTTCAGGTGACTTCCTTCTTCCAGGTAGTAATCTGAATACATGTACGTATCATTGATTTGGCTATATTTCGTAAATGCGTCTTTTAGCAAGTTCTGCTTCCAGGTTTTATTACCATAAGTGAGTGCCATGGTATTTAGAATTTGATAATCGAACTTACCACGTAGGAAGATTCGCAAGTCAAATTGTTTATACTTAAAGTTGTTAGTCCATGATGCATAATACTTCGGAATGGCATTCCCAATTTTATGGAGGTCCGTTGTGCTAGGTTCCGAGCTTGAGTTTATCTGATCATTTCTTACCGCTTCGCCTTCCCTGTTGTAGAATAACCATTTCCCGTCTTCAGTGAAGCCTGCAAAACGTTTGCCCCAGAACTCACCTATTGCACCACCTTCATAGGTTGTAATTGCATCCCTTAAATCTCCAGCGCCTCCAATCGAACCAAAGGTTTTATATTTCACTTTAAACTGATCATTTGAGTAAGAATCTAAACGATTTCTCAGCGTACTAGCAGTAAAATCCATGCTCCAGCTAAAATCTCCTTTATTGATTGCTGCATAGCTTAAAGCCAACTCGATACCTTTACTTGAAATTGTACCTACGTTTGCATAAATCCGATCACGCAGATACGGTGGTTGTGGAGTTACATATTCGTCCAAAAGATCTTTCGTTGTCCTATCAAACAAATCAATCGAACCTGACAATTTATTCCCAACCAATCTAAAGTCTAGACCGATATTAAGCTCCCTTTTGGTCTCCCATTTAAGGTTTGGATTTGGGTTTCTATTTGGTCCATAAGTTTCGTAGTATGCACCATCTGGGAAAAGGTATCTTCCTCCACCACCCATGGTTACCCGTGAAGCATTATTTGCAAATCCACTGTTACCTGTTACACCATACCCTGCTCGAAATTTCAGGTAGTTAATAACCTTTGAATCCTTAAGAAAATCTTCTTCTGAGATATTCCAACCAAGTGATACGGCTGGGAAATTACCCCACTTATTGTTTGCCCCAAACCTGGACGAGCCTTCTCTTCTGAAAATAAACTGTGCAAGATATTTGTTATTTAAGGCATAGTTTACCCGACCAAAAAAGGCAACCAGTGTGTTATCATTCTTGTAGCTATCCATTCCAGCCAAGTTCTGCTTCAATGCATTACCTTCTCCAAGATTATTCTCTTCGAAAACATCATTGATGAAACCCCGGTTGTCGGCCCATGATCCTTCATTTACTTCATACCGGTAGCTATATCCAGCAACAGCATTAATGCTGTGTTTTTCATCTATAAGCTTCTGATAGGAAACAGTTGGTTCGAATGCAAACTTTTGATTCAAGTCTGTTGCCTTTCTTGCATAACCCCCGCCTCTGAAATCCGAGTTTTCCATCGAATCCTCACTTCCTTTGAACCGATATGAGCCATCATTGTTGGAGTTTCTGGTTACGGAACCAAACGCCGAAGCTTTCAGGCCTTCCAGAATTTCGAAGTCCAACTTCGCATCCGCTGAGGTTGTTTGCTGTTTGCGTCTGTTGGTTTCCATGAACAATCTCGCATACTCATTGGTACTGGTCAGATCATAATAGTAGGATCCGTCTGCATTGAAGTTGGAGAAGGTTGGATTCTTAAATGCTTCACTTTCCCATGCACCTCCACCCAACAAGTTTGCATTGTTGAAATTGCTGGCTAAGTTAATTTGTGCATTCAATCGATCGTTGATTCCTTTGGAGTTAACATTCAAACGCATCGTATATTCTTTTCGGCCGTTCTGAAGAGAAATACCCTGCAAATCCCTATAGTTTAAACTTGCGCGATAGCTGCTGTTTTCTGAACCACCAGAAAAAGAAAGATTGTGATTTTGAGATAAGTTATTATGGTTAATCAACGCATCGTAGAAATCAGTACTTTGACCTCGATCTGATACGCTCGAAGAAAGTTCACCAGAAGCTATCTTAGCTCTGAATTCATCAGCAGTAAGTACATCAGGCTTGTTATTCAAATACTCTTTTCTGAAATAAGTGGAATAGTTAATCACTGGCGGACCTGCTTTACCCTTTTTAGTGGTGATCAGAATAACGCCCGCGTTAGCTCTTGTGCCATAGATTGCTGCAGCAGAACCATCTTTCAAAACGTCAATAGATTCAATATCGTCTTGTTGTAAGAGGTCTGGATTCGCGTCAGGAATACCATCAATTACATACAAAGGACCTGAACTACCGGTAACGGTGATTGCACCCCTAAGCTGCACTTCAGGAGAACTATTAGGATTAGAACCCGAGGTTCTGGTTAGTACTAACCCGGGAACCTTTCCTTGAATAAGGTCAAGCGGATTTCTTGATCCACTTTGACGGAACTCTTCTGCACCAACATGACTTACAGCAGAGGTAACTTCTTTTTGTTTCAGCGTGCCATAACCCACTGCCACTACGTCTACTGTTTCCAGTGTTGTTGAACTAGGTTTTAAATTCACCGTGATGTTTGTCCGGTTCCCAACGGTCACTTCCTGAGCATCATAGCCGATGAAAGTAAATACTAATACAGATGTTGTAGCGGGTGCTGCAATGCTAAATCGTCCATTTGCATCTGTCGCCACAACAGTAGTAGTTCCTTTGATTTTTACACTTACCCCCGGAACTGGCTGTCCTGTTTCGTCTCGAACAACACCCTGAACCTGGATCTGCACCTGCCCAGTTTTGGTGTTGAACGTAGCACTGCGTTCGATGTTAATGTGCGCGGCAAAAACACCAGAGTGATTGAAGCCCAAACCGAGCAACACACTTCCTGCGATCATTACCGGCCCTGGTTTAATAAGTTTGATAAAACTTTTTTTCATACCGAATTAAATTTGGTTTACTTTTTTGACAACGTCTTCCCTGCTACACACAAGTTTACACTTTACATAAATCTATGTTACAACAGAGATAAAACGTTTTACTAAATTCAAAGGAGGGAATTATATCCTTGATGTACAAGATCAACCGAAGTTCAAGGCGTAACATTTTTATGACAGACAGCAGAGTAATGCTGCTTTAACATCGAATAAATGTTGGTCGCAATACCGACATATAGTAAAGCTTACTTTGGTCTGTTTTAATTAGTCGGAAAACTCCATATTTGAATGGAGGTGCTAGCTGAAATGGAAGTTAGAAGCCTTTATGCTACGGTGAAAATAGAGTATAACAAATAGCTTCCTGCTTATTAACTTATACACTAAGTCAATTGCGTATGCTAAAAACACTGCCGAATAACTAACCAAAAAATAAACATGAAGAACTATTTTCGAAAGGGCTTACTTGCAGCTACAATAATTGCAAGCGCCTCCCTCACAGGTAAAAGTCAGACTACCGCTTACACCAAGTATGTGAATACTTTTATTGGTACATATCCGCTCACCGACCCTAAGATCCTGGGCTACGAACTACCAGAAGGCTGGAGATCCTGGGCAGGCTTGACTTTCCCGGGCAGTTCACTACCTAACGCCATGGTACAGCTCAGTCCGATGACGGAGTATGGCTCTGGTGCCGGATATGAATATGAAGACAACGTGATCTATGCCTTTACGCACACCAATAAAGGCCATTGGAATCTCTGCAATATCCCCGTGCTGCCACTATCCAATCCAGGTAAGAATTTAGCTTCGTTGAATAAAGGATTTAAATTCGGCTCTACTTTTTCCCACAAAAAAGAAAGCGCTGCGCCAGGTTTCTACCAGGTTTATCTGGACGACTACAACGTTAACGTTAGCCTTACCTCCACCTTGCGGGCCGGGTATCATAAATATGAATTCAAGGACAATAACAATCGACAAATCCTTTTCGATTTAGCCAGGGCAAACAACAGGATCTCTAATTGGAGTATCGAACAAGTTGGTAACAATGTCATTAAAGGTTATCAGCAAACCGGAGAAAAGATCTTTTTCTATGCTGTCTTAAACACCAATATCAGCAAGCTGGAAAAACAAGAAGAGGGTAAACAAACCGGCTATGCACTGGTACATTTAGCAAACGGCGGTAATGGTCCGGTTGAACTGAAGATTGGCTTATCGTTCGTGAGTGCAGAAAATGCCAAGCAAAATCTGGAAGCCGAGATCGGTAATAAAAACTTCAACCAGATCGCTTCCGAAGGCACGAAAAAATGGGAGTCATTGCTGTCAACCATACAGGTAAAAGGTGGAACCGAGAAGCAGAAACAAATGCTTTATTCTTCCTTGTACCGCTCGTTTTTATGGCCGGCATTACGAAGCGATATTAATGGTGAATTTACGGATGCCAAACACAACAAAGCTAAGGCAGATTACAACTACTATACCGAACCTTCATTATGGGATACTTACCGGAATAAGGACGTGCTCCTGGGCATGATTTCTCCGAAGGTGACTTTAGATGTGATTAAGTCCATGAAAGAAGTCGGCGACAAAACTGGCTTCATACCAACATTCTTCCATGGCGACCATGGTGCTTCTTCCATCACTGGTGCTTACTTGCGTGGTATAGACAACTTTGACGTTAAAGGAACCTACGAGATCCTTTTGAAGAATGCCAATGTCCCAGGCGGAGCACGCCCGCACATCACAGAGTACATTGAGAAAGGTTTCATTTCCGACCCTGACATCAAGAATCCACATGTAGAGACCAAAGCCAGTGCTGGTGTTTCTAAGACATTAGAGTATTCTTATGATGATTATTCGCTGGCACAGCTGGCAAAGAAACTCGGTGATTCCGCGAACTACAAGATCCTTATTGCCCGTTCTAAGAACTACAAGAACATGTTTGATCCTTCTACCCGGTTTATGCGGGGCAGGTTGGCAAATGGCGATTGGATCAGCCCCTTCGACCCACAGTACCCATATTATGAATATATGTACCGTGAGGCAAATGCTTGGCAGGTATCCTTCTTTGCGCCGCATGATATGAAAGGCCTTATTGCCCTATACGGCGGGGAGAAAGGTTTTGAATCCAAGCTGGACTCCTTGTTTACCGTACCATGGAACCCAAAACATATTGCAAGAAATGTAGAAACCTTCATTGGTCAATATTGCCATGGCAATCAACCGGATCATGAAGCACCGTTCTCCTACCATTTTATCGGTAAACCAGAGAAATCGCAGAAGATCCTGGATACGATCATGAATACGCTGTACGGCATTGGAGAAGAAGGACTGGCACTCAGCGGAATGGATGATGCGGGTGAGATGTCGGCCTGGTATGTATTCAGTTCTTTGGGACTGTATCCGTTTTCAGCGACTGATCCGGAGTATATTGTCACGGCACCACTTTTTGACGAGGTAAAATGGCGCAGCAGCAACGGCAAGATGGTGACGATCAAAAAGCCCAACAAAGGTCGCGCGATCACTTCCATCAAAGTAAATGGAAAAGCAATTCAGGGGTACTTCGTACCACATGAGATCTTCCAAAAAGGAGGACAAATCGAGATCATCACGAAATAATAAAGTTGAATTAAACAGAAAGGGCGTCCAATGGACGCCCTTTCTGTTATAAAAATCTGCTGATTAAGGCAGAAGATCTATTCAAGAAGTCCCGCGTTCTTCAACTCCGCAGCAGCTTCAAGCAACATCATTCCACTCAACTGCGTGGTAAAATCCGTGCTGGCACCAGGAGCCTTGTCCCAGGCCGGGCTGATCATTAAAGCCGGACGACTAATGCCCTTGGTGTACAAAGTCTGTGCGTTAAACTTGATAAACTGAACGTACTTAGCGCGGTCCGTAGCTGACACATCCGGTTCGTTAATTAACAAAGTCAGATACCTGATGAAGACCCCTTTGAATAATCCACCATCACCTTGCCCTTCATCTTTCAGGATTCCACCTGGTGCAAGCTCAATGTCGCCGATGGCAGCATTTGCAGTCTTAATGGCATCATCCAAATAGTTGCGTTCCTTTGTCGTTTTATAGAGTTCCAAGCCTGCACCGATGAATAAACCATAGTTATAAGTGTATTTATTCTTTGCAAGTTCCCCATTTCCGTCATAGTTGATACCATCGTAGATGCGGAAAGTTCCAGGCTCTACAAGCGTGGATTTCAACCAGGCATAAAGTGATTTAGCTGTTTCAAGATCTTCCTGTTTTTGCTGCAGGCGGTATAATCTTGCTGCCAGGATAATCGCAGGTCCATTTGCCGGCGTGTTTTTGAAGTTTGGTCTGTCCTTGGTCCAGCCCATACCACCCCCCATCACATTCGAAATACCTTTCTTCATGTCGGTCCATAACACGTCGGTAGCTTCTGTGTAGGCCTGATCCTTGGTGACATCGAATGCCCTAAGGCTTGATAATGCGAGCCAGCCCATATCATCATAGAAGTTATTTGGGAAAACATTGTTGTTCTCCGCTTTTATGCCTGAAAGCAAGGCCTTCATCTGTGCCACATACTTCTGATCTTTTGTTCTGAGGTACTGATCGACCATAACATCGAGCATATGGGCATTTGGCCAATAGTGAAAAGTTGAATTCCCCTGATTATTCTGCACAAAGTAATTTGCATTCGACGACAGGAAAACTTTGTAGGTCTGCTGCTGTACAGAATCTGCAAGTGCACTATAGTTGTAATCTACCGTAATGATTTCATCTCCATACAAGGGAAATACATCCTTTTTACAGGAGACAAAGCCGATGGATCCGGCAATAACGACGGATACCATCATGATTTTTACCATCTTTTTCATATGCCTATTTTACCGTTACCTTATGCGTGTAAACGCCCTCTGCCTGGAAGAACACTTCCATGTCAACGTTCTTGTTGTCTGCATCTTTGTAAAACTTAAACGAGTAGTCATATTGTGAATTGTTAACCGGTACAACGTTGAAATACGCCGAAGGTGTAGAAGCAGTTGGCGCCTGATTATCCAGGTTGGTGCTTCCAAACCATTCTGTATCCTGAGCACCATCTTCCTTCTTAACTTTCATCTGCAGCTTGTACCGCTCGTCCCTACCCCAGGACTCACTCTTAAATACTACCGGCTGATCTACCGCTTTGAAAACGCCATTAGCCACATAAGGCAGACTGAAGATCACCTTATTGTCGCCCGATAAGAATACATTGAAGGACTCAATTTCGGTAAAGTTTGCCGATGCGGTATTAAAGTCTACCCGGATACGCATTACCTTAGGACCTCCGGTCATCTCTATACTTCCATCTGCAATTAAGGTGGAGTTGGTTACAGAGAAGGTATTCGGCGAGCCAGTATTTGCATCACTGAAGTGGTAACTACCATCTTTCAACGCCGTATAGATCTCAAAAACGCCTGTGGCGGTCTTCTTGAAGCGAACAGCTTTGGACAGGTCATCACCACCCTCAGATGCTGCACCGGTCAGGAATAAATCTGAAGGTATTTCAGCAAAGCCGGCCGGGCGCTCCAGCTCCAGCGTACGGTTTTCAGCCGCCGCTTTCACGTTAATCCCTTTCGAGGAACGTACGGTCCATTTGATTTTGCCTTTTGCTAAGGCTTCTATCCCTGCGCTTGCAGCAATTTTGTTCATTTCAGCATGGGTCAAGGTCAATCTGTTATAGAGACCGTTCCCCTCCGAAGGGTAAGAATATAATGGTTTTGAAAAGTCGCCATCAACTTTGTCGAATACCACTTCATACTGAACAACTCCGCCGTCCTCGGCACGTGCCTGCTCCCATTCGAAGTCGGTCGAACCGGCTTTGGGGTCTAGCTTCAGGGAGGCCTCATTTGCAGGTGCAAACAAGGTATTCACGGCCGAAACCTGCGTATGTTTTAGGGTATCGTCTTTTTTACACCCGGTTACAACAGCCAGCACCATCAGGCCGGCTTGAAATATTTTAGAGAACTTATTTTTCATGATCTTAATATTGATAGGTTTATGTGTTACCAGCCTGGATTTTGTTGAAGGTTTGGATTCAGGTTTCTTTCATCTCTTGGAATTGGCCATAGGTAGTGTTTTCCAGGATCAAAAACACGCAGATTAGCGCGGATATAGCCGTTATCGATTGAAGCCGGGCCGAATTTGGCACCGTGTGCCCAACCGTTTAGCACCACTTCAGCAGTTTTCCATCTTCTGATATCGAATACCCGCAGACCCTCCATGGCGAGCTCTGTTCTTCTTTCATTGCGGATTGCCGTTCTTAAGCCATCCTGCCCAAGCGAAGCATTATAGTTTAGCGCCACAGGATCCACAAATCCGGCCCTGTTACGCAGTGCACGCAGCGTTTGGTTCCAAACAGACTCATCCATGGTACCAAGCTCATTTCTGGCTTCCGCATACATCAGCAAAACATCTGCATAGCGGATCAGAATAAGGTTTAGTCCGGAGACGAAGTTGGTTAAAGAGGTTGGATCGTAGTACTTACGCAGATAATAGCCTGTCGGAGAGCTTACCCCACCTGCAGCATACTCATCCATCTTTGTATCATCCGGATCTGTTCCTGGTTTAATGTAAATGGTTTTGCTGGTTCCATCTGGCCTGGTCCAGTTGTAGTTGTGGTAAACAATGGTCGCCGTCATTCTTGGATCACGGTTCACATAAGGATCTTCCGCGTCATAGCCTGAGCCTGCCTCGTTGATTGTCCTTCCATTAGTCATCAGATAACTATCTACAAGTTCCTGTGTAGGCGCAAGCGCATTCAAACGGGCGCCAACAGAAATTGGCACAAAATCAAACAGGTGATTGTAGGTCCTGTTCACCGGATCGAACTGGAAGTCGAGCAATACTTCTGAATTGTTCTCATTTTGTGGTAAAAACAAACCTGCATAGGAATTGAACAAGCTGTAGCTGCCATTATTGCCACTCATTATGGCTTCACAGGTTGTCGCAACATCCTGCCAGCGGCCTTCATACAGGTATACCCTGGCTTTTAGTCCTAAGGCTGCACCTTTGGTGATCCTGCCGCGATCTGCCTGTGCATACGCGGTGTTCAGCGGCAGCGCTTCGATGGCAGCATCAAGTTCGCTTAAGATAAAGGCAAGCACCTCTGCTCTTGGACTACGACCGATGGAAAGCGATTCCTCAAGGGTGATATCCTTATCAAACAAAGGCACATCGCCAAACCAGGTCATCAATTGAAAATATTGAAATGCACGAAGGAACCTTGCTTCGCCTTTCATACGGGCTTTTAAAGCAGGATCCATATTTTCGATCCGGTCTACATTATCTAAAAAGAGGTTGCAGGTCTTGATTCCGCTGTAATGATCATTCCACTCACTTTTTATTCTGCCCAGTGAAGCGTCGTATGTTCCGGAAGCAATAGAGGCTACACCCTCATTATCACCCCTGCCATTATAGGCATTGTCGGACAAGGCTTCATTCAGGAAAAACCTGCTGCTGTTGAACATTTGAGAATATGCCGTATTGAGAATGCTGTTGGCTTTCTCGGTGGAGGTCCAGTAGTTCACATCCGTGAAACGGTCGGTTGGCACCAGATCCAGCTTTTTGCAGGAAGTAACTGTTGTTAGAAACAGCAGCACTACCCAACTTATGTGTTTTATTGATTTCATGTTAATAGATTAAAAGGTTACATCCAGACCCATTCCTATGTATATCGGTGTTGGATACGCACGCGCACTATTTGCACCTGAGTTACTGAGGTTGTTGTTAAACTCCGTATTCTCCGGATCTAAGAATTTCAGTTTAGAAAAGGTCAGTAAGTTCTGCCCTGAAGCATAAATCCTGAGCTTCTGCATACCGATCTTTTTAGCGGTTTCGCTTGAAAGTGAGTATCCGATCTGCAGGTTCTTCAGTCGGGCATAAGACGCATCGTAGAGGTATGCATCAGAGCCCCTTCTGTAGTTGTTTGCGTTAGACTGGCTTCCATTTGCGGCAAGACGTGGGTAACGTGCATCGGGATTTGTTGGTGTCCAGTAATCCAGCTGGTGCTGATACATTACCTGGCCATAATTAAAGTGATATGGCTCTACCATCTCTCCGCGGATGAATGCATCACGTCTGCCTACCCCTTGGATAAAGATGTTTGCATCGAAGTTCTTGAAGCTTACCGCGTAAGTCACACCGAACGTCAGTCGCGGGAAAGCATTACCCAGCACAAAGCGGTCACGATCATTGATCACCCCATCTTTATTTACATCCACATAACGGATATCACCTGGTAAAACAGAGATACCCTCCGGCTTTGGACCACTATTTACCTCATCTATATTCTGGAAATAGCCATCGGTTTTTAAGCCTACATAGGAATTAAACGGCAAGCCTTCACGTATGATGAACTGCATTTCATCGGAAGATGAGATCCGCTCACGGCCGCCATAATCCAGAACCTTATTCTTAGAATCGCCGACATTCAGGCCGATCTGATGATTGAACTTATCGCCGGAAATCCGATAGTTAATGCTAGCTTCCCAGCCCCGGTTCTGCATTTTTGCAGAGTTAAAGTCTGGCAGTGAGGTACCGAAAATTCCTGGCACCACCGGCGCAACAAGGATATCGCGGGTAACTTTATCAAAGTAATCGACCGATACGGTAAGGCTATTTTTGAAGAAGGTTGCATCTACACCAATATTGAAGGTGGATGCCCGCTCCCAACGGATGTCTGGATTGGCAAAGTTAAAACCTGTACCGCTTACGACACTATTGTTGAAGGCATAAGCATTTTGGAAGCTGAAATAAGTGGTTTGAAACTGGTAATTACCCACATTCTGATTACCCAAAATACCGTAAGAACCGCGGATCTTCAGATCTCCGAAACGCTGACGGTAGTTCTCCATAAAGTCTTCCTGACTGATGCGATAACCAGCAGAGATGGCCGGGAAAAAGCCCCAGCGGTTTTGCTTACTGAATTTTGAAGAGCCATCTACACGGAAGTCGACCTGTCCGTAGTACTTATCATCAAAGGAGTAACCGGCCCTACCAAAAAGAGAGTTCAGGCTACTTTCATTTGTCCGTTGATTGGTGTTCGAGGAGTTTGGATCAATTACCGTTTCCGTGATTGGTGTACCAAGCTCCGGATCTGTAAACCTCCGGTACAGTCTGTTCTCTTCATTATTGGTGGATTCGTTTGAAACACCAAGCAAAGCATTTACTGCATGTTTCTGTGCGAAGGTCTTGTTAAATTCTGCCAGGAACTGTGTATTCAGGAATAGATTTTTGGTATTCTCATCATTGGTGTTGCGGTCTGCACCGGAAGTACCCTGAGGATAATAGTCCACACGCAAGGTTCTTGCGAAAAGGTGATTTGCGGTTAAGGTACCACCAACAACTGCACGTAATTTCAGGAAATCGGTAACGGCAAATTCCGCATTCAGACTTCCAAAAAGGTTGTCGTTGTCATATTTCCGGTATCCGCCCTTCTCGAGCTGGCCTAGGGGATTGAACTCCGCCAAAACCTCATTGGTAAGGTAACGACCTTGCTCGTCCTTCATCTTAAAGATGGTAGGTACACGCCCTGCATCCACGATTAGGGTTGAGGTACTGGAGGAATGATCGTTGATCTGCGTTTTGGCATACGATAAGATGCTGGTCAACTTAAATTTACCGTACTCGTTATTCATGTTAATGCGGTAGTTGTAGCGCTTCAATCCGAAGTTCTGCCCAACAAGGTTATTTTCCTGATCGGCGTAACCCACAGAAACCAGGTAGCTGGAGTTGGCATTTCCGCCGGATAGGCTAACATTATGGTTTTGCTGCAAGGCGTTTTTAAGGATGCCGTTTAAAAACCATTGCTCATCGCCACGGGATTGAAAATCCCTGATTTGCTCCGGACTGTAGATTGGCGTTAATCCGGCATTTACATTTGCTTCATTGCGTAAGATCGCATTTTCATAACCCTGCACCGGCTTGTACAAGATGTGGGGCACCTGAACACCAGTAAGTGCATTCAAGGTAACCCTTGTGCCGGAGTTCTTAGTCCCCTGTTTGGTTGTAACCAGGATTACGCCGTTCGAGGAACGGGATCCATAAATGGCTGCGCTACCGGCATCTTTAAGAACGGATACGGATTGGATATCTGATGGGTTCAACAGGTTGATGTCTCCGCCAACAATACCATCGATGACCACCAAGGGGCTGTTGTCGCCCATGGTACCGACACCTCTGACATTCAGATTGATGGCACCGCCGGGTTCTGCATTCCGCTGTTGTACAATTAAGTTTGGAGATACACCTTGCAGCGCTTGTGTGGCGTTCATTGCAGGTTTACCTTCTAAAGCAGCTGCACTGATCTGGTCAACCGCGCCGGTAACACTGGTTCTGCGCTGGGTACCATAACCTACAATCACCACATCACTCAAGGCTTGAGCATTTTCTGCCAGGGTAACATTGATCTGTTGTTGGTTATTCACGGTTCTTTCCAGGGTCTCATAACCGATGTAGGAAAATACCAGAATACTTGTAGTTGCCGGCACCGTGACCCTGTAGCGGCCATCCTGATCCGTAATGGTGCCGATATTGGCTCCTTTTACCCGGATGCTTACCCCGGGCAAAGCTTGGTTGGTGCGATCGGTTACCCTTCCGGTTACCGTAAGATTCTGCTGCTTACTAAGCTTCATGGGGGTCAGGGTAACCGTTTTCTGATTGATCTGATACGTAAAAGGTTGTCCTGCTACGCAAAGTTTCAGTGCCTCTTCAATGGAAGCATCTTTTAGGTTTAAAGTTACGGGCTTGGCTTGGGTCAGCAGCTCTGAACTATACAAGAAATCAAATCCGCTTTGCTGTCTGATATTCAGCAGCACATCTTCTAAAGGCGCATCTTTATATTTCAGGCTTATCTTCTGTGCGTAGGTCTTTGCTGTTACTTGTAATACCGCCAGGAGCAGCAGGATACAGGTAAGCTTCATCATACGGCAAATTCTAAGCTTTACACAGGATTGGCTCCTGTTTGACGCAGTAAAATTTATATACATTTGGTTAGTGATTTAAGATTTTATCTATCATTGTGCGACCCCTGATCATTTCCATGTTGATTCAACATACGGTCCGGGCGGGGACAAATACCGGCCTGATTGATCTGGTAAACCTAGGCCATAACAATAATCCTCCTTCCTTCAATCTTAAAGCGGACAAGACCTGTAAGCTCCAGTCCTTTGAGTAATTCATTGATGTCTTTATTTCTGGAGTAGATACCTCCGAAAGTCTTGCCGGGCATGCTGCCTTCAAATTCAACTTCTACATCATACCACCTGCTGATCTGCGCCATGATATCTTTGATGCTATCGTCCTGGAACATGAAATAGCCGTTTTTCCAGGCCACAATTTTATTCACGTTTACCGGGGCTACTTTGATGTTTTCATTTTCCGGGTCTACTACACCCTGCTGCCCTGGCTTAAGCAATGCTAGTCTGGCTGACTGGCTCAGCTGTACTGACCCTTCTACAAGCGTGGTCTTATATCGTCGTTTGTCATAGGCATTGATGTTAAATTGGGTACCTAATACGGTAACCCTCATGTCATTTACCCTGGCAATGAATGGCTTCGCTGCATTTTTGGCGACTTCAAAATAGGCCTCTCCCTCCAGTTTTACTTCACGGGTCTTGCCGCTGAACGTTGTTGGATACGTTAGCCTGGACAAGGCATTTAGCCAAACAGCTGTGCCATCTGGCAGAACCACCTTATACTGACCACCTGCTGGAACGTTGATGGTGTTGAAACTTTCGGTGTCGCCATTATTTCCTGATGCCTGGTAAATGATGGAACCATCTCCTGATTTCTGTACCCGTGCACCTTCGGTGCTGGCAATTGTACCGTTTCCAGCTTGGGCTAAGTCTACAACAACACCATCTGAAAGGGTTAGGGTCGCTGTATTACGGCCCGGCGTGATGGGCAATTTAGCTTTTGCGACCTGTTTCTGGACATTTAAACCTGCCGGCTGGGGCTTTTGGTTATCATAAAACAATAAGCCTGCAGCCAGGATTAAAAGCACTGCTGCGGCATACTTCATCCAGTTGAGATGTATGCTTAGCGGTTTATCGGAATGCTGAATGGTTTGATTGATTTGCTGGAAGAGTTGGTCCTTGCGTGTTGAGGTTCCGACTTCATCTGCTGCCTCATCGGCATCCAACATTTTGAAGTCATCCATATAGGCATATAACTGTTCCTCTTCTTCTGCACTGCAAAGGCCTGCAATGTATTTTTCATACAGCTTTAGGTATTCTTCCTGGTTCATACAATTTGGTTGTATGATAAAGAGGTAAATCAAAGCGCTGCACACACATCAATTTGAAAATTTTGTATAAATCTGGATAGGTCAGTTCTACGTGATGAAAAAATGGTAGTTTTAAATACCAAATATGAACAACGTTAGCCTTTCGGATCTTGAACTCTGGAATAAAGTGGTTTCAGATGATTCTGCTGCGTTCGCCTGCTTATACGACAGGCACTGGGCTGCGCTGTTTAAAACTGCCAATTATTATACGCAGGATGAGCATACGGCTGAAGAAATTGTGCATGATGTTTTTGTAACGCTTTGGCAAAGGCGCAAGTTCTTAAACATCAAAAACTTTCGGAATTACATCTTCATTACCACCCGGTATCATGTCCTGAAGAAGATCAAGCAAGGTAAAATGTCACCAATTACCTATGTAGAGCATTACAATGAATCTGGCGACCATCAGGTTAGCAATAAAGAAACGGAACGAATCAGTCAGTCTGACTTTGAAATTGAACTTAAATCGATGCTGCAGGGGCTTCCAAAAAGATGTAGTGAAATCTTTTACCTAAGCCGGGTTAACCAGCTTAGCAATCAGGAAATCGCAAAGACCTTTGGCATATCAAAGCCCAGCGTCGAAAATCAAATTACACTTGCCTTGAAGTACCTAAGAAATAAAATGATGAACAGATCAGGTTAGCAGCAATCCAGACCGTATAATCGAGTAGGAAGGTAATCATTATTTGATTACCTGTCCCCTCACACCACCGTACGTGCCGTTCGGCATACGGCGGTTCATTAAACATAAACAGCTTTAGGGGTTACTATTTCTTTTAGACATAGTAGCCCCTGTTTCTTTAGAAATGCATTGTTAAGAGTCCGGGTCAGTATCGGGCTGTGTACGGTTCGCCAATGGCCTTTTCGGGTATTTCCCCATTGATAAGCCTGATCAGGGTGAACCCCAAGTTTCTCGAGTTGCTTAACGCGGGTCTTTACCTGCTTCCATTGTATCCAATAACATAGCCTGACTCGACTGCGGACCCACTCATCAAGTTCTCTGAATACAGTATGAGCTTCGCTCAGCTTGAAGTAGTTCCCCCAACCCTGGTTCAGCTGCCTGATTTGCATCATCCGATCCTCGATCGGGTAAGGTTTTCTGCGGCAGGTAATCTCCCTGATTTTATCCTTGTAAGTGCTAATGCTTTTACGGTGTACCGTAATGCCTTTGCTACCTTTCTTGTGATAAAAGGTAAAGCCCAGTAGTCTGGTTTGCCATGGACGGGTAACCACGCTCTTTTCCACGTTTACTTT
>NZ_JCAJXC010000015.1:0-120581 GCF_059278965.1 Pedobacter sp. NEAU-ZC8
TTTACTGAGAATTTTAAAAAGGTCAATATATTGTTGTTATGCAAAATGTGTTGGCTGTTCGTGTCAGTTCAGATCGGGCTAGGTAGGCTATATGTTATACCGTAAAAAAGGTTGAACGACACGATTTTATTCTCAGGAGTCTGAACAGTACTTAAGGCCATAACTAGGAGCCTGGATAAAACAAAAGGATAGACGAAGGGGAATTAAGTCGATACGATCTAAATTCTTGATTATGGCTATTACAAAACAATCAGTTGGGATAGATATCTCACAAGCTACATTTACAGTATGTCTGTGTCAGCGTGCAGAGAATGGCGAATTAGCGTTCTCAAAAGTAGTAACCTTTGGCAATGATACTAAAGGTTTTAACCAAATGCTTCGCTGGGCCAAGGGCGCTATCGCCATCGGACCAGAGCTTGTGTTTCTAATGGAAGCCACGGGTGTTTATTACGAAAATTTGGCACACCATTTACATAAAGTAAAGAAAAGGGTTCATGTGGTGCTTCCTAACACCTCTAAACACTACTTTTCGAGCTTAAACATCAAGACCAAGACAGATGCTGTTGATGCAAGGATCTTAAGTCAGCTTGGAGTAGAGCGGACTCATAAGCTTTGGACTCCACCTCCTGCCGCCTTATTACAGCTGAGGAATCTAACCAGATATTATGTTCAGCTACAAGAACAAAAAACTAGCCTTGGCAACATCAAGCACAGTAAGGACGCTTCGCACGATGTTCAAAGCTTCATTCTCAAGAGTAATAAAAAGTTGATTGAAGATATCGACAAAGAAATTGCAAAAACGTTAAAAGAGATAAAAAGGCTTATAGAAACAGACAGCAACCTGAAAGAAAGAATAACAAAGCTGCTCACCATAAAGGGAGTAGGTTTGATTACCATAGCTACTATCCTGGCCGAAACTATGGGATTTGAGCATTTCAGGAATGCTAAACAACTGGTAAGTTATTCAGGCTATGATGTCGTGCAAAGAGAATCAGGAACCTCCATAAAAGGCAAGACCAGAATCTCTAAAAAAGGCAATCGGTACATCAGAAATGCATTGTACTTCCCGGCAATGGTCGCTTGCAGATTCAATCCTGGTCTAAAAGAAATGTATACAAGAATCAATCAAAACAAACCCTCAAAGATGATTGGACAAGTTGCCATTCAAAGAAAGCTATTAATATTGATCTATACTTTATGGAAGAATGATACGGAGTTCATTGAGGGCTATAAACTAAGTAGTCCCAACCCGAAAGTTGAGACTACGCTAGATAGTTCCATAGTCGAACTTCTTTGAAATACAAAAATACTTTTTTGTCTAAAATGTTTGCAATTTATAACAGTACCTTTTTTTATGTTCAATCCTCGAGCTTACCTATCCTGTACATTCCTTCAGCTCATCGGCCATTTATGACATACCTGCTTCCAGGTTGTTAGGGGCTTGCCAGGTACTTCCTACGTCTTCACACGTACGAAGTACGAAGCAAGCCCCTGGCAAGTACGTCTCAACTACCGTCCAACGTACAGGCAGATCTGCTTCAGTCTTCCAAAAAAAAGCGGGCTGTTGCCCGCTTCTTAACTATTTATGAAATGATCTTGTAATACAGTTTAGCTGTGCTCCCCTCCAGTTACTGAACTGGCTTTTTATTCTCTTCTTTGGTTGGACTTAAGTTCAGGATGTCATCACCGTTGTTCATCTTCTGTCCTTCAAGCTTATCGCTAATTTGCTTTGCTTGTTTATAATGGGCTTCCAGAATTGGCAGGGTCTTCGTTGCGAAGGCCTTAATTGCGGGATCCTGGGCAGACGTTGCCGTTCTGAATAACTCGAGAGTAGCGATATGATCCGTTACCATCATTTGCATATAATGCCTGTCAAAGCCGTCGCCTTGCAAGCCTTCCATGGCATCCATGTGTGCTTTTTCTTTCTGAGGGAATGTATTCGCAAGCTGCAGTCCTTTGTTCTTGGCGATACCTTCAAGTTCTTTATTGGCGGCTGAATGATCTTTGATCATCATGGTAGCAAACTCTTTGACCATCGGGCTTTTGGATTTCTGCAAAGCCAGGTTGCCTGCTTCAACTTCCATCATGCCACCGATGCCGGCCTTGTTTACGAATTCAGATTCTACCGGCACCAGTTTACTATCTTTCTTAGTTGCTGCATCGCCGATAGTGTCCAGCGCGGTGTCTGATGATAACGTTGTGGCCGTTCCTGCCACCTTCTCCTGGTCTGAGCCGGAAGAGCAAGCCTGAAAGGCCAATCCGGAGATCATTAAAGCAGCGATTAGGTTTCTATTTTTCATAATTGAATGGTTTTAATTGGATATAAATCCTCATTTATTTGGTTCTACATGCTAACAACAGCTATAAATATCAAAAGTTTTAAAAGGCTACAAGGCTTGGAAAATGTAAGCCGGGCGCAAACCAGCATATACCATAAAAAAACATTTTTTCCAAACATTTCCTCCCGCTTGCAGTTGTAATGTCAACCAACCAGAACAATAAAATATTAAATAGCTAACCTATGGCAACGACTAAAAAAACAGAATCCGCAGCTGAAACTAAGAAGTCAGCAGCGCCTAAAAAATCATCAACAAAGAAAGCATCCGGAATGACCGGCAAGATGAAGGATTCAGAATTCCATGAATTTTTCGTTGATGGCTTAAAAGACATTTACTGGGCTGAAAAACACCTGGCTAAGGCATTACCTAAGCTAAAAAAAGCCGCTACGAGCGAAGAGCTTGCACAAGCTTTTGAAAAACATACTGAAGAAACTGCAGAGCATATCGCACGCTTAGAGCAGGTATTTGAACTGCTGGAAGAAAAAGCAGTGGGTAAGAAATGTGAAGCAATGGAAGGATTAGTTAAGGAAGCAGAAAGCATCATTGAAGAAACCGATAAAGGTACAATGATTCGCGATGCTGGATTAATCATGGCTGCACAGAAAGTTGAACATTATGAAATTGCATCTTACGGTACGCTAAGAACTTTTGCGGAGATCATGGGACATACAGAAGTTGTTGATCTTTTGGACCAGACCCTGGAGAATGAGAAAGCAACTGACGTTATCTTAACTGAGGTTGCGGTTTCTTCGATCAACGAGCCAGCGTCTGAAGAATAAGAGCTTATTAGTTAATTTTTATTTTAACCCGGACGCCCTATGTGTCCGGGTTTTTGGTTTTTAACCCATCCAACATGGCTTATATTGACTATTACAAAATCCTCGGTGTTGGCAAAGATGCCAGTGCAGAGGACATCAAGAAAGCTTACCGGAAACTCGCGCGTAAATACCATCCTGACCTCAACCCAAACGATAAAGATGCCAACAAGCGCTTTCAGGAGGTGAATGAAGCGAATGAAGTGCTCAGCGATCCGGAGAAACGTAAAAAATATGACCAGTACGGTGAGAACTGGCAGCATGCAGAGGAGTTTGCACAAGCCGGAAATTCAGGGCAACAAGCTGGCGGACAGCAACAGCAAAATCCTTTTGCTTCGGGTGACTTCTCCGATTTTTTTGAATCGATGTTTGGAGGTGCTGCATTCGGCGGTGCTGGAAGATCTTCGTCGCGAGGAAACAGCCGTTTCAAAGGGCAGGACCTTCATGCCGAGCTGGAACTTGGCCTTATGGATGCTTATGTAACGCATAAACAAACGATCACGGTTAATGGAAAAAACCTTCGAATTACGATACCTGCAGGTATCGCTAACGGGCAGGTCATTAAACTAAAAGGACAGGGCATGCCCGGCATCAATGGCGGTCCTGCGGGAGATCTTTACATTACCTTCAGCATCGCGAACCACCCGGTTTTCAAAAGACTTGATGACGACCTGTACCTCAATCATGAGATTGATCTTTATACTGCTGTACTTGGAGGCGAAACCATGGTGGAAACGCCAGATAGCAAAGTAAAACTTCGCGTAAATCCAGGCACCCAAAACGACACCAAGGTGAGGCTTAAAGGGAAAGGTTTCCCCGTGTATAAGAAGGAAGGTGAATTTGGTAACCTGTATGTAACCTATCAGGTAAAACTTCCGACTACATTAAGCGCCCAACAAAGAGCGCTGTTTGAAGAATTGTCAAAAATGCAATAGTTAAAGTTATGGCAACATTGATCACACTGAAGGAATATAGTATTCAATATAACATTGAACCAGAATTTTTGCTTGAACTGGAAGAATCAGGCATTATCTTTTTTCAGGAAGAAGGGGAAGAAAAATACATTTTGGAAGAGCAGCTCAATGAATTGGAACGCTACATCCGCTTCTATTACGACCTGAATATCAATATTGAGGGCATCGATGCCATTAGGCATTTGTTGGCGAAAGTTGCTGAAATGGAGCGTGAAATAAAGATGCTGAGAGGACAGCTACACCTTCATCAATAATCTGAATTTATGGGATGTTCGGGCGCTCGCTTCTCGCCGATGATGTCAGCATGAGGTAATACTTCAAGCTATACCCCGGATTTTAAAACTTGATGGGACCTAATTCGTTTAAAATAATGAATATTAGCTCAGATTAAGGATCATGATTACACTGGAAAACGGATTACTGAAAGCAAGCTTTGTACAGAAAGGCGCCGAACTTCAATCGCTAAAAAGCAAAACGTCTGGTATAGAATACATCTGGGACGCTAATCCAAAGGATTGGGCTAAACACAGCCCTGTGCTCTTCCCTATTGTTGGTGCCCTTAAAGATAATCGTTACGCCTACCAAGGTGAGCAGTACGAGCTTTCCAGACATGGTTTTGCCAGGGATATGGAGTTCGAGCTCGAATCAAAGTCGGCCGATGAAGTTGTTTTCACCCTCAGGTCTTCTGAAAGTACCAAGAAAGTTTATCCTTTTGAATTTAGCCTTAGCCTGATCTATACCCTTAAGAGTCATGGCCTGAGTTGTACTTACAAGGTTTACAATCCATCGGACGCTGATCTTCTATTCTCGGTAGGTGGCCACCCGGCTTTCGCAACACCTGTTGATGAAAACCTGCGATACGAAGACTATTACTTACGTTTTAATCAGGATGAAGAGCTGCTGATCAATAAGATCTCCGACAACCTGATCTCTGAGGAAGTTAAAAGCATCCCATTGAAGGATAAAGTGTTGCCCCTTAAACATCAGTTGTTCTATGATGATGCGTTGGTAATCAAAGCATTGAACAGCAATAAAATTAGTCTTCAGAATAAAGTTAATTCCCATGGACTGCATTTTAGTTTTGAAGGCTTTCCATACTTTGGAATCTGGGCCGCCAAGGATGCAAATTTCGTTTGTTTAGAGCCCTGGTGTGGCATTGCCGATAGTGTTAACCACAGTGGACAACTGAGCGATAAGGAAGGCATCGTGATTCTTTCAGCTGAAGAGTCCTGGCAAAGGACCTGGCAGGTCGATATCTTTTAAGGCTTTTCGCGGATCACCCTACCCTCCTTCCAGAAAACAGCACTGCTGCTATCAGGATAATTTCTGGTTGTAAGCAGCGCCAACCTGTCTTTATCCACTATGAACAAGGAGCAAAAATAACGTCCTTCATTCTCGGGCAGATCAGGGTAAGGAAAACTCAGATTACCGAAGTTTTTAGCCATGCTGTTGCCGACCATCACAACCACTGAATTCTTTTTCCAACCTTTATAGCGGTCGAGCTTACGGCCGAGTTCGGTCTGCATGGAGATCACAGTTTCTCCAGAAGGGAACTGAACTACTGTCGGTGCACCGCCCCAGATCGGATCTACCGAGCCTATCCATCTACGGCCATTATCCTTTGTTCCCACAGTCGCGTAATTCCAGTTTGCCTTCATGGAGGTCCAGATGATTTCTGGTGAGGTCATATTCTCAACAGCTTCCACAGGGATGATGATGCCCTTATCGTCTTTCAATACCAATGGCACCGGCATACCGTCGCGGCGGCCGGGCGTAAAAGCAACCATCTGCGGACTCGACCAAGTAGCACCATTATCTTTAGAGCGGATCAACAGCACTTTCTGTTCATGGCGACCTTTTGCCGCCTTGGTGCTTACCAGCTCATTGGAGAAGAATAGTTGAATTTCGCCGTTGGGGAGCTGTGTCATACCGGGTTCCCAGGAACGCCCCAGGGCAACAATTGATGGTTCAGTCCAAGTTTCTCCGGCATCTTTGCTGATTCGGACCTGCAGATTATTGTGCACACTATCATCCGGAATGCCTTTGCCGGTATATGCAAGCATTAACCATTTGTTGTTTAGCACCAATAGATCGGGGGTAGAAAATCCGGAATAACGATCGTGTTGATCATCTTTTACAATGATCCGTTCTTTCGTCCAGCTTTGGCCATTGTCAAAGCTCTTCTTAAGTGCGATGTTATCCCACTCGTGCCCTTTAGGTCCACAATGGTACACCAGCAGCACGGTATCACCATTATAGCGTCTTGCTCTCCCGTACTCTGCGAAATATTCCTCATGAGAGACTTTTCGCTCGGTTTTATCCCAGATTATTTTTGCATTTCGGATGGTGTCGTCAATTCTTGGAAGGTCATCTTTTGCAAACTGAACTTTCACCTGCTTTTCAGGTGCCTGTTTACAGGAGCTTAGGTATACAAAGGAGCTAATTGCTAAAATGATAAGATTGAAGGCCAGTTTCTTCATAGACAAGGTTTGTCTACATTAAACAGTTATCTGGCAGGATTGATTGCAGGTATTTGCGCTTAACAGAATTGTTATATTTGCAGTGATTGCGCAAGCCCTTAAACACCGAAGCCCCGGTTGGACCCGGGGCTTCTGCTATGTTTTGCCTAGCCCTCGCGGATTACCCGCTCCTAGGACTTTTTATCTTGTATTTGCTTTATCAATATAATCAAAAAACGAATATTTTCAGCAAATGTTTTGCGCTTTAAATTACAGGTATTTGCCACCTGTGTGCTTGCTGTTGAACGCGGTGGGGCTACTTCATCACGCTCGGCTCAGGCATTAACGCATAAGCGTAGGCGACAAGCTCCGCTGCCCGGTGACTGGCGGTATGTGCATTGAGAATTTTGGCTCTCGCACGTTCACCGATTTCTATACGGGTAGCCTCATCCATTGTCTGCAGGTAGTTCAAGGTTTCTTCCCCCGAGTTCGACACCAGGATCTCTGTTCCAATCTCGAATACGGAATCCAACCCTTCCCAGAAGTCGCTGATGATTGGCACGCCACAAGCGGCTGCTTCAAACAAGCGTACACTGGGCGAATATCCTGCATTGATCATATCCGCCCGGGTAATGTTTAAGGCGAAACGCTGGGCATTATAGAACCTGCGGTGTTCTGCCGGGGGCAAGTGGTGGAAGTGCTCGATGTTCGCAGGCCATTCTATGGAATCAGGATATTGTGGCCCCGCGACCGTAAAGCGGCCTTCAGGCCAGGCTTTCGCCGCATCAAACATCAGTTTTTCCAATGGCGGCTGACGGTCATCGCTGTAGGTACCCAGATACCCAAGATCCATTGTTTTCTCCACCTCTTCAGGGAAATACAAGGCGGGATCTACGGAGCAGTACAAAGCCCTTGCACATGGTGAGCCATACTTTTCTTCGAGTAACTTAAGCGTTGATCCACCGGTGAAAGAAAGATATAGGTCATACTTGGCAATGAGCTCAGGACTTAGGTACTCGTAATCGTTTCGTTCCAGCTTGGCAAGGGTCACTGGCGTATCGATGTCATAGAATGCCTTGATACCTCTTGCGGTATGGCAAACCCATTCCCCAACCGGCACACCTTCTGGTACGTAAGAACCCACGATAACAAAGTCGGCAGTACTTACCGTTGTGGCGTATTTATTTTTAAGTTCCTCCAGATCTTTGTACAAAATGGTTTTGCAGTATTCTGGGTTTGCAAGATCCCTATTTTCTGCATACCAGGGTACATCACGTTCCAGAAACGTTACCTTGTGGCCTGCTTTATCCAATTCCTTAACGAGTGCCCTAAAGGTTGTGGCGTGTCCGTTGCCCCAGGAAGAGGTGATGGATAGACCGAGTATGGTGATGTTTAAAGGCTTTCTATTCATACTGGATCAGAATTGGTGAGTTGAAAATGTGCTTTAAACAGTTTATCAGCTTCAAGCGCCCGGTGTGCATAGGTATGGTGCTTCAAAACACGTTCTTTTGCGGCCTCCCCGATGGCCCTTGCTTCTTCAGCGGATAGCTTGCTGAGGATCTCTGCAACCTCATCACCACTTCCTGCTACAAGGATTTCTTTTCCCGGCTCGAAGAAAAAGTCGATACCTATCCAGTAGTCGGTGATGATACAGGCACCAGCGCCGGCAGCTTCAAACACGCGGGTGGCTGGCGAAAAACCCATTTTTGCCATGCTGTCTCTGCTGATGTTTAGTACCGCTTTGGGCGTGCAGTTAAAAGCATTATGCTCTTTGGTGTAAACGTGTCCGATGTACTCAATGTTTGATGGCATGTGTTTATCGCCCCAGCCACTGCCTCCAATCTTGAATGTTTGTTCTGGCAGCTTTGCTGCAGCCTTCAGAAAGAATTCTTCTACACGGGATTCGCGGTCAGGTAATCTGTTGCCTAGAAAAGCCAGGTCACATTTAAATTTTTCTTCCTCTGGTACCGGGTAATGGGTTTCAGGGTCTAAAGCATTATAGATGGGAATACACCTGCTGGCACCAAAGGCGGTATAAGCATCAATTACCGGTTGCCCGCCGCCATAGGTTAAGATCATATCGTATTGTGGCACCAGCGCACGAAAAGGATCCTCAGGATTATTGGTCATACGCTCCAGCGTAGCAGGTGCATCCACGTCCCAGAAGATCACCAACTGATGTTCTTTTCTAAGCTTAAGTACCTGCTCTTCGAGCAGCTCATCAAAGACACCCACCCCACTCGCTTTAATTACAATATCGGCCTCAGCAGCTTTTGCAAGTACTTCATGCGCACTTGCTTCATTGTTTTCATACACGACGACTGTGGCCCATTCTGGATCGGGGATATCCCGATGCTGCTGGCGCTCATAGGCATCAGGTTCATAAAAGGTAATTTGGTGTCCCAATCGGTTCAGTTCTTTGATGATGCCTCTGTAATACGTAGCGGCACCGTTCCAATAGGCGGAAACAAGGCTTGAGCCGTAAAAGGCAATTTTAAGTTGATTCTTCATGTTTATTTGTGGTTAGGTTTTGGGAGTGTCTCCATGATCTGCAATAATTCATCTACACGGTGGGCACAGGTATGTCTGGCCTGTATGGTCTTCAGCCCATGTTCCGCGATTGTTCGGCCGGTTACCTCATCGCTTAGAATGCTGGAAAGATGTGCTTTCATGGCTTCCTTGCTATCCGCAACCAGGTAATCCTTTCCGGGTGTGAATAAATGCTCGGCATCATCCCATGGTGAGCAGACCAGCGGAATGCCGCAGGCCATCGCTTCGAACGGGCGAATGGTTGGTATCCCCGGCAAGGACTCGACATAGGGACGCCTTGGCACATGGACGGTCACTTTGTACTTCGCGAAGATTTCCGGTGCTTTATAGTTTGGTAGCCAGTTACCATATTCGATACCAGCCTCTTGCAGCGCCTTTAAAGCAGTATCGGGATAACGCACGCCGTAGATCTTTGCTTTCAAACCGAGTTCCTTTACAGGATCGATCAGGTAGGTTTGAAGCTCTTTAGTTCGTTCATCATCGCCCCAGTTGCCGATCCAGACCAAGTCGCCCAGTTGCTCTTGGCTCTCCCGTGGGTGGAAGATCAGGGTGTCTGCAGCTTCATGCCAGGTCCATGCGTTTTTAGTCCATCCTTCTTTCAGGTAAAGGTCACGTATCACATTGCCAAATGCGAGTACACCATCATAATGACGCAGATCGTACTGTTCCATGCTGGCGCGTTCGGTTACTGCACGGTGATGGGTATCATGGAATAGCAGTTTGAATTTCCCTGTTTTAGCATGGTACTCCCCGATTGCTTTTACGAGGCTATGTTCATTCCACTCGTGGACAATCACCAGGTCCTGATCTGCCAGCAAGGCATCCAGATCGATGTGCTGTGCTTCGTAGAAAATGGATTTCAGTTGCGGGTAGGTTCGCTGAAACTCCTCCAGGTAAGATTCGCCATGGCCTTCAAGCAGGTTGGTTAAACTCCAGTTATCTTTAGGCTCGTACACTTTTACCTCATGTCCTCTATTGATCAGTTCGGCGACTACGCCTCTCAGGAAGTGCGCATTACCGTGGTTCCAATCGGACAATAGAGAATGGTAAAACATGCTTATTTTCATATATTCTGTGTGTTTTTAGGATACTAAATTGGTTTTTACCAGCTTTTGGTACAGCTGCAGATACTTTGCCGCCATGTTTTTCAGGGAATACTGACGGGCTTTTTCTTCAGAACGCTTGATCATTTCAGCGGCAAGTGCCGGCTGCTGCTGCATGTGGATGAGTAATGCGTCGATTTCAGCAGGATTATCTGGATGGAAGTACAATGCCGAATCTCCCCATAGTTCTTTCAGCGTCGGGTTATCAGCAAGCAACAACAGACAACCGGAAAGTGCCGCCTCCAGCGCGGAAAGCCCGAAGGGCTCATACTTCGCCGGGAGTACGTAATAGTAAGATTCGGCTAGATATTCTTTGATCGCCTCCTGGCTTAACTTACCCAATAACTGCACGTTTTCAATCTTCACTACCTCTGCAGTATTGGGATCGATGTTATCGCCAGCGATGAGAATTGGAAGTTTCTCAGGATTAGTAATCTTGCTTAATATGGCGAGGTTTTTGGCTTCATCCCAAATACGCCCCATGGCGAATACCTGCCGCTTTTTTTGCTTTGTATAAAATGTCTTGGTGTCGCGCCCATTGTAGATGACAGCGATGTTACCCATGGGGCCGTAGAGCCTGTTTATTTCAGCTGCATAGGTGCTGGAGATCGAAACTACTGCATCTGCTGCCTTTAATCCTGCGGCAACACGCTGCCGGTATTCATCCCATTCCGCGGGTGCGGGTTCGTTTAAGACACCCTCCCACCAGGATAATACACAAGAGTGGGCAACGACCATCACCGGCGCTTTAAAGTCCAGCACTGCATGCATGTATCCGTTCAGATGGATGATGTCCGGTTCAAGCTCACGTTCCAGCTTTAGCAACCATTCACCGGAGGCAGCCACATCGTTCCATGGATTGTCCATCCATTCGAGTTTGTAATTACTTTCGTATAACTCGACGTTGGGGATGTTCTTAACTTCAGCATGCTGACTTTCTGATAGGCAACAACCCATGGTGGCAAGATGTACCCTGATACCTGCAGTTTCATACGCCCGACAGAGATCCATGGCATAGGTCCAGACACCCCCAATGGGGTCTGCAGTCATGAGTACTTTCCGGATTGCTTGGTCTTTTATCATCATAGGCGCATTACGCTATCTTCTGCGCTATTTTCTTTTATATATTTTATCGAGGATCTCCGCTGCTTTGAGGTATTGGTAGGCTTCCGGGTTAAACTTGTTCCCTTTATCAGCAAGCGCTTCCGCCCAGTGGATTGCTGCTTTTCCGCCCCATGCATCACCAGGTGTACTGATGACCTCACGGGAAGTTCCATAGAAACGTTCGGTGGAGAAGTCGTAAAAAGACCCATTTACATTTTTGAAAGATACACCACCCTTGGTACCATAGATGCTAACCTCAATCACAGCATCTACGCCCGCAGGTAGATTCCAGGAACAGGCAAGTTGAACAGCGATTTGGTCATTTAACAGCAGTTGAGCTACTGCATAATCTTCTACCTGGGCTACGATGTCCTCGATCTTCTTTCCTTTAGAGAACAGCTGACTGCTGACTTCGTTCACTTCAGGGTTGTTAAACAACCACACCAACAGGTCAACGAGGTGCACACCCAAATCCATTACACAACCACCACCGGCAAGCTCAGGATCGAAGTACCATGGCTTATCTGGTCCATAAGCATTGTGGAATACCAGGTTTACGCCATAAATGTCGCCCAGTTCTCCCGCATCCAGCACCGCTTTCAAAGCTTTAATGCCGTTTGTAAAGCGGTAAGAGAAATCGACACCAAGCAGGACATCCCGCGCCTCTGCGGCTTCGACTACCGCTTTTACTTCGAGCGCATTGCGGCCTAAGGGTTTTTGACAGAATACCGCTTTACCTGCTTCGAGGGCTTCGATAGATTGCGACGCGTGTAGCGCACTAGGGGTAGCGATGATCACACCGTCTACATTCGTGTTCAGAATGGCTGGTAAGGACTCCAGCACTTCAGCACCTGCAGCAAACTGTAAAGCTTCTTCAGCGTACTGGGTATTCGGGTCGGAAACAACCTGAATGGCTGCTATATTGCTTTCTGCTATGGCTTGCAGGCGATTGCGGCCAATCCAGCCCACGCCAATAAACCCCAGCTTAGGTTTTTGATCTACAATTGTTTCATCCATCTCTACTAATCTTTAAACGTTATCAATGCTTTGGTAAATCCTTCAGGGTTTTCGTGGTGCAGCTCAAATGCCTGTTGAAGTTCTTCTGCCGGAAAAACATGGGTAAACAAAGGCTGTGGGTCTATCCGACCGTCCTGCACTGCCTTCACTGCATTCCGCATCCCTTTCAGGTATTCTTCGGGGTCACGTTCATGAGCATTGATCACGTCCATGCCACGCCAGTTCCAGAGCTGCATGTTTACCTGCCGGTTTCCATCCTGATGATAACCAGCGATGATTAGCTTTCCGCGTATACCGGTTAATTCAGCTGCAAGATCAAGCGGCCATTGTTTCCCTGTAGCTTCAATTACACGCTCACAGAAGTTTTCATTCGTAAGTTGTTTCACTTGCTCAATGATCTTCCAGTGATCATCCATCGGGATAACTTCATCTGCCCCTAGTTTACGGGCAAGTTCAAGCGAAGAGTTTTTACGGGAAATTGCGATGACCTTTGCACCTGCATGATGGGCCAGTTGGATGAGTAATGCACCTAAAAAGCCAATGCCGAGAATGGCAACGGTTTGCCCTGCACGGATGTCGCTGCGTTCGAAGATGTTCATGGCACAACCTAAAGGTTCTCCAGGGAAAGGCATGCCATCAAGTTCAGCCGGTAGCTTGATGAGGTTGCTTGCTTTGGTAATATCATATGCTGCAAAGGCGTTGTAAGTGATGGCAGCAACACGTTCGCCCTTCCTGAAACCCTGCACATCTTGGCCCAGCGCATCAATTCTGCCCCAGCCTTCATGTCCGGGATTGCCAGCCGGTATAGGATATTGGAACCAGTCACGCCCCTCCCATACCGGAAGGTTCGAGGCACATAACCCACAGCCCTCCATCTTAATCCTGACTTCATCTGCAGCAGGCTCGGGCATGCTTATTTGTTTTCTTGTAATGGTCTTTGGAGCGGTAATCTCCAGTGCTTCCATTACGGTAGTATTTGTATTCGTTGTATTTGTTTCTTGGATTTCTGTTTCCATTATATCGATTCGCGCGAATATATATTGTTTGTTATTGTGGTATTCCTGAACTCAACGAGCCATTGATACAGATGTTGGATTCCTTGTTGTGCAGTGACCTGCGGTGCCCAGCTGCCCGCATTACTAAATTTGCGGATATCGGACACATAATAGCGCTGGTCTCCAGGGCGCCATTCGCCGAAATCAACATCCAAAGCTTCTCCATGCATATTCTCAATGAGTTTCAGCAGTTCAAGTAAGCTAATAGTGTTGTTTACACCGCCGCCAATGTTGAAGGCTTGCCCGGTCAGATTGCCCATCTGCTGCTGTGCGATCTTCATTGCACGTACAAGATCTTCCACATAGAGGATATCCCGAACCTGCTTACCATCGCCATAGATGGTCAGTGGCTTTCCTTCCAGTGCACTGATTAAGAAGTGTGCGATCCATCCCTGATCTTCAGTTCCAAACTGGTGCGGGCCATAGATACAGCTCATTCGGAACACGACAGCCTGAAGGCCAAAGGTTCTTGCATAATCAAGGATATAGGCATCAGCGGCGCCTTTCGAACAGCCATATGGGCTATGAAAATCGATGCTCCTTGCTTCGGAAACACCGGCAGCAGCAATAGCAGCATCTTCTGGTGCATAACGGTCGCCCTTTAAGATTACCTTTAAGTCTTCCAGATCGCCATAGACCTTATTGGTAGAGGTAAATACCAGTGGCGGTTGTTTTTCAGATTGACGAATGGCCTCCAGCAGGTTGATGGTTCCTCTTGCATTAACCTCGAAATCCATCAGAGGATCAGTACAGCTGGTGGTAACGGCCACCTGTGCCGCAAAGTGGTAAACCGCATCTGCGGCGTTCACCGCCTCTCTTAGGGCAGCTTCGTCTCTGATGTCAGCGATTTCTATCCTTAGGTTTGATGAATTATGTTTTTCTCTCAGCCAGTTGAGGTTTTTCTCTACCCCATTCCGCGAAAGATTATCGTAAATAATCACAGACTTACCTTCCGATAACAATGCATCTGCCAGGTTCGTACCGATGAATCCGGCTCCGCCTGTTATTAAAGTTGTGTGGTTACGGTGATCAGTTGTTGATTTGCTATTCATATAGCCGCAATTAAAGTTTCTAAGTTAAACGGTTAATCCCCTTGCTGCCAGCTCTTCTTTAGCCTGGTCCACATTGTCTACGGCAACCTGCTCTTCAAGCCATTCGGCGAGCTCTTTCAGGCCATCCTCGAAATTCACCTCCGGTTCAAAGCCAAGGATGCGCTTAGCCTTACTGATGTCTCCAAAGCAATGTCTGATATCTCCTACACGGTATTCACCTGTAACGTTATGTTCAACATCCACACCCATGGTCTGGGAGAGCTTTCTTGCAATTTCATTTACAGTATAACTGTTTCCACTACCAATATTAAACACCTCGTAAGCAGCTTCTTCTACTTCAAGCGCAAGCCTGCAAGCCTTAGCAACATCTTTTACACTCACAAAATCGCGTTTTTGCTCGCCATCTTCAAAAATCAATGGTGCTTTATTGTTAAGATATCTTGAGGCAAAGATGGCAAGTACACCTGTATATGGGTTCGATAATGCCTGACGCGTTCCGTAGACATTGAAAAAACGCAACGCAACTGTCGGAATATTATAGGCTTTTCCACAAATCAAACTCATGACTTCCTGATCGTATTTAGATAGTGCATAAACAGAAGCTAATGAAGGCTTTTTAGATTCAGGCGTTGCAATTGGCTTTAGTGCTGTACCATTATGCTTTAGTTCCCAATCGCTATTCTTTAGCTGTTGCAACGGGCGGTTTGCATCTTCTACAACATCGCCATTGTCAGCCACATAAAGACCTTCTCCGTAGATACTCATACTGGAGGCAACGATCAGACGCTTAACGGGATTCTCGATCAATGCTTCCAACAGGACTGCAGTACCACGGTTATTGACATCAGTATACTCATTTACTTCGTACATGCTTTGTCCCACACCAACCCGTGCGGCAAAATGATACACGGCATCTACGCCCTTTAATGCGTTGAGTACGGCAGCTTTATCACGCACATCACCGACAATTAGTTCAACGTCAGGATGAAGATACTCCGGACGTTCCGCTTCCGGCCCATGGACCTGCGCAATCAGGCTATCCAACACTCTTACAGTGTAACCTTTACTAATTAGTTCATCGCATAAATGGGAACCGATAAAACCTGCTCCTCCTGTAATTAAAATTTTATTCATAGTTAATGTGTTACATTTAGCTTGTGTTCAGCAACATCTAAGTTGCTGCAAAAACACCTGCAGTTCGCGCTTCCTGAACAACAAAGCCAGCCGGTTCTCGCTGAAGCTTCTTCAATGCTGCATACAGATTCGCTAAACTACCTGCGATAAATCTTTTAATGTTTATAAGCGGTCTAAGTTAATTAACTGCTTCAAGCGGTTTAATTCCTTTCTACTCTTGCTAGTTACCTGAATTTCAAGGGTAGAAATTGCATCGCTTGTCGTATTCATATCCGAAAAGAAGGCGTTATATCTACTTTTTAACTTTTAAAACCGTATTTAAAACAATGGTTAATAAAAAAGGTTTACTTACTAGTGAATTTATTGAAGAAAACTTAATTAGGCTGACTACAAACACATTACATTGGAAATATCAAATTAAACAGGCAAAAAAGGCAAATTGAAAAACAAACAATTCTATTTTTTTGTCTACAAACAGATGTGCAGACGAAAGCAAGATGCCGCCCGTGGCTAGCTGGAGTAAGAAAATTAGGTAACAAATAATTATAACCTTAATGGACAACAAAATACCTTCCCCTTATGAAATGGGTGACTCAGAGATCAGGGAAAACATTCAAAAGCTTGGCAAGTGGTTTCACAACATTGAACTCAATGGCGTAAAGACCGCACCCGACCACTTTC
Organism: Pedobacter sp. NEAU-ZC8; assembly: GCF_059278965.1. NCBI lineage: Bacteria > Pseudomonadati > Bacteroidota > Sphingobacteriia > Sphingobacteriales > Sphingobacteriaceae > Pedobacter > Pedobacter sp. NEAU-ZC8. The sequence continues at coordinate 16,284 of NZ_JCAJXC010000015.1, forward strand.
TTGGAGATTACCCGAACGTAAAGTTCCAGATGTTTGCAGAGGCTATTCCTAAAGACCTTACCGGGAAATCAGTTCTTGACATCGGCTGTAATGCCGGTTTTTACTCCATTGAAATGAAACGTCGCGGTGCAGAGCGGGTGCTTGGCATCGACTCTGATGAGGTGTACCTGAATCAGGCACGTTACGCTGCTAAGGTTTCTGGTGTCGATATCGAGTTCAGAAACATGTCCGTTTATGATGTTGGCGCCTTAGGCGAAAAGTTCGATGTCGTGATCTTTATGGGCGTGCTGTACCACCTGCGTCACCCCCTACTTGCACTGGACATTCTTTATGACACCGTTGTTAAAGATCTGCTGATCTTCCAGTCTATGCAACGCGGTAGTGACCAGCTTGTGCCAGTTGAAGCAGATTACGACTTCTGGAACACAGAAATCTTTAAACAACCGGAGTTTCCGCAGATGTATTTTATTGAACACCGCTATTCTAACGACCCGACCAACTGGTGGATACCAAACCGCGCGGGCATGGAAGGGATGTTACGGAGTGCCGGTTTTGAGATTATACAACATCCTGAACTTGAAGTTTATATATGCCGCCGCGGTCAGTTGATTGATGACCAGGTTCGTGCTGTTTACCCGAAAAAGAAATAACATAATATATGATTGAAGCCGTTAAGTTCTGGAACGAACCGAATAACAAATCACATTGGAACTTTGAAATTGACGAGGGATGGAAAATCTTCTCGGACATGGTTAAACTAGCAGCAATCGCTGCAAAAGCTGAAAAACCGGACACTACACGCGTTCTTGGTGGAATCTCACCAATCGACCCAGGTTTTATTCAGCATCTTAAAAGTCTCGGTACGCTTGAAAACCTGAATGCAGTAGCCGTGCACGGGTTCCCCCTCGACTGGAATTTATGGAACATCAATGAGTGGCCTGCGAAGATCGCTGAAATCCGCGCAGTAACGGACCTGCCTGTATGGGTAACTGAGGTAGGTGTTTCCACCTTTGGTGCCGAAGAAGTACAGGAGTTTGGATTCCGCCGTACCGCGGAACTACTAACCGGCTTGGTTGACCGGGTTCACTGGTATAGCCTTTATGACCTACCACAAGCCTGGGGTGCTACCACACGTCACCGTGAAGCCGAAGGTTCATCTTATTACCGCCACTTCTATATGGGCTTGCTACATGAGGACGGCACACCGAAACTCGCGCTTAAACACTTTTCAGATTATACACCGGAGTTCGGTATTTGTCAGTGGTTTCATTTTGAAGATCACCGCCTCGAAGAAGCCGTTTCCTGGTTGCGTAAATTAGGGGTGAAACGCCTGCGCACGGGATTAAGCTGGGCTGATTCTTTGAGACCGGGTGCAGATCAGTGGTTCGATAAGATGATGAAAGCGCTTGATGAATTTGATCTTACCATTACCTTCTGCTTTACACCGGAGGAAAAAGGTATCGAAGCACATCACACCAGTCCACCACACCACATAGAAGAGTACGCTGATTTCTGCGCTCGCATGATGCGCCGCTATGCTTAAGTTATGTACGACAGAAAATCGCAGCACGAAAACGAGCAGCAATCATCTGACGAGTTAAAACAGATCCCAAATGCCTGGATGCAGTTTATGCGTTCTGGGGCATTCGAGGAAGCCTGGAAACTGAGTGATAAAGTTCTTGCAGCCGGGGTTAATCGTGATCCCCGGCTGCCAAGACATTACCAGTGTGTATGGGATGGCAGACCATTAGCAGGAAAAAGGGTACTTGTGCGCTGCTATCATGGCTTGGGTGACACCATTCAGTTCATCCGTTATATTCCAAAGCTTAAGGAAATTGCTAAAGAGGTCATCGTCTGGGCACAGGAACCACTGATTGCCCTACTGAAAACCATTCCTGAGATCGACCTTCTTCTCCCACTACATGATGGGCAGCCCGAGGTAAGCTATGATGTAGATCTGGAAGTCATGGAGCTTCCTTTTATATTCCGCACCACCTTGGATACCATTCCCTCAAAGATCCCCTACCTTCATGCAGAACCACTGAAATTATCTGAGGAACACAAGTTTAATGTAGGATTGGTGTGGCAGTCGGGCAATTGGAACCAGGCCCGCTGTATCCCTTTCGAAGCGCTCGCTCCATTAGCTGAATTGAACAGTGTAAACCTTTATATCCTGCAGGGAAATGCTGAAGAAGCAGGATGGCAAGAAGGCTTTGGCATTCATCCTGGAGAATTTGACCTGTATAATTATGCCAGGGTAATTCGAGGCTTGGACCTGATGATCAGCGTAGACTCTATGCCAGCACACCTTGCCGGAGCGATGAACGTCCCAGTCTGGACCATCCTGCATGACCAGGCGGACTGGCGGTGGATGGACCAACGCAGCGATAGTCCCTGGTACCCTTCAATGCGATTATTCCGCCAGGAGGACCAAGGCGATTGGCAAAAGGTTATTGCGGAAGTAGCCAAAGCGCTACAAGCCTTGGCTACGCTTTAGCCTAACTTGCCGAACCTATTGAATTGATTACAGATTAGTATGAGATTATTATAGAGCTTACTTTTTGAATTCTAGATAGCGTTTCTTCATCTCCCCAAAATTCCCTTTATGATAGGCTATGCCGTGGTAAAAGGATGCCGCATACCTCGCCCAAGACAAGTATATTCCAGGCAAGCCAGTTTTACGAGCCAGCCAAAACATTCTATGGCTCCACTTGGAGATCCAGTAGCGAGTACGGTAAATGACCTTTCGTGATTGCTCAGGACGATCTGCATCCGGCTTAACACGTTTCTCCGGTTGAACACCTTTAGGTGCCCAGGTCAGACGATAAGCCAGGCCCTCCCGGCGTTGCCGGAATCCGGCAGCCTGCGTTTGTTCCACGAACGCGCCATCAACGACTTCAAGCTGCAACCTACCCTCTTGGATCGCATCAACAATTAGCCCGCTAACCAAGGCAGAACGGGCAACGACCACATTTGTACCCTTGCCATCCGAAGAATATGGTTCTACCCAGGCATCCCCAAAAGCAACGTCCGCCGTTTCAGAAACCACATCGTCGCAGAAGTTGCAGGCACTGCTCATAAAGAAGCCGGCACCCCAGTCGCCATCAGCCAAATGCCACCAATCTTTGTTAACCTGCTTGCCATCTTCCAGCCGCAGCATAGCATTGTACCAGTTTGCAGGACGATCTGGATACTTGTAACGGTATTCTACTTCCTTCACCTGCTGGAAGGGTACGTTCATCTGCCACGCAAAACTCTCCACAAAATGTGCACTTTTCATATGCCCACAGAAAAGCCCAAGCGTAAAGCTGATGCGCTCCCGAAAAACCGCGTCCTCCTTACGGAGCAATTGAACGGCTTTAATCATACATGGTAAGGCAACTACCGCGTAACGGCCTGGCGTCTCTTTTATGGTGCGCAGCATGTCCGACAGCTCCACCGGGTAATAACGGGATTTCGCACCTTCGTTAAGTTCGTCCTGATTTCTCGAGATGCGATACTTAAAGAACCGGCCATCAGATTGAGGATCCTTAACCGCTACAACATGAGCAACACCGTCAATCAGGCCTTTACGCAACAACTCTGAAGCAACCCAGGTCACCATGCCACCGGAACTCCCCTGCAAGCGAAAGTCGCTTTCCAGCACGTGACCGACGAAGGAAGTCTGAAAACGACCTACCGTGTCACTGTGCTGTGGCGCATCAGGAAAACTCCTGACAGCTAGTTCATCCTCTTTCTGCGCTTTTGGAGAAAACGGACAAGTGTTGCTGAAGCGCGCTGAGCGCGTTTTGTACCAGCTGGAAGGACCTTCAGGTTTATATAAGCCATAAGGATCAAACTTCATGCTTGCGTCGGTTCCCTGTAACTGCGCTTGAGCGGCACAACTTCCGCAGCCTATGCATAAACCCGACTTAACAATATCTTGAGGGCTGTATAACTCTGGCGCGGATTTTCCCAGGGCCGTTCCTTGTTGAACCATCACCTTTTGCTCAACATTGCCTGTATTCTTCTTATGCTGAATATGCTCAGGTGCTGCGACCTCAGCACTGATGGTAGCAGCTAAATTATCTTTCTCAGTCATGACAACTCCAGCAATTTCGGTGCTAAAGCCTCATCCAAATAAGCGTTGGAATCCGCCTGCAGGTTTTGAATTCTTTGATGAATTTGTGGAGCCAATGGTTCTGTTAAACGCGCATGATAAACAGCTGAAGGAGTATCTTCCATAATCAGATGCTTCTCCGCACCTAGCTTATTCATCAGCCCCTGCACCTTGATGCTACGGTATGCTGAGGTTTCACAAACGAAGGGTTTGGAATTAATCAGAGAAAAAACACAGCCATGAAAGAAGTTTGTTACCACCGCTTTAGCACCTGCCATAAAGTTCGCGAAATCATGAGGATCAGCCGTAAGCCAGTTCTCATCCGCCCAATCATTCCGATAGCCAATACTCACCAAGGGAAGCTGCTCCCGATCTGCCCAGGCCCTAACCTCACGAATGAAGAAGTCCGAGAAGTTATGCCCATATAGAGCAACATAAGGTGCAGCAAATTGTGACAGATCCCTATGCTCATAATTAATCGGGAACTGCAGGCATGGATCTAGTACCATATCAGGTTTAAAACCTAAAGACTGTTCTATAATCGTGCTTGAATTATCGTCCCGTACTGAGATATGATCAAATTGGGAGAGCTTATTTGCCCAATCTTTTTCTAAGCCCCAGGAGGCTTGATAATTACCGAAACTAGCTGCATAGGAGATCAAACGCCCGGTCTTTAAACCATCCCCATAAAACAGCGGACAGTAGTTGTACCAGGGATGAGATAAGTTCCAAACTTCATCGCTACCAACGACCACTAGATCATAGTCGTCCATTTCAGCAGGATTGTTGAGGTCGAAAGGCGCAGACAGCGGAAGCCCCTCAAACAACTTGAAGAACTTCTCTACTTTCTGGCGATATAAAGCATGATCCGAGGCCGGAACATGTGTCGGCAGAACAGGCTGAAGTGCACACTTCCACTCGGAGAAGTTCACCCTGCTGGATTGATGATCGAGAATTACAGCGTGGTGTCCACGCTTTTGCAGCCCTTCCACAAGACCTTTCGCCTGCCAGTAGCTTCCATAATTTATACAACGGTGAAACGTGAGTACTCCAATTTTCAGGCTTTGACTTTTCGTATTTTCCAAATGAATATATTTAATCTGAAGTAAACAGAATTGACAATTTAGGTAATGGTTGTAAAACAAAAAACCTAACATTAAGTTTAACAAAGCATGACTAAATTTCTACTCATCAGGCATGCTACAACGGATGCGGTCGGTAAATACCTGTCTGGCAGGCATTCGGGAGTTCATCTAAATACGGAAGGTAAAACACAGGCTCAGGCACTTGCAAACCGCTTAACTAACCAAAAGATAGCCGCTATTTATAGTAGCCCATTGGAACGGGCAATTCAAACTGCCGCCCCTATCGCGGCGCTGCAGCACCTGAATTGCCTGGTCAACGAGCATTTCCAGGAGCTTGATTTCGGGCAGTGGACCAACAAAGCATTCTCCGAATTAGAGGGCGACGAGTATTTTAAACGCTTCAATACTTTCCGGAGTGGAACCAGGATTCCGGGTGGTGAGATGATGCAGGAAGCGCAATCTAGAATTGTCCGGGGTCTCCAACAGCTTGCTGTAGATCACCCGGATGCAACTGTTGCAGTAGTGAGTCACTCGGACATGATCAAGGCTGCCATTGCTTTCTATACAGGAGTGCCCATAAATCTGATGCAACGTCTGGAGATTAGCCCCGCTTCTATCAGCATCTTAGATGTATATTCCGATTTTGCTAGTCTGCAGTTGCTGAACCATACGGGCAACTTACCATAAACCTGAATAAAAACACGCTTGAGGGAGCTTTCAAGCGACCAGCAATTTAAAACATAACTTACATGTAACAAGCACTTTACAATACACGTCTAACTTAGCAGTGATGAAAATGACTCATTCTTAAAGAAACTGCTATGGACACCTATAACCTGTTGATCTTTCTGATATTGCTTTGCGTTGTGGCATTGCTGGTTGATGCAAAAGAGATCGATTATGAAGATTAGCAAAAGCTAATTTCACAATTCTTCCAAAATTATACAGCCATTTGTAAAGTATTCTGTGACCTGATTTCAGAAACATATTCGGGATTTCAGATATTTTTACAATATGTGTATAGGAATTATTTACGACGACCATGCCAATGATATTTGGCACAAGATTGCTGCTGATTTACAAAGCGTTAAAGCAGCTTTAAAAACGATTAAATTACCACTCCCAATTGCATGTATCTACGATACGAAAAAAGGTGATTTTATCGAGTTTAATGAGCGATACCTGGCCTTCAGGAATATACTGCTTGAATACGCTAAGAGTATCCAACACTAGCCATTTTCTTTTATTTTAATACCTTAAGCGCCTCCAAACCGGAGGCGTTTTATCTTTAAACGCTATACCGATTTGCTACCTTAGTTGAAATTTTCTAAGAACATGAATCTTCACAACAAATGCTTCAAAGCACTTTCGGTATTACTATTGGCCGGAATTACCATGGTTCAGGCCCAGACCAGTTATCAATACCGCCTAAACCTGAACGATGTCAAAGACGACAAGCTAAGTGTCACGCTGATCACACCAGAGGTTAGCGAATCTGAAATTACCTTTTATATGCCCAAGATCGTCCCTGGCACCTATCGCAACAGCGATTTCGGGAAGTTCGTAAGCAACCTTCAAGCCTACAACGCGAAGGGTCAGCCGCTGGCGGTAAAACAAACCTCCGAAAACAGCTGGCAAATAAAAAAGGCAAATACACTGAGCAAGATTGTCTACGATGTGGAGGACACCTGGGATTCGAAGATCAAACATGAAGTATATTCCATGGCAGGCACCAACTTCGAAGCAAACAAGAACTTCGTGCTCAATACCTGTGGTATCTTTGGCTACCTCGAAAACAAAAAGGACATCCCTTTTATGCTGAACATTACCAAGCCAGCAGGTTTTTACGGTAGTACCGGACTAGTACCAACCAAAACCAGCAGTACGGAGGATGTTTATGAAACGAAAAATGCCGATCATCTCTATGACTCACCAATCATGTTCTGCATTCCAGATACCACCACCATCAAAGTTGGTAATGCTTCCGTGTTGATCTCCGTTTATTCACCTAATAAACTTGCAACATCCGCGGTGATCGCGAAGAACCTGGAAACACTGCTACAAGCAACCAACAAACACCTGGGTGGTAAACTTCCGGTAGACAAATATGCGTTCATCTACTACTTCAATGGAGAACAAGCCCCATTTGCCACCGCAGGCGCATGGGAACACTCCTACTCATCGTTTTACAGTTTGAAAGAAGAACCACAAGAGACAGCGATCGGCAACTGGGTAGACATCTCCTCACATGAATTTTTTCATATTGTCACACCGCTAACCATCAGTTCCAAGGAAGTCAAACAGTTCGACTTCAACAACCCAGTGATGTCACGCCACCTATGGCTGTATGAAGGCTCTACGGAATACGATTCCCACCTGGTGCAAGTAAGAGCAGGCATTAACACGCCTAATGAATTTCTACAGAAACTTGCACAGCAGTTAAGCTACTCTAAAAACTACTTCAAAGACAACCTCAGATTTACGGAATTAAGTCAGGAAAGTGCCGGTAAATGGCAGGATCAATACGGCAACGTTTACCTGAAAGGCTCCCTGATCTCAGCCGCGCTCGACCTTTACCTGCTGAAACTTTCAGGCGGTAATTACAGCTTGAAGAACCTTAAACATGATCTGGGCATCAAGTATGGTAAAGATAAATACTTCAATGATGATGAACTTTTCGATGTAATCACTTCACTGACATTCCCTGAAGTACGACAGTTCTTCGCCGACTACGTAGAAGGGGAAAAGTCCATTCCCTATGAAACCTTCTTTAGTTATGCAGGCGTTAAAATTGTCCCGCCAGCCGCAGACGATAAAAGCAAATCTTCAAAATTGATGCTTGACCCAAATGCCACTGCAGAACAGATCGTCCTTCGCAATGACTGGCTGAATACCAGCTTTGCTATACCAGCAATCAATACAGCAGCTGCGTCAGATGTCAGCAGTATCGATCAGCTCGTAAAATCGCTCTATGATGTGATCTCCGGCCCTGCTGGTGAAAGGGACTGGAAACGCTTCGAAAGCTTGTTCTATCCCGGTGCGTATATGGGCGCCATTCGCCAAACTGCCCAGGGCGCTGCGTTCAACAAGATCAGCCCGTCAGATTATGTTAAATCTAACGGGGAAGCGTTCAAGAAGTATGCCTTTACAGAAAAGGAATTGGGTAGAACTGTCAATGAGTTCGGAAACCTTGCACAGGTATTCAGTAGCTATCAGTACCAACTTTCTACTGAAAAGCCGACTTCCAGACGAGGTATGAACAATATCCAACTGATTAAACAAGATAACCGCTGGTGGATCATGAGTTTGCTTTGGAATGAGGAAAGCGAAAACCTTCCAATTCCGGCGAAATACATTACTCAGAAAACAAAGAAATAGTTAATGCCGTAGATCAGGGCGGTCCACATAACCGAATTCCTCATCTTCTTTCAACTCGGGATACTCAAAAGAGCGATCGCGCAATACCAGGATCACACCGCCGATCAAAACTATTGGGCTGATCATGATCAGCACGTTTTTCCAGAAGTCGGAAATTCCGGTTGCCATCATGATAAAAAACGCTACCAGGAATAGCGTTAAAAGTATAACGGTCACTTTAGCATTCATAACAGGCAGGTTTATAGTTGCATAACAACTTAAACCTGCCTGTGTTTTTTTTTAATTCTCCAAGCTTATACAGAAACTATCCGCAAGCACAGCAGGATCGTCACTGTCGATTTCCTCTTCATGAGGAATGCTGTAATACTCACCGCAAATTTTCAAACCAGCTCCTGTACGTTCTAGTTCAACCTTCAAGAACCCGTGTTTATCATCACAGAAGTTCATCAGCTGCACTTCTTTAAACAGAGAATTGTCGTTGGTAAACCGATCGTCATCCTCAGACGCAACTGCATGTAGCTCATCGTAACCACCGCCACCTGCAACAATAAACAGCACCTTGTCGCCATCGGGATACTCTTTTTCCATGCGTTGATAGTTGTGTACATGACCACTAAAAACCACATCAGGTTTTACGCCGGTTTCGGCAAATGCACCTTCCAGGAATTCGATCATTGGTATGCTGGAGCCATGGTTGATATCTGCGGAATATGGTGAATGATGGATACAAACGATCACTGCCTTCTCCGGCCGCAGTTTGTCCGCAGCAAGCAATTCTCTTCTAAACCATTCACGCTGTTCCTCGGTCACAATGCCAAATTTGGGGGTGTTGCTATGTAAGCCAATAAAGGTTGCCAAAGGTGTCTCCAGGGTCCAGTATACATTAGGCTGGTTCATGCTCTTACGGCTTGCGCCAGCACTAAAGGGAATGGTCCTTTTCTCGGTGTCGCAAAAAACAGCGGTAAAAGCATCCAGGCTCCTATATGGTTTACTGTCCGGGTTTACTTCACTATCGTGATTTCCAGCGATAGCCACAATTGGCGCGGGATAACGCTCATAAGGCGTAAAGAACTGCTTCTGGTATTCACTCGCTTCCCCAAAGTTGTACACCACATCTCCCAGATGATAGAGAAATTGCGGGTCATCTGCCTCGGAACCATTTTCTTTGAAATGCCGCAGCATCTGCGCAACAACAAGCTTCTGAAAGGAGGGATTGCGAACACTGCCCGTATCCCCAACCATGTGGAACACCATCTTATCCTGCGGAGGATCAGTAATGATCTCCTCTAATCCCATGTGGTACGGATACCGCCCCGATGGTTTAGGTAAGGGTTGATACTTATAGCTGTCGTCAGGCTGATTCTTCTTGAATACTGGTGTTTTATATTTTGTCTCGGAAATAGATAGTTTATACATAGTGTCGCACAAAGATAAAGTATGCTTGTAAACTCCACATTAATATCATGCCATCTTCCTTTTAAGCTGCACCGAACTTTCAGTTTAATGACTTGCAAACAACAATTACATTACATCCAGATTAAACAATTAATATCCATGGATGTTAGTTTTGGAGCATGAAGATCGAACAGGAAATCAAACACGAATTCTTAAGCGCCCAACAGCGGGCACTGACCAACCTGATTTTCACTTCTAATTGGGCCTTAAACCGGATTGCTACAGCTTTGAAGCCCACCAGCCTTTCGCTGCAACAGTTCAATGCCTTGAGCATTCTGTACGGGCAACCGCAACGAACGGCTACGGTAAACCTGATCAAAGAAAGGCTGATTGATCGTATGCCCAATACCTCCCGCCTGCTCAACAAGCTTTTGGAAAAGGGTCTTGTTCAAAAAGAACGCAACCTTAACGATCAGCGGGTTGTTTATGTTAAGTTGACTGCTGAAGGCGCTAGATTAAAGGAACAAGCCAGGCGAATTATAGATGATCTTGAGATAAACCTTGAAAAAGATCAGGCAGATCTATTGAATGACTTGCTTGAACAGATCAGGAAATAAAAATTTAAACAAATAACATCCATGGATGCTATCATAAACCCATAAAAACAAATCCTATGAACAAAGTGATTCTACTTGCGAACAGACCAGTTGGAAAACCGTCTGCAAGCGACTTCAAATTCGAAGAAATTGAAATGCCAAGCCCGAAAGAAGGTGAAGTACTTTTAAAAACGACTTATGTTTCTGTAGACCCCTACTTACGAGGCCGCATGAGCGATGCGAAATCCTATGTTGCTCCTTTTGAATTGAACAAGCCAATGAGTTCGGCAATTATCGCGGAGGTAACTGCATCTAAGAACCCGGACTTCAAGGTTGGTGATTATATTACAGCGGGTCTGGACTGGAAACTGTTTCAGACTTCCAATGGTAAAGGCATCACGAAAGTAGATCCTTCCGTAAGTTTAAGTGCTTACCTGGGTGCGCTGGGCATGACCGGACTAACTGCACTTATGGGTCTTCAGGAAATTGGCAAGCCTAAGTCGGGTGAGACTTTAGTCGTATCTGGTGCAGCAGGTGCTGTGGGCAGCATCGTTGGTCAGATCGGAAAGATCATGGGTTGCAGGGTTATCGGGATTGCTGGTTCCGATGAGAAAACCGAGGCACTGAAATCTAAGTTTGGATTTGATGACGCAATCAACTATAAAACGACGGAGAACATGCAGGAAGCAATCGCTACTGCTGCACCTGATGGCGTAGACATCTACTTCGATAATGTTGGCGGCGACATTTCCGACGCAGTGATCTTTAATATGAATAAATATGGCCGCATTGCAATCTGTGGCACCATTTCTTCCTACAACGATACCGAGGCGTCTACTGGACCGAGGCTGCAACCTTACGTCCTTAAAAACAGCATGCTCATGCAGGGTTTCATTGTCAGCAATTATGCTGAGAAGTTCCCGGAAGGCGTAAAACAACTTTCAGAATGGCTGAAAGCTGGTAAACTACAATATTCAGAAACCATCGTCAACGGCTTTGACCAAATCCCTCAAGCCTTTATGGACCTGTTCGAGGGCAAAAACGAAGGCAAAATGGTTGTTAAAATCTAATAGAAAACTAATGTTAAATTTCGAGTTTCAAAATCCAACAAAGATCATTTTCGGTCGTGACCAGATCAGCAAGTTAGCGACGGAGATCCCTCAAGGTGCGAAAGTGATGATGCTTTATGGTGGTGGCAGTATCAAAACGAACGGCATCTATGAACAGGTTACTAAAGCCCTGGCTGGCTTTGATGTCATTGAATTTGGAGGCATTCCCGCCAATCCAGAATATGAGATCCTGCTTCAGGCCTTAAAAGTCATTAAAACCGAGCGGGTAGATTTCATGCTAGCTGTGGGTGGAGGTTCCGTAATTGATGGAGTGAAGTTCCTGTCTGCAGCGGCATTGTACGATGGAGAGACACCTTGGGACATCCTAAAAAACAGTATCAGAACCTTTAAAGGTCTTCCATTCGGCAGTGTGCTGACCATACCTGCAACGGGTTCAGAAATGAATTCAGGAGCAGTGATCACCCGCAAGGAAACCCTGGAAAAATTATCCATGGGCGGCCCTGGATTATTCCCTGTATTTTCCATTCTGGACCCCCAGGTAATTGCTTCTATTCCAAGACGCCAGTTGGCAAACGGCATAACCGATGCTTTCACTCATGTACTTGAACAGTATATGACCTACCCGATCGAAGCATCTCTCCAGGATCGCTTTGCGGAAAGCATCATGCAAACGCTCATTGAGATCGCGCCCAGGGTAATGGAAAATCCAGCTGACTACGAAGCTGCGGCCAACTTCATGTGGTCATGTACCATGGCACTTAATGGTTTAATACAAAAAGGTGTCCCAACGGATTGGGCGGTTCACGCCATCGGTCATGAGCTTACGGCATTATTCGGAATAGATCATGCCAGAACATTAGCGGTAATTGCACCAAGCCACTATCGTTTTAACTTCGAAAGTAAAAAAGAGAAGCTTGCTCAATATGGCCGCAGGGTTTGGGGCATCACAGTGGGTGACACCGATACCCAGGCAAACGCTGCCATCGAAAAGACTGAAGCTTTCTTTCATTCACTTGAAATCGACACCAAGCTTTCTGAGTACACTGGACAATATGAAGGCACAGCCGAAAAGATTGAACAACGTTTCCATGAAAGAGGCTGGCTGGGATTAGGAGAGCATAAAAAGCTTGCACCTGCAGATGTCGCTCAAATCGTTATCATGAGCTACTAACAAGTTTTAAACAACATAAAAAGCCACCTGCATAAGGTGGCTTTTTATTTGAACCGCGCATCTTAAATCTGCGAGTAAGCAGCAGGTTGCAAAAAGGTTGCAGTGATCTTAGACACCAGCTTAGCATCGGCATATTCTGGAATCGCGCTGATCTTTTTCCATTCCGGATCCCCTCCAAAAGATTTCCAATGCTGATCATGGGCCGCCATGTCATCAAAAGTCACCATATAGATCAGATTCGGACGGTATTGACCGATCACGGTTTCTCCAAAAAACACAGGCTTAAACCCTAAACGTTTGAAGATATCAATCTCTCCGGCATCGTTGAACATCTCGCGCTTCTTGGTACCAGCAGCTTCACTTGCGTGTTCATATCTGCGGAGCTCAAAGATGCGCTTGCCTTTTTGTGGAAGCTCCAGCCCAGGCATATGCGTAAAGGCTTTCAATAGCGAGCTTTCTATGCGCTCATAAGCTGGTGCCGTTGCTGGCGCATTCAAATAAGCTGAAGCGGCTGCAAGGTAGCCCTTATCCTGTTCAAGCTTGGCATGCACACTTTCAAACTCGTTTAGCGACTGAAATGGAATCAGTGCAATCAAGGTAGATTGTCCACTAGGCTTTAACTCCGTAAATACACCAACATTTTTAATCCCAAGCCTGTTCAGGGCCGGAATTGCGGCTTTTTCGAAGTAGTTTTCCACCAGGCTTTGCTGGGTCGCATCCTTTAAGGTATAAGTTCTTAATTCATAGTACATGCGGTTCTCGGTTTTAGAGGTTGATTTTCCAAAGCTCAGTTGCGGTAGTATTGTCGCCGCAGCAGTGCCCAGGACTGTTGTTTTCACGAAAGATCGTCTTTTCATTGTCGATGGTTAGTTTAACTAAGGTAAAATTCCATAAGGAAAACCATAGCATTTATTTGCGATATTTGACAGCTATGTCGAAAGGTAGAAACAAAAAGCAGGCAGAAAAAGTTCAGCCATCATCACAAAAATACATGAAACGTAAGATCATCATGATTGCAATCATCGTGATCCTGGCTATGATCCTCTACATTGATTCCAGAACGCATTTTATCGAACGCATGGTTGGCGATAAAACCATTGAAATACGTATTAAGAAATAACCAACCAGCTTTCCCACTACACTACCCTCAAAATACGCTTGCACATTAAGGACTACCATCGCGGAAGTGCATGTTTATACTACACTTTCTGTTGGACCGTACTTGCAAGGAAGTTGGTAGGTGTTTGCTACGTACTTCCTACGTGTGGATACGTAGAAACAGCGTAACAACCTCCTTTCGACCACTGTTCTACACAGAAATAAATGACTCCATTTGTAATTAATGGTATAAATTTTACTGACATTGTATAAACAACAATAATGTTGAATTAACCTCTTAAACAAAATGGCAAAAGCACCAGATGGTATTCTAGGTCCGGCAAACGGAAGTGTGGGCAACTTCACCTTTTACGAATTAAACGGGCAGACGGTCGTTCGCAAGAAAGCAACATTTAAGGACAAGCCAACTGCGGCGCAACTGAGCGCCCGCGGTTCCATGAAAACCCTGATGAACTTTCTGACTCGTATTAAGCCAATGTTGAAAGCCGGCTATATCAATCAGAGTCGTGGTACCGTGAGGTCGTATTTTAATCTGGCGATGTCCTATAACTTGCGGCATGCTTTAAAGCTGGAAGAGGGCAGCTATGTGATCGATTACACTAAAGTAAGGCTGAGCGAAGGCAGTTCCCCGGCTGCAGAAGAAGCAGCTGTAGCCTTGAACCCGACAGGATTGACCTTTAGCTGGCAGGCAGATGCAACACTCGGTTGGAGCATCCAGCATGATCAGGTCATGATGATGGCCTACTTTCCGGATGAGGAAAGCGGCATTTACCAGACAAGCGGCGCACGAAGGATGGCGGGACAAGATGTACTACCGCTGCCAGCGTCATTCCTCAACAAGCGCATGGAGGTTTACCTTGGCTTTGTATCCGACGACAGGTTAGCCGTTTCTACCAGCCAGTACCTTGGTAGAATCAATTGATTTAATCAGGAACATAAAACGGCGACAAGTGTTATATCATCATCGTAATCTCGATAAACTATGAATAACATTGAAAACGACGCTTCAGAAAAGGAAAGCAGAAGGGCTTTCATCGCAAAGGCCACAATCGCAACAGCTGCTGTAGTTACGGCCGGCAGCTCGGGCCTGGTTGCGAAGTCCTTTCCTTTTGATGAACACCAAAACTCTCCAAAGATGTCCGATAAACAAATACAAGAATTTAAACTGGAAAAGAATTTTGGCCTAGGTGGCGTTGCTGCAGGTAATGCTTGGCATGTAAACAGTAATCAACAAATTGAAATGGCCATATCTGCAGCATGGGATGCCGGCGTGCGGTATTTTGACACCTCACCCTTTTATGGCTTTGGGCTGAGTGAACGGAGAATGGGTCATTTCCTGTTTGAAAAGAACCGGGACGAATTCGTACTCTCGACCAAAATTGGGCGTGTGTTTGATGCCGATCCCGCCTTCAAATCAGATCCGAAGAGCCTTTGGAAGGGCAAGTTAAATTTCAAATACCGGTTTGACTATACGGCAGCAGGCGTACGCCGATCCATTGAAGATAGTTTACAGCGCTTAGGTTTATCATCCATCGATATCGTATACGTCCATGACCTCTCTCCCGACACGGGTGAACTTGGCAACAAATGGATGGAGCAGTTCAATATCGCGGCGAAAGGTGCATTTCCTGAACTTACGAAGATGCGAGAGGAAGGCATAATCAAGGGCTGGGGCATGGGGGTAAATACCCCGGAACCAATCTTGAAAGCCATGGAAGTGGCTGATCCGGATGTATGCCTGGTAGCCATCCAGTATTCTCTTGTTGACCATAAAAACGCATTGGACAAGTTGTTCCCTGCCATGGAGAAAAAGAAGGTTAAAGCTGTAATCGGTGGACCATTGAATGCTGGGTTTCTGGCAGACCGTGACCGGTTCAATTATGGCGATACCATTCCTGCAGAGATGCTGGAAAAACGAAAGAAAATCAATGCAGTTATCGGGAAGTACAATGTTGACCTCAGAACGGTGGCTTTACAATTTGCAGCTGCACATCCCGTGGTTGCGTCCGTGATTCCCGGCGCGAGTACCGCCGAACAGGCCAGCAGCAATGCACTGGCGATGGCGGCGAAAATTCCTTCGGAATTGTGGGCAGACTTGAAACAGGCAAAGCTGATCGAACAGCATGCCCCTGTTCCGGGCGGAACCCAGGCATAAGCAACTGCCAGCTTCATAAAACATAAAGAGCCCTGCTAATCAAATAGCAGGGCTCTTTATGTTTTATAAATCAAGCGATTATCCGAGCTTACGTCCCGTGTTAATTACATTCACGCCATTGAACCTTGTGGTTGGACTGCCATGTGAAACAGCGCTCGCCTGACTTGGCTGCCCTTTACCATCAGAGAAAGTTCCGCCAAGGCGGTAGTCGTTCTTATCGCAACGCTGCACACATGAATTCCAGAACTCCTGTGTATTTGCCTGGTAAGCGGCATCCTTCAGCATGCCGACTAGCTTTCCGTCTTTGATTTCGTAAGCGAGCTGTGCACTGAATTGAAAGTTGTAACGTTGCTGGTCGATCGAATAGGAATTACGCCCGAACATGTAAATTCCCTTTTCTACATTTTTTACCATCTCAGCAGCCGAAAGTGGCGCATTGCCCGCGGCAAGAGAAACATTCGGCATACGCTGGAACTGTATACTATCCCAGCTATCAGCATAACAACAGCCTTGTGATTCTTTCAAGCCAAGTATGTGTGCCTGATCGCGAATGGTCTGATAGTTAACGAGGATACCATCTTTGATGATATCCCATTTGCCAGACTTTACACCTTCATCATCGTAACCAACGGCACCTAAAGAACCTGGCGTGGTTTTATCCGCTACAATGTTCACTTCTTTACTACCGAAGTTAAACTTCTTGCTTTCCCATTTATCCAGCGTCAGGAAACTGGTACCGGCATAGTTCGCTTCATAACCGAGTACACGGTCAAGCTCAGTCGGGTGGCCTACTGACTCGTGAATTGTCAGGAATAAATGTGAGGGATCCAGCACAAGGTCGTATTTACCCGGCTGGACCGGCTTAGCCTTAAGCTTTTCATCCACATGTGCCGTAGCCTCCTTTACATCCTCCAGAATATCGTAGTTGTTCTTATACATGGTCAGGGGTCCACCTTTGATCTTCTGGTCAGCTTTTGGACGAAGATATTCATAGCCCATGCCCATTGGCGCACTTAAGGCATTCCGCGTTTCAAACTTTCCTCCTGCTGCATCCACCTTGGTTACGGTAAATGTTGGCCAGATCCGATGAATGTCCTGATCGATGTATGAACCATCACTCGAAGCGAAATACTTTTGCTCATTCACCAGGAACATGTTGGAGTTTACATACTTTGCACCTGCCTGCATAGCCGCAGCGTTAACACCCAGCAGCAGTTCCACTTTCTCGGCAATTGGCACTTCAAAGCCATTCACCTCGATTGGTGTCTTCCAGCTCACCTCGCCATGGCCCTTTTGCGGTGCAAGTTTCACCGGCTCCGTCATCAGTCTGGCATTACCTTTGGCAATTGCGACGGCCATCTCTGCGGTTTTTGCAATGTTTGCATCATCCAGCTTGTCGGTTGCGGCAAAACCCCAGCTCCCGGCTGCAATCACCCGTATTCCAATGCCATAAGATTCACCATTTGCAATATTATCCACCCGGTTCTCCCGGGTTGCAACGACTTGTCGCAGGTACCTGCCAATACGAACATCAGTATAGGTTGCCCCCTTGGACTTAGCCGCGTTTAGCGCGACGTCTGCCATGCGCTTTTTCAGTTTCACATCAACTGGCGTCAATGCTTCCTCTATAGAAATTTCACGGCTGAAAGCTGGCATTGCAGGAAGGAGCCCTGCAGCCGCACCTACCCCGGTCATGTATAAAAAATCTCTTCTTCTCAATTGCTTAAAATTTTAGATATAACAATAGCAATGAGCTTTCATTGCTATTGTTATTGTTGTTCGAAGCCTAAACAGCGTCAGATAGTGAAGTGAAGGTGAAGTCACGGATCTTCATCGGCGGGATCATACCTGAGCCTGTACGCACTGGTTTTCCAAGTGCCTCTACGTTGTTCAGCATGATCACCGGGCTCTCGTTGAATCTGAAGTTCTTCAACGGAAACTTGATTTCACCATTCTCGATGTAAAAAGTACCGTCACGGGTAAGACCGGTTAGTAGTAATGTTTGAGGATCTACAGAGCGGATGTACCAGAAGCGGGTCACCAGGATGCCCTTTTCAGTGCTCTTGATCAGGTCTTCCAGCGATTGGTTGCCACCTTCGATTACGAGGCTTCGACCCATAGATAAGGGTTGTACCCCTTTTTGATCCGCCCAGTATCTCGAGTACGCGAGGTTTTTCACGACACCGTTCTGCACCCATTGCGTCTTTTTGATCGGAAGTCCATCGCCGTCCCAGGTTGATGATGGCAGCTCCGGATTTAATGGATCTGAATAGATGTTCACATTTTCAGAGAATAACTGCTCGCCAAGGCGGGTACCGCCACCCTTTTTGCTCATGAAGCTACGGCCTTCGTCTGCACTTCTGGCATCAAAACCCCTGAACATGTTGCCTATGATATCACTGGCCGCAAGGGGCTCCAGAATTACCGTATACTTACCAGGCTCAATAGCCTTTGCACCTGCAGATTTTGTTGCTTTACTTGCAGCGATTTTACTTAGGGCAAGCGTATCCATTTTATTGAGATCATTAAAACTTTGATCTACATAGCCGGAGCCCGTGCCCTCCTGGTTTCTCACCGTTACAGAGAAAGATACATCAGTACCTTTGTTATAAGCGAAAAGTCCTTTGGAGTTCATAATAGCATTGAACCTGGTGGAATTCTCCAGGAATCCCGCTGCTTCCAGATTTGCAGCTTTCGACACAGAAAGACTTTTACCAACCATTTCCGCCCGTGTATCTGGCGTCATTGCTGCTGTAGCCTGATTAAAAGTGGTCGATTCCGCGTAGGTTTGCGGCCCCAGTGGTGGCATATATTCCGGGTTTTCCGGCGCCAGCTTGGCTAGCTCTTCAGCTCTTTGCACCACCTTTTGAAGTGAGGCATCATCAAACTCGTTGATCGTTGCTGTACCTGTTTTCTTGCCAAAGGTTGAACTTACACCCAGACTCATGACACTGATCTGCCCCGCTGTTGAAACGGCATTCCGGGCATAGCGGATATTACCGCCATCAGAGCCACTTAAACTTACCTCGCAGGCATCTGCTTTGGAAAAAGAGATCACCTTCTTTAAGATTGCCTGGGCTTCTTCTTTACTTAATATCGCCATAATTATATTTTTCTTGCTGTATTGATAACATTAATTCCATTAAACCTGGTCGTTGCACTGCCGTGAGATACTGCAGAGCTTTGGGATGGCTGACCTTTACCATCATTGAAGGAACCACCCAAACGGTAATCACTTGCATCGCAGATGGCGGTGCAGGAATTCCAGAACTCCTGGGTATTTGCCTGATAGGCCACGTCGTTAAGCATGCCTACGATCTTACCATTCTTAATTTCATGGAATGTCTGACCGCCAAACTGGAAATTGTAGCGCTGCTGATCGATGGAGAAACTGCCGTTTCCATTGATGTAAATGCCTTTCTCCACATCCTTGATCATGTCATCCACACTCAATTTCTCCTTACCAGGTTGCAGGGATACGTTCGGCATGCGTTGGAATTGAACATCGTCCCAGCCTTGTGCATAACAGCAGCCCTGAGATTCTTCGAGCCCAATGATGTGCGCCTGGTCGCGGATGGCCTGGTAGTTCACCAGAACACCGTCTTTGATGATGTCCCATTTTTTACACTTCACACCTTCATCGTCATATCCTACAGCGCCCAGAGATCCAACCTGGGTTTTATCGGCTACCACATTAACCTTGTTGCTTCCAAACTGGAACTTCTTACTCTGCCATTTATCAAGCGTCAGGAAGCTGGTACCTGCATAATTGGCTTCGTACCCAAGTACACGGTCGAGCTCCGTCGGGTGTCCAACAGATTCGTGAATGGTTAACCAAAGGTGCGATGGATCAAGCACCAGGTCGTATTTACCCGGTTCAACCGTTTTTGCCTTTACCTTCTCTGCGGCGTTCAATGCTGCGAACTTCACATCCTCCAGGATGTCATATCTCGCTTTGTAACGCGGTATAATACCAGCAACCTTTTCTTCAGCCTTTGGATGCATATACTCATAGCCCATACCCATCGGAGAGCTCAGTGAACTCCTGGTTTGGAACTTGCCCGAAGCTCGATCGATACGGGTAACGGTGAATGAAGGATAGATGCGGTGTACATCCTGGTCAATATAAGAACCATCCGTAGATGCAAAGTATTTCTGCTCGTTAACGGCAAAGATCACAGAGTTGACGAAGCTTGCGCCATTTTGAAGCGCGATATCGTTTACATTTAGAAGAAGATCTACTTTCTCTTTTACGGGAACCTCGAAGGAATTGATCTCCAAAGGTGTTTTCCAGCTTACCTCGCCGTATCCTTTTTGCGGTGCGAGTTTTACCGGCTCACCCTGGATCTTAGCATTTGCTTTCGCAACCGCAACAGCTTGTTCTGCGGCTTTGGCAATACCATCAGCGGTAACATTGTTCGTTGCTGCAAAGCCCCAGCAGCCATTCGCAATTACGCGGATACCGATACCGTAAGACTCCGTGTTGGCCACACCTTGAACCCTTTTCTCGCGGGTGGCGACAAATTGGTTCAGATAACGTCCAATACGTACATCGGTATAGCTGGCGCCTTTAGACTTGGCCGCATTTAGCGCAACATCCGCCAGTTGTTTTTTAACTTTTGGATCTACACGATCCAGGGCTTGCAGCGGATCGATAGGCGTTCCGTAAGCCGCAAGGTTCGGAAGGAACATCGCTCCTAAGCCCATCCCCGACAGTTTAATAAAATCTTTTCTTTTCAATGCAGTTCGTTTTTTAGTTTATGTGTCTCAATTTAGTATTTATTGCAATTCACTATTGCAATATTTTCGTTTCAAACCATAAAAAGCCAACACTTAGCAGAAAAACAACGAAAAATATCCACTTAGAAACGGATTTCTCTACTTGTTGCACTACTTTCTCAGATGAACCCTTCTTTTTACCTTGTAATTTCTCGAAGGAAGCGTTGTCTGTTGTCAATTTTTCCGCTTTAAGCGCCTGCCATGCCGATTCATCATAGACATATAAAGCCTGCTCTTTGCCCGCTGTCGTGGAGAATGTATTCCAGCCTTTACGCTCCGCACGAAAACCAGCCTGCCAGTAGAATGGTAGAACCAGATGCTGCTGTACCGCCAGATGCTGCTTGTTCACTTGTAGCGATGGCATCACATCGCTTCCGCTCTGGAAACTGAGCTTCACCTGTTCCCCAATTGTCGGCTTCTTAGTTTCCACATTCCAGTAGAAATTGTTGGTGGTCTTGCGTGCAGTCTGTTTGATCAGTGTTGACCAATAATTTGAATAGTCGGCAGTAGCAGCATTGAGCACCCAGTTGAATGTTGCGGGAATTGCAGTTGCGGTAACTCTTCCATTTCCCTGTAGCGCCGTGTTCACAAGCGCTTTACCTCTTGGATCCTGTACCAATACTTGCTGCGTATTGTTTGCCGCCAGGTAAACTGGCTGACTTACTGGCACAGCCGTCAATTGCTGGTTATTTTCGCTGAGCACAGGTTGCACAGCGGTGGTAATGCTATCCGTGGTACTCCGGATGTTAAAGCCTTTGCTGAAGGCTGACAGTGCTTTGGCTTCATTCAAGCGCAGCACCAGGCCCAAACCAGCCCGGATTTCTTGCTGTAACGCTCCGTTTAGCGCAGCTAGACTTGCCAGCTCTTCATCATCAGCGATGACCAGATCGTATTTCCTGAATGTCGCCGGTGTAAGATTGGAGCTTTCAGAACCTTCCAGATTCACCTGCTCCGTACTAAACTTATCTTTACTGATCCTGGTCCGGAATAGCGCAGGGTATTGGTGCTCCAGCAGCCAGTTCCTCAAAAACTTGAACTCGAAATCCGGAAAGGAGGCCAGCACCAGGATCTTGGTCTTTGGCTGCTCGATTGTTTCAAAAGGAACTTCTTCGCTGGCTACCCTTTCTGCTCCTGCAAAAGCCTGCAGCTGATATACCGCCCGGCCGGTTTGTCTCGGGGTACAGGAAAGGGTAAATGACTGGTGCTTGCCTGCCGGGATGGTCACAGAATCCAACCGCGTACCTAGCCCTTCCAGCAGTACTTTTACAGGACGGTTACTGCTGTTATTAAAACGCCCCTGAACCCGTTGAATTTCAGATGCAGGCAGGGTTTCAGCCCAATTACAAGCGGTAAAACCTATTGGCAGGTCTACAGGGTGAAAGATGATATTAATATTCTGCAGCCTGTTTAACACGTATTCTGGGAGCCCATAACCATATACATTTAGCGAGGAAATCTCCGGATGGGTAGCCAGATGGTATTGGAGATCGGAAATGTAGCTGACCCGGTCCTTACCTAGTGCCTTTACAATCTTAGTCTCCGAAGTGAAATATTCGTCCCCTGAAAGATTCTTGGCCGACACACCTTCAGTTAGGAAATTCATGGACTTTGCAGTTGTGCTGCGCGCTACATCGTATTTAAGTGGAATGATCAGGAACAGCAATGCAGCTGCGCTAAATAGAACAGCAAGAATCCTTAAGATCAGACGTTTCCGGTTTGCTCTTCTTACTTCATGGTAAACCATGAAAGTTGCTAAAAGTAAAACGGGAATGGTGTAAAGATACAGGTTCGGCATATCAGCGGATGGTTCGGTTTAATTGGTTGAAGTATGCTTTGCTGAGGTCGTTGGAACTTCCAGCTTGTTTATATGGCCTGGCCTGGCTTGCACCAACAAGGGCGTTTATGCCACGCTCAGCAATGGCAAGCTCCGCAGTCAAATCGGTTTGGACAGTCCAGGAGGCCACAATGCGCTTCATCGCTTTTAAGGCCGGCAGATATTTAGCTGGTGCTGTGGAAGCCGCATTCACGAGCGCTTGTTCTGAAACGCGCAGCACCCTTAGATCTAAAGGGTTTCCTTTAGCCCCAGCTTTCCGCGCCTCCAACAGCGACAGGCTGGCACTTAGATCTGAAGTTCTGTCCTTAACATCGGTGTTTTTACTTTTAGCTGCCGTCTGCTGTATTTCTGTAAGTTCTCCGGTTAACCTTTTTTCTGCTTTCAGCGGTGTAGTTTTCACAACAGTTTTTGCCACATAAGCACGTGATTTTTGCTGTAGATCCTTCAATAAGCGCAATGCCTTATATTCAAAAGGCAGCGCCTTTTGCGGGTCATATGTTCGCAATTGTAGTTCAGCACTCCACATTTCGTTAAGGGTTGCTTTTAGTTGGGCTTTAAGCTCGGGCTCAAAGAATGTTGCATCTTCTGCCTGGTCATGCTTGTGTGCATACTGATCCATAAGCCCCTGAACGTCGCCATAGGCGGGTGCGGCCTCCTGTGCCCCATGCCCGTGTCCATCATCTGCACTATGCTCTTCGTGTTCTTCGCCTTTTCCACCAATGTTGGTTTCTTCTTCTTCACCCAGAAACTTGCCGTAGCGCAAACGGAGCATTTTCTGATCAATTCCCAGTTCATTGCTGCGCTTCTTGAAATCACTTTCTGATATGGAACTTCGTTCCCGTAAAAGCTTCTCCGTATCGATAATGATCTGCCGCTGACTCCTAAAATATTCGGGAACCAGATTCACGCCGTTGTCAATTCCCGCCATGCTCATCAAAGCCGCAGTATCCTGTATGGATACAAAGTACATATCAGAGCGACTCTGCTGTCCGTGGTTGTCCGTAGCATTGACGTAGAAGTATAGTTCATCACCTGGCTTCATACCGAGGCTTGCAAGTGACAACTGCTGTTTAAGGTTCAGCGATCTTTGATTGTTTATAGCGGTATTGAAGCTGAGCTTGTGCTCTTTAAAGCTCACAGCCTCTCCCTTACCACTTGCCGTTGTCGCATAAATAGCGGCACTGGAAATGCCGTAGTCATCCGTCATAAGCACCTGGAGGTCCACCCGGTGTGGCTGTCCGAAATCAATGGTGCTATGCTGCTCCGGGCGTTGAATCTTGATGGCCACCGCTTGGTCCTCAATAAGCTCCACCTGGTAGAAATCAGATCTCTTTCCATCCAGCATTACCTGATAAAAGCCAGGTTGATTCAGCACTTTCTCGAAGGTCCAGGACTTACCCGCCTGGTCTAACTTCCGGAGTTTAAAGCTTTGCTTATCATTCCAGATGAACTGAACATCCTCCACCGGTCCGGAAGTTTCCAGCTTCCAGCTCACCTTTGAACCGGCTTCAGCACTTAGCGTGAACTGCTCCTGTTGGCGTGTCTTTTTTCCGGTATATGCAGGTGGTACAATCGCAATGTTGTACTCGGATATTTTTGTTGGCACCAGTTCCTTAACGATCTTTTTCTCAGCGGGTGCATGTACGGTATGTTCAAGGTCCTGCCCCGTTTTAGACAGTCTGGGAAACAATACAAAGAAGAAGATGCTACAAGCCATAACGATCACCGGCACCCGAAGTTGATGCACTGGCTCCATGGGCAATTCATGGCTTGAAAGCGTCTGGCTTATCTTTTCTGCCTGCAAGCGCTGCAAGCCGGAAAGACCTTCAGGCGAAAGGAGTAAAAGACTTGAACTGTCTTCAACTTCCGGGAATTTCCGGTCCACAAAACTGGCAACCTGGTGCAGTGACAACTGCCAGTATTTGTTTAAAAAAGACAACATAACAAAGCTGATGATCAACAGTATAAAGAATACAGCTAAATCAGCATTAAAGAAGAAATTTAATAAGACTGTGGTTATTATCGCAAGCGCTATCGAAAATAAAAGCAGGCGTACCGCTGTTAAAACAACCCAGCGTCTTCGAAGCTTTTCTAACCAGATCTTTCCCTTAAACACACTCATAAAGCAACTTTTCTTTTGGTAAAAGTGATCCAACGTTCAACAAAAAACAGCACCAACAAGCAAGCCCAGAGATAGGGATTTAAATCTTGTTCTATAACCTGCGGCTCCACTTGGAGCTTGGTTGAATCTGTGTCAATCCCATTTTGCTCATCTGCTGTAACCGGCAGTTTTACAGCATCCCTGAACCCTTCAGCTGCGCCACTTTCGGGCAATACCAAGGGCATCAGAAAGAACACCATTTGATCTGACCACACCATATTGGTCCATTCAGGATTAAAACGGCTATAAAATCTATAATGCTTTACGCCAAGGCTGTCGCTTATCGATAAAACAGGTGTTCCTGAACCATCCAGCCAGACCGGTTCGCCATCATGATCCGCCTGCGCTGTTTTCCTATACAGGGCTACGTTGCGCATGGCAGTCCCCTGGAGATCCACGATTTCAGACCTGAACCGCTCGGCTTTGCTACCGGCGTAGCTAAACAATTTTACCTCCCGGGGCAATTTCTTAATGTCTGAGCTTGTAAGCGGCTTTTCAGAAAGCCAAAACAGCAGCCTCGTATTCCGGTTTACTGCGTCAATAGCTCCGATATTTTGAATTTGTATTTTTCTTTGGGTAAACTGTGCAATTGCTTGGGCAGCAGCACGTACATAAGCAACATCAATTTTGTTTTCGCCTCCATAGATCTGTATGCCGATCGTGGCAGTGTCTACAATTGGCTCATCATCCGCCATATTAGCATTCGAAGCTTTATAATAAATGCCTTTATCGCTCCATTGTGCTTCAAGCTTTTTTATACCCCCATCCTGAAGCGCATAGGCGGCAGCGGTCCAGTGCGTATTAGCGCTATCTACAGGCAAGTAATGCCAACGCAGTTTCAACTTGGTTTTGGGTTTTTCACCTTCAAAGTTGTATTGCTGTTTGTTGGCGAAGATGTAAACATTTGCTCCCGCAGGTAGCTGAACATCCAGTTGACGGATCAACGCATAATATGGAAGCTTGCCCGAGGAGGGTGTTGAGAACAGAGTGGCCGTATCTTTTATATCAATCTTACTGAAATTAGGCGCGAAGTCATGGATTTCGTACCCTGCTTTAACTAAGGAATCCAATTTCTTGCGCTGGAGCTTCCATAATTTCGAGAAATGCTCTTTTTCGAGCAATATCCAGCCCTGCTTGGCTGTTGCACGAATGGTTTTAAAATATACAGGGCTTGCCAATAAAAAGGCAATAAGCAGGATCAACAAGCTACGGATTAGAAGTAGTGGCCAGTCCTGCAGTCTGAAGCTCCTGGAGCGCTGGTTTGTAGGTTTTCCAAGCAGAAAAACACTACCGATCTTCAGGGTCTTACCCGACCTGATGTTCCACAGATGGATAATGATCGGGATCGCTATTCCGGCAGCAGCTAGTAAACCTAAAGGATATAAGATTTGAAACATACGCTGGTTCCTTTGCTATAATTTTAACTTTTTACGTTGGTTCAGGAAATCTCTTATGGCAAGGTCCAAAGGCTCATCCGTACTGAGCATCCGGTAGAAAATGCGTTTGTCGAGCGCACGCTTTTTCACTTGTTCCAGGTAAGTTTGTAGATTAGCCAAATAGGTTTTCCGAATGGAGCCCTGGTCCACTTGAATGGTCTCGCCGGTTTCCAGGTCTTCAAAGTTGGAGTAACCTTTAAAATCAAGTTCAAGTTCATTTTTTGACATCAAGTGAAATACAATGACTTCGTGTTTCATTGTCCCGGCCACATCAAGCATGTCAAAGATCTCATCCGTGTTCTGATAAAGATCTGAGATAAAAATAGTAAGCTCCTTAGTGCCACCTGAGACATAAAGCGGCTTATATATAGCTGCAGGGGTAAATGTGCCTTCAGGTTTAATTTGCTCCAACTGATAAAACAGGCGGGAAAGATGTTGGAAATCCTGCTTTGCAGGAAGCGCTATAACTTCCTTCTCCTGAAAAATATTTAGTCCTATGACGTCGCCCTGCAAATTGCCAAGATATGCCAGCGAAGCAGCCAGATAGCGTGCATAGTCAATTTTTTTGAAGGCGCCATCCTGATGATTCATCGAGGCACTTGCGTCGACTACCAACCTCAAGGTGATATTGGTTTCTATCTCAGACTCGCGGATATAATACCGGTCAGAACGCGCAAACATCTTCCAGTCTAAAAGGCGAAGATCGTCGCCAGGTTGATAGCTTCTGTATTGACTGAACTCCATACCCGGTCCTTTGACTGCGCTTTTATTAATGCCCTGCATAAAGCCCTCAATCGTTGTTTTGGCAGCGAGTGAAAGCTCTTTGATGGCCATCATGATCTTTGGATCGAGGAGTTTGCTCATTTCCAGCTTGGTATAGCAATTAGTCTGATCAGCTCTTCAGTGACACGGTCGGCACTCACGTTCTCCGCTTCGGCCTTGAAGTTCATCAGAATACGATGTCTCAATACGGGGAATGCCATGGTTTTAATATCTTCAGGAATCACTGCATACCGGCCAAGAAAGAGCGCCCGGGCTTTGGCGGTAAGAATAAGCGCCTGCCCTGCACGTGGCCCTGCGCCCCAGCGAACCCATTCTTTTACATAATTATGTGGCGTGGTATCCGGCCGCGTTGCACGAATGATCTCCGTTACATAAGCAACCAGATCATCACTAATGGTTACTTCGCGTACCAGCGACTGCAATTGTTTGATATCATCAGCACCTATAACGGCTTGTACCGGCGACTTCTTCAAACCGGTAGTACTTTTAAGCACCTCGATTTCTTCCTCAACAGATGGGTATCCAATTTTTACATATAAAAGAAATCGATCAAGTTGCGCCTCGGGCAAGGGATATGTACCCGCCTGTTCTATCGGGTTCTGTGTAGCCAGGATAAAGAAAGGTTTATCTAAGGGATAGGTCTGGCCGCCATACGTAACCTCAAACTCCTGCATGGCTTCCAACAATGCCGATTGGGTCTTCGGCGGCGTACGGTTAATTTCATCCGCCAGGATAATATTCGCGAATATGGGCCCTTTGTTAAACTTGAAAAAGCGCTTGCCGGTAATATGATCTTCCTCCAGAATTTCTGTACCCAGGATGTCTGTTGGCATAAGGTCTGGCGTAAACTGAATTCTGCGGAAGGAAAGATCCAGTGCTTGCGACATGGTTCGTACCATGAGCGTCTTTGCTAATCCCGGCACCCCTTCGAGTAAACAGTGGCCACCGGCCATCAATGCAATCAGCATTTCTTCAATTACGACATCCTGGCCAACAATGACCTTTTGTATTTCTTTTTTCAAGAGGGAAAGCTTTCCGATAAGCAATTCCACATTATTCGCCGAAATTTCCAAGATTTAATAAGCTTTTTAGAGATGAAACGATGTTTTACGTTCTCAATATAGATGGTTTAAGCTATAAATGCCTAAAATTTCCAAAGGATATCAGGAAAATTACACTAAGCATAGTGTAATTAATACAACATTGAAGAATAATCCCCTATTTTAGGAAGATGCTAAGGAATAAATTTGTCTTTGCCCGATTGAAATACAGCTCCGGAGATTGGGACACGGATCAGCGTATGCCTGCGAACATGCTTAATTCGCTTTTGGAATATACCACCATACCCCTGGAGCAGGAGGAAAAGATCATTGACTTAAATACCAGGGAGATCTTTAACTATGCATTTTGCTACCTCAGCGGACACAAACTTGTCCAGTTTAACAAGCAGGAAGCTGCAAACTTTAAAAGATACATTGAACAAGGCGGCTTCGTGTTCGTGGATGATTGCAATCACGATATCGATGGGTTGTTTGCCAAATCCTTTGAAGCGCAAATGACAGCCTTATTCGGCCCTGCAGCCTTGAAGAAAATTCCGAATGACCATCCCTTATATTCTACTTTCTTCAAATTTGAGAAAGGTCCCCCAACGACCTCCTTCGAACTAAACGGCTGGGGCGATGACCTGGTACATGATTATTTAAAGGCCATCCAGGTGAATGGCCGGATCGGTGTATTATATAGTAATAAAGATTATGGCTGTGAATGGGATTATGACTTCCGCAACAAGCGGTTCCTTGCAGAAGACAATACCAAGTTTGGCGTCAATATAATCCTTTATGCTTTGGGCATAAACCCCTAACCTATTTGATCAGAGATTTAAAGAAGGGCTTCAGCTGTTCTGCAAGGATCAGGTGATCTTCCACACTGGGGTGGCCGGTGCATCCCCTCGCCTCCATTGGCTCAAAGAAGAATTTGGCTACTTTCTCATTTGGATACATAGCATCGATCTGCGCCCGTACCCGATTCAGACAATCCTGAAGGTTCGTACGTGCCGCACCTTTGACCATTGGACTACTGAGTAGGGCAACCTTCGCCTTAGGGTACTTGCTTTTAACCAATCGAACGAACTTAACGTAATTGCTTACAAAGGCGTCAGCATCAAATGGTTTTCTTGGTGTTTTACCATCGCCATTGCTGAAGTCGTTTGTACCTAAGGCTATGCTGACAACATCAGGACGGTATGTACTGAAATCCCACAGGGTAGTACCGTTTTCTTGGAAGTCTGCCTTTTCGTAAACCTGAGGCATGGATGGTCCTTCACTATTCCAATTGCGATATATACCGATACCGCTTACGCTGCTTAACATAAAGTTGACGTTCAGCATCCTTGACAAACGAGGACCATAAGCCATATACGCATTATGCTGATCGTGGTATTCACCCGCTCCGCAAGCAAGCTCAGATGCATCTGCAGCAGCGCCACACGTAATACTGTTTCCTACAAATTCTATCATTGGGGCAGCTTCTATCGGAGTTGATTTGATTTCTTTAGCCTCAACTTTGGAAATGAAGATCGGACCTGTATGGGCCTCGGTCGCTTTAAAGATCTTTAGCTCGTGTTTTCCCTCTGGTACTTGAATTTCGATAGGTTCGGTTGAACTGCCCTCAATTTTAATGCGTTTTTGATAAAGCCCGTCGAGTTCGTACTGCAGGTAATTGTGCCCTGTTCCGGAAGGGATATTCGCATAAATCTTACAAGTCGGGCTTTCAAAGCTGAATCCAAAATGTACTGCGGAACTAATGAGTTCGAGCCCGCGTTGTTCATGAAGTATAAACCTGCCAAACGGATTAAGCTGCGCCGCAGATAGCGTATCTACAGCTGTACTGGTTGATTTTAAAGGTGCGCAACCGAACTGCGCCACAGATAGTGATAGTAGTATAAGGGAAGTCCTGACTTTCATGGAAGAATGCTATTTATCTAAATACCTATTTCGTTGCAAAATAACAAAGTTCAGCGCGATAATACACCTGAGTATCGATCGGGTTATAATTTGCTAAATAAGTATCAGTGGCTGGAAGAAGTATAATCGGTACCGTTCTCCAATATATACTAAAGCTGATGCAATGGCGTCCAAAGAAACAAACAACATTCAAGATTATTTGACTAAAAACCAATAAAGCATCAAAAATCAACAGAATTTAATAAGAAAAGCAACTGATACAGCTAAAATATCGGGGTTATTTGCATAAATACTAAATAAAAAGCGAACAGGTTCTAAAAAACCACCATTTTAACTACGCAAAAAGGCCTCAAATTTTAACTTCTAATCGTATTTACTACATTTTAACAACGTTAATTGCAATATTTTTGTGTTATTATAATTTTTATTCCTCTTTTTTAGTAGTTTAAGCCATTATTAAACCTAAAAATCACTTTATGAAACAAAAACTACTCGCAATTCTGGGAATTTTGGTGTTCATAGGCTCATTTACCTATGCTCAAACCAGAACAATCTCAGGAAAAGTTGTTGGAAAAGATGATGGACTACCTATTCCAGGGGTCAGCATTAGAGTTGTAGGTGCACAAACCGGCACCCAGACGAGCTCAGATGGCACGTACACGATCAAGGCTGCGCCCGGCGCCTCACTCACCTTTAGCTCTATCGGTTATAATACCGTAACGCTAAAGCCTGGATCTGGCCCGCTGAATGTGACTTTAGAAGGTACATCAAATTTACTCAGCGATGTTGTTGTTATTGGTTACGGAACACAGAAACGTAGCGACAACATTGGAAGCATCGGCTCTATCAAAGGTACCGAAGTGGCTCAGCAACCGGTACAGAACATTCAGCAATCGCTGGGCGGACGAATTGCCGGTGCCCAGGTTAGTAACCCAAGTGGGTTGATGAACTCCACGCCTGTAATCCGGATCAGGGGTACAAACTCTATTTCGTACAACTCCCAGCCACTTTACGTTGTAGACGGTGTACCAGTATATAGCGGCAATGAAAACGGAGGTACAGCAGCATCAGCCAGCCCCTTGAGCAGTATTAACCCCGAGGACATTGAGAGCGTTGATATCGCGAAAGATGCTGCTGCTACAGCAATTTACGGTAGCAGGGCTGCTAACGGTGTCGTTTTTATCACGACCAAACGAGGAAAACTGGGAAAAGCCGTTGTAAGTCTGGACGCATGGACCGGTATGAGCAAAAACTTCAACTTACCTGAACTATTAGATGCCAACCAATATACAGACATCAAAAATGAAGGCCTGAGGAACGCCGGAATTTACAATGATGATCCCGCTACACCTAATGCAAACCGTTTTTACGCCACCTATACGGATCCAAATGGCAACCTGGTAAACACCAATTGGCTGGATTATATTTATCGCACCGGTACATCATACAATACCTCTGCAAGTATTTCCGGAGCAAATGACTATACCAATTATTATGTTTCCGCAAACTGGAGCAACCAGGAAGGTCTGCTTGCAGGCAACTCTTTCGAGCGAAAAGGAATCCTTGCCAACGTTGATCATAAGCTCAGTAAGTACGTGACGGTTGGAACGAAGATTAACTATTCAAATTCACAAAACTATGCGGCTACCGGCTCTGGTTCAGCAGGCGGAGATGCATTCAGTATTACCGGGCTCGGCCGCATCGGACTGGTACTTCCACCGAACGTGAGTCCTTATAATAGTGATGGTTCTTACAATCTGAATGGAAATGCCTTAGGGGTAGGTGCGAACAGAGGCATTGGTGTTAGTTATTATAACATCGTACCACTGCTGGATCTCAACCGCTCGAATAATGAGCTGAACCAGGTAAATTCAAATGTTTACATCCAGATAAAGCCATTTGCCGGCTTAACCTTCAAAAGTCAGTATGGCATTGACTATCTATTCAGAGATATCGACACCTATGCGAACCCATTACAAGGTGATGGAAACCCGAATGCTTCAGCTACCGGCACCTTCGCAAAAAATAAATCCTGGGTATGGAACAACACTTTGCAATATGATCGCAGCTTTGCTGAAGTCCATAACTTGAGCGTGTTGGTAGGTAATGAACAGAACAGGCTCACCACAAGAGGATTCGGCATCAACAGAACCGTTATTTCCGATCCTGCATTTGATGTTATACAGGCAGGTTATAGCACCAATACAGCCTCTGGCATGCTTTATACCGACAGCTATATTGCCTCATTCTTTGGTCGTTTGAACTACGATTTTGACAAAAAATACTTCCTGAGCGCTACCATCAGGCAAGATGAGGCTTCTCAGTTCGGTCTTGACAACAAGCGCGGATATTTTCCTGGAGGTGCCGTTGCCTGGGAAGTTGCCCGCGAGGAATTCTGGAAGTCCATCAACGCTGAAAAGATCTTTAGCAGCTTTAAACTACGAGCCAGTTATGGTAAAGTAGGTAACAATAGTCTCGGTGCTTATGACTCCTATGGATTATACTCTACCGGACTTTATAACGGAAATGGAACCCTATTCTTCAATCAAACTGGGAATCCGAACCTACAATGGGAAAATATTAAGACGTTGGATCTTGGAGCCAACATTGGTTTTTTCAACAACCGCCTTACACTTGAGGCTACTTACTACAAGAAAAACATCGATGACCTGATCCTACAGGTACCGATAGCCCCTTCTTCAGGTTTGCCAAGCAGACCATCTGTAAATATCGGATCCATGTTTAACCGGGGTGTGGAACTGGCCTTGAATGCAGAAGCAGTAAGAACAAACAACTTCTCCTGGTCACCTTCATTCAACATCACATTCAACCATAATGAAGTTACTTCACTTGCTGAAGGCGTAACAAGACTTACAACAGCAACCTCAGGAAGTGAAACCACCAACATTACCGAGGTTGGTCACCCGATCGGAAACCTGTATATCGTGCGTACGGACGGTGTTGATCCGGCAACTGGAAGAAGGATTTTCCTTGATGCACAAGGCCGTCAGGTGCTCTATCAGCACGTTGTACCACAGGCTAACGGTGTGCCTAGCGGTTTCCAATGGGAGTACGCTGACGGTACCAGAGCACCTGCAATTACCCAAAGTGCCGATGCCGTAAACTACAAGCAGACGGCACCGAAGGCATACGGTGGATTTAACAACACTTTTACCTTCAAGGGTTTTGACCTAAACGTGCTATTGACCTATCAACTTGGCGGATGGACCTACTACGGAACCAATGCGGGACTGCGTGACCAACGCTTCTGGAACAACTCTACCGATATCCTGAACCGTTGGACCAGCCCTGGTCAGCAAACAAATATTCCTAAGCTTTACGCAAATGACAACGTTTCGAACGGATCATCAATGCCGATTTCGGAAAACGTATTTAAAAGTGATTTCCTGAAAGTGAAAAGCATGAGCTTTGGTTATACTTTGCCAAAAACCCTGGTAAGTAAACTAGGCATGTCAAACCTCAGGTTTTATGTAAGTGGCTACAATCTATTCACCTTCACAGACTACCCGGGGCCAGATCCAGAGGTTTCCTCAAACGGTGCGGCTTCGAATACCGCACAAGGTGTAGATAGAAATACCGCCGGAAATCAGCGCACCATAACCGGTGGATTCAGTGTTAAGTTTTAATAAAAGAGAAAATGAAAAAGACATATCTTGTAATATTGGGGATGGGGTTAATGCTAAATACCTCCTGTCAGAAGGATCTACTGTATCCAGAGTCTGAGACCCAGGTTTCCGACCAAAATCAGCAACCGTTCAGCACAGCCGCACGTGTCCAGAGCCAGGCACTTGCCCTTTATGGCCGATTACGGAACGGACAATTTCTAGGCGGCAGGTTTCAGGTCTATAACGATGTAAAAGCTGAAAACTGGATCAATTATTCCAACAACCAGATCACAGCATCAAACACCTGGAGCCAGAATGTGAACACCACGAGCGATGAGGTACAAAACGTCTGGGCACAAGCTTACAGAGCCATTAATGACGCCAATCTCTTCATTGAGGGTATGGATGCCAGCGGCACCGCACTTGTGGGTGCCACTGAAGGCGGGCACTACGTAGCAGAAGCCAAATTCGTCAGGGCGCTTTCCTACTACTGTTTACTTCAGCTTTATGCCCGCCCCTATGCTGACGCAAATGGCAGCAGACCTGGAGTACCCTTACGCCTAACCGGGCAGTCATCCTACAAGGATTTTAGCATCGCAAGAAGCTCAGTAGCTGAAGTATACGCTCAAATTCTTAAAGACCTGAATGAAGCGGAGGCAGCGGCTCCATTAACTTATACCGATGCTGTAACCAATGTTACACGCACACACCGCAATGCCATTATCGCACTTAAAACGCGGGTGTTACTAACCATGGGCAATTATCAGGAGGTTATTACAGAAGCAAATAAGATCGTGAGCCTATCTGCTCCATTTACCGCTGCAGGCGGCACGCTTGGTGGTGGCGTAAACTTTGCATTACAGCCGAACATTGTAAATGTATTCAGAACGCCATACACCACAACGGAATCCGTTTTTTCACTGCCATTTAACGCAACAACGGAAACACCCGGCGGACAGAATGCCTTGGCGCACTACTTCTTTCAGAATGGTAGTACGCCTGGTCTGGCAGAGTTTTACCTCAATCCCGCGGGTGTGATCAGCGACCCGAACTGGACGGCAACGGATCAACGAAGAACAGCGCTACTTTTCAAAAATGGCGACCGCACGTTCCTGACGAAGTTCAACACACCGAGTCCGTATCCAGATTATGCTCCTGTGATGCGTTATGCTGAAGTGTTGCTGAACCTGGCGGAAGCAAGGGCGCGTTTAAACGGCCTAGATGCACAGGCAATTGCATTGCTGAATGCCGTGCGGGGCCGCTCAGATGCATCAACCGTTTTCACTGGCGCAAGCTTCAGCAACGGAACCGCATTGGTAAATGCGATCCTGCAGGAAAGGAATATTGAATTCTTAGGAGAGGGACTTCGAAATATTGACCTGATGCGCACCTTAAGCGACATTCCTGGAAAAGGAACGGTGCCTGCGGTACCAACTACAGATCCAAGGTACATCTGGCCAATTTCAGGTGAAGAGTTACTATACAACTCACTGATTACAGACAACTAACACTTAAATTAAAAAGCGACCAGTCTCACAAGGACTGGTCGCTTTTTTTTTATCAACGTCGTACAGCGCTAAATGCTATTTTGCTGCTTTTTAGTGGTATTCGTACTGCTGCCGCCGCCCGATTCATCTTTAGTGTGCTTCATGTTCTTGCCACTCACACTTGGCGCACCTTTTTGCTTACTTTGTTGGCTTTCGCCTTTTTCGCTGGTCTTTGTGCCGTCAACTCCATGCTGGGCACTGTTCCTTTGTGTACTCATAATCGTTCAGGTTTTATTTATCAGGTTTAAGTTCCGATTCAGATTTAAGCACCTTCTTCCCTGCTTCCATAGATATTTCATAAGCAGGGTTATCTTTTGATGCATTCCTTTTTACGTTTGTGCCTTTGATCGTCTTTTTTACCGGCTCAACATGCTTTTTCTCGATGGTTCCAGAAGCCTGGGACTTACCCCAGTTCCACTCTACCTTATCTCCTTTTTTCATAGCTAGGTTTTTCAGACCCTCCGCAAGATGTTTGCCAGAAGACCAGCCATCAGGCATAAAATTGAAATTAACACCACAGCCTAGCACCTGTTTATCAGCCGATTGAAAAGAATTACAAACACGAGCGCCCGTCTGCTGTTAAGTATTACAGACGGTGTTCGCACAGGTCTGATAGTTAACTTCTAAAAAGAAAAGATATGTTTGATCAAATTCTAAATGTTGTAAAAGAACAAATGGCTAATCACCCACAAGCGGCGGCAGCCATTCCCGCAGATAAGGCAGATGATGTACACAAAGAAGTGGCCAGCCACATTGAGCAAGGGCTGAAGGGGCAAGCCTCCTCGTCAGGCGGAATCGGCGGCCTGCTTTCGGGTTTAACCGGAGCTGCAGGTTCTGGAAATCCACTAACCGGTGCAATAGAAGGCGGACTGGTATCCTCACTAGCTAGCAAGTTTGGTCTTCCACCTGCTGTAGCTGGAGCAATCGCCGGTGCCTTACCTGGAATTCTTCAGAAATTCGCTCAAAAAGCATCCGACCCGGGTGATAAAAGCGTGAACCTGGAGTCTATTACCAAAAGTCTGGGCGGTGGCGGACTCGCTGGCGGACTGGGAAACATCCTGGGGAAGTTCTAGTTTTTTCAAAAGCCTTACAGAACGTAAGGCTTTTTTTCTATTTTCATCACCGATATTTAAATCTGTTAAATTTAATCGAGCTCTATGATCACCAATCACATCAAAGCACTACTTGTTGGAGCAGCCCTGGTAGCAGCAATCCCAGCATGCAAGAGCGGTTCTGACCATACCGAAAGCGCTGGCGAAGAAAGCCCTATGCCAGACAGCACCTATGCACCGGTAGAAACCAAAGAACCAAATAGTAAATATAAGCCGGCTTTTGAAGGTCAAACCCGGGCCCCTGGGGTAAAAACAAAAACCCCCATCAACATCACCGTACTCACTTCAGAATTAGACCACCCTTGGGGTATCGTTAACCTGCCGGATGGGCGATTCCTCGTGACCGAGAAAACAGGTACGATGAGAATCTTAACCGCAGATGGTAAACCGCAGAAAAAAATCACCGGACTTCCTGAGGTAAATTCCGAAGGTCAGGGCGGACTGCAGGACGTCAACATCGACCCTCAATTTGCAAGCAACCGTCTCGTTTACTGGACCTTCTCAGAAAAGAACCCCGGGGGAAATCTTGCTGCAGTTGCTAAAGGAAAACTGTCTGCAGATGAAACCAAGATTGAAGACATCAAAGTAATATACAGGGTAACACCTGCATTTGACGGCACCCTGCACTACGGCTCACGTATTGTATTCGATAAAGAAGGCAACATCTTTCTAAGTGCTGGTGAGCGTTCTTCAACTGAAACACGCGAGCAGGCTCAGCAACTCAACTCTTCATTGGGTAAAATCATTCATATCACCACGGAGGGTAAAGCCGTGGCGAACGGTCCATTTGCGAGCACCTCAAATGCAAGGCCCGAAATCTATTCTTACGGCCACCGTAATCCAAATGGACTGGCATTTAATCCAGCGACGGGTGATCTGTGGGAATCCGAGTTTGGTCCGCGTGGTGGTGATGAGATCAACATCATTCGCCCAGGCAAGAATTACGGATGGCCAGTGATCACCTACGGAATTGAATATGCGGGAGGTAAAGTTCTTACCGGTATTCAGCAGAAGGAAGGCATGGAGCAGCCAGTTTACTACTGGGATCCGGTGCTTTCACCCGCCGGCATTACTTTTTACAACAGCGATGTTATCCCCGAGTGGAAGAATAACCTTTTTGTGGGCGGCTTAAGCAGTATGCACATCGCGCGCTTGGTTATCAAAGATGACAAAGTGGTTGGCGAAGAGCGTTTACTGGCTGACGAGGGGCAACGTTTCCGAGCCCTGACCGTAGGTAAAGATGGCGCGCTGTATGCCGTTACCGACGCAGGAAGACTATATAAAGTGTCTAAAAAATAAGCTGTTTTTTCAGCACGTAAAAAGAGGGTGTATTAACATACACCCTCTTTTTTTATAAACTATAAACTGGTTCCGCCCTGCATCATATCTCTGATGCTCTGCCGAACAAGCTTTGTCGACTCCGGGTCTCCTTTAAGCATTGCCTTACTAAAATTCATCAGTTGTTCCTTTATCAAATGTGGTGGGGAGATCGGAACATTACCGTCAACAACAAAATCCAGTACGGTCGGACGATCTGCATGCAAAGCTTCTTTTAGCGCAGCCTCAATGCCTTCAGGCCTTTCAATCCTTATACCTTTTAATCCAAGTAATTCAGCAAACCTGGAATATGGCACATCCGGAATGTCCTGCGAAGCTTCAAACTTAGGTTCGCCCGCCAGCATCCGCTGCTCCCAGGTAACCATATTTAAATCCCGATTGTTCAACACAATGATCAGGAAGACTGGGTTCGCCCAAGTTTCCCAATATTTGGATATGGTTATTAACTCGTTCATGCCCAGCATCTGCATCGCACCATCGCCAACGATCGCAATTGGCACACGCTCCGGATAAGCAAATTTAGCCGCGACCGCATAGGGTACAGCCGGACACATGGTGGCCAGGTTCCCCGATAACGAAGCAAGCATACCGGCTCTGATCTTGATATTCCTGGCATACCAAAAAGCCGAAGTACCGGAATCTGCAGTAAGAATGCAGTTGTCTGGCAGCATCGGTGATAATTCCTGCAGAATCAATTGTGGATTAATTGGGTCCGCCGACTGGTTAGCGCGGTCATCTACCGTCTGCCACCATTCCGATATGTTCTTTTCGACTGTTTGCCGCCAGCTTCGGTCTTCCTTCCGTTTCAGCATCGGAATCAGCGCCTGTAAAGTTTCCTTACTATGCCCTAAAAGGTTTACCTCCATAGGATATCTGATGCTGAGCATCCGACCATCAACATCGATCTGTACACCCCTGGCCTTCCCTGGTTCAGGCAGGTATTCCGCATAAGGAAAACTGCTCCCGATCATCAGCAGCGTATCACAGCCATCCATAAGTTCCCAGCTCGCCTTGGTACCCAACATCCCGATTGCGCCGGTAACATACGGTAGATCATCAGGCAACACCGCCTTTCCGAGTAAAGCCTTTGCTACCCCAGCGCCGAGAAGCTCCGCAACTTGCTTAACCTCCTCCGCAGCGCCGAAAGCACCTGCTCCGACCAGAATAGCAACTCTCTGCCCGGCATTCAGGATCTCTGCCGCCGCTTGAAGTTCCTTTTCCGCAGGCAATAGCCTACTGCTGGAATGCCCAAGACCGGAAACGACATTTCCGTGCTGCCTTGGTGGTTCCGCTACGGCATCCTCCTCCTGCACATCGTTAGGAATAATCACACAGGTCACGGTCCGGGAAGCCTTGGCAATGCGGAAAGCACGGTCGATAACCTGCCTCACCTGCGTGGGATCAGTTACCATCTGCACATATTCGGAAGCAACATCCTTGAAAACGGACACCAGATCTATTTCCTGCTGATAACTACTGCCGAGCGCACTACGTTTTTGCTGCCCTACAATCGCAACCACCGGTTGATGGTCAAGTTTGGCATCGTATAGACCATTTAATAAATGTATTGCCCCTGGTCCGGAAGTCGCAAGACACACACCCACTTCACCAGTAAACTTTGCATGAGCACAGGCCATAAAGGCTGCCATCTCCTCATGGCGTGTCTGAATGAACTTTATCTGCTCAAAACGGTTAAGCGCCCCCAGTAAACCGTTAATCCCATCTCCGGGATAGCCGAAAATACTTTCTACGTTCCATTCTGAAAGGCGCTGAACAATAAAATCACTTACATTCATATTGTACTTCTTTAAAGTTTATCTATCGCTTTTTTCAAGCGCATGAGGTCCCTTCCACAAAGGTCAAAGGAGCAGCTTGTCGAGCGTAAAAGGTAAATCGCGCAACCGCTTACCAGTTGCATTAAAGATGGCACTGGAAACCGCCGCAGGCACACCCACAATCCCAATTTCACCCAATCCTTTTACCCCGAGCGGATTAACGACATCATCCTCCTCTTCCACAAAGATCACGTCGATATCATGAACGTCTGCATTTACCGCCACGTGATATTCTGCCAGATCATGGTTGATGAAGCGGCCATATTGCTTATCCATCACAGACTCCTCTTCAAGAGCCATACTAATACCCCATACTACCCCGCCGAGCACCTGACTCCGGGCGGTTTTGGGATTCAGGATCCGACCGGCAGCAACGCCCACAACAACCCTGCTCACCTTTACACTTCCCAGCTCTGCATCCACCTTTACCTCCACAAACACGGCCGAATGCGTGTACTTGCCAAACTGGCTTTGCTTTGGATTGGGAACTGAAGCTGTCTCGAACTCCAGGACATTCAATGATCCTTGCTTCATCAACTCCGTTATAGAGATTGCAACCGCAGGATTGTCCTTCAAGCTCATCATCCCATCAGAGAAAGCCACCTCATCATCTTTTGCACCCTTAAAGCCAGACTTCGGCAGCTTACCTGCTTCCTTTATCAGCGTGGATTTGATGCCCTCACAAACAGCAAGTACAGCAGGTCCAACCGAACTTGCGGTCCAGGAGCCACCCTGAAGCGGCGCCATCGGCAGATCAGAATCACCAAGCAGGAATTCAACCTGCTCAAGTGGAAGACCTAAGGTTTCCGCGGCAATTTGTGTCATCACGGTATAGGTCCCTGTGCCGATGTCTGCTGTGCCGCAGCGCACCTGGAGCCTGCCGTCTGGAGATAATTGCGCTTTCGCCATTACAGGCTGCTGTTGCGCCTCCCATACGCCAGTAGCTAGGCCATAACCAACTAGGTTATTGCCCTCACGTAGCTGCCCAGGCAGCGAACGCCGCTTATCCCAACCAAACTTCGCCGACCCCAGGCGGTAACATGCCTCCAACTCCTTACTCGAGAACGGCAGCTTTTCATTTTGCTCCGCATTTGCATAGTTCAAGAGGCGGAATTCAAGCGGATCTATCCCCACCTTACAGGCGAGTTCATCAATAGCAGTTTCAAAGGCAAATACACCCGTCGCACCACCAGGCGCACGCATATCCAGTGGTGTATAGGTATCGAGTTTCAGCAGCTTATAGCTAAGATCCACATCGCGACAGTCATACAACATTCCAGACCAGTTGACCACATTTTCCGTATAATTCTCGAACATGGAGGTTTCGGCAATGGCCTGGTGTTTAATACCCAGTAATTTGCCCCCGATAGAAGCACCTAAGGTAATAAGCTGGTTTGTCATTGGACGATGGCCGAAGGAAAACATTTGCTGGCGGGTAAGCACAACACGTACAGAACGCTTGAGTGATTTAGCAGCCAGAAAAGCCATAAACAATTGGTATTGCGGCCGTAGGCCAGAACCAAAAGCACCACCGATAAAGGGTGCTTTCACATGCACCTCCTCCTTTGACAAGCCAAACACATTGGTAATATATTGCTGTGAATTGAACACACCCTGTGTTTTATCGTACACGGTATATCCGCCGTCTTGCTGCAGCACGACCGTGCTTGCATGCAGCTCAAGTGGATTATGGTGCTCCGCAGGATGAAAGTAAGCCCCTTCAATAACCACGTCTGCCTTCTTCAAAGCCTTGGAGGCATTGCCTCTGGGCTTCGGCGGCTTCCAGCCACTTTTTCCTTTTTTCGCTTCGAATGCTTTATCTTCATTCGCCATGAAGTCTACATCAAATTCATCCGCCTTATAGGTAATCTCAACGAGTGATGCAGCATATCGTGCGAGTTCAAAACTTTTCGCAACAACGAGTGCTACAGGCTGCATGTTAAATTGAATCTCTGCACTATAAAATGGCCTGAAGGGTGAGCCAGGTGGCTGATCCTCATCTTTGTAACTCCGGTCGAACCATGGCAGACTCGTTCTGTGCTCATGACTAAATACCTGAAGCACACCTTCCATCTGCAAGGCCTTCGAGGCATCAATGGACACGATCTTACCCTTCGCTATGGTAGATGATACCACTACGCCAAAACAAAGGTCTTCTGCATGGTATTCTGCCGCGTACTTGGCTTCACCCCTAACCTTAAGCTCACCATCCACCCGGTTTATTGCTGCTCCTATGTAGTTTGTCTTCATGGTTCTTTTTGCTTATTTACAGCTTGTTCCAGCGCACGAATAACGGCCCGCCTGGCAAGCGCAATCTTGAAATCATTATGTCCATAACCCACTGCACCTGCAAGCAACTGCTCTGCCGCAGCTAAGAAACTCTCGGAAACCGCAGGCTTGCCTTCCAGCATCGTCTCCACTTCCGGCATCCTCCAGGGTTTGTGCGCAACGCCGCCAAGTGCAATCCGCGCTTTGATGATGTTGTTTTGCGCATCAAGCTCAAGCGCTGCAGCTACCGAGACCAGCGCGAAAGCGTATGAGGGCCGGTCACGCAGCTTCAAATAAGTATAATGCTTTGAAAAACCAGAGGGCGGTAGTTTTATTGAAGTGATGATTTCATCTGCCCCTAGGTGATTATCAAAAGGGGGTTCATCCCCTGGAAGGCGGTAGAATGATGTTATCGGAATTTGGCGTTCAGTGTCGGGACCAGAAACACAGATTGTCGCATCTAAGGCAGTCAACGCCACAGCCATGTCTGAAGGATGGACAGCAATACAATGTTCCGAAGCACCAAGAATGGCATGCATCCGATTATAACCATTGATGGCCGAGCATCCGGAACCAGGCTCCCGTTTATTGCATGCAGTACTCGTGTCATAAAAATAGTAACACCTGGTGCGTTGCAGTAGATTTCCGCCGTTGGTTGCCATGTTCCTCAGCTGGGCGGATGCTGCAGACAACATGGCCTCTGAAAGTAAAGGATATTGTTTAATGACGGTTTCGTGATAAGCCGTATCTGCGTTGGTAACCAGCGCACCGAGCCTCAAGCCACCATCCGCTTCAGCTGTAATGGCCTTGAAGCCGATATGGTTTACATCCACCAGATGATCTGGTTTCAGCACATTAACCTTCATTAGATCCAGCAGGTTCGTCCCACCTGCAATGAACTTTGCATTGCTGTTGGTGCTGAGCTGATGCAAAGCATCTTTTACGTTCTGTGCACGTGTATAGCTGATCCGGTTCATATGCCCCCCTCCTTATTGATACCCATAACTTCAGCGATGGCTGCATTGATGTTGCTATAGGCTGCACAACGGCAAATGTTCCCACTCATCAAATCCTGTATATCTTCCATGTGCTTCGCGTGTCCCTCGTTCATCAAACCAATAGCTGAACAAAGTTGCCCCGGCGTGCAGTATCCACACTGAAAAGCATCATGGTCAATAAATGCCTGTTGCAATGGATGAAGGTCCTTCCCTTGGGCCAACCCTTCTATGGTTGTAATCTCCGCACCATCACGCATGATGGCCAGCGTTAAACATGAATTGATTCGTTTACCATCAACTAGAACTGTACATGCACCACACTGCCCATGATCACATCCTTTTTTGGTACCCGTTAAGCCAAGGTGATCACGAAGCGCATCCAGCAGACTCACCCAAGGCGCAATCTTCAATGAACACGGCTTTCCATTTATAGTTAACTGAATGTCTTGCTGTTGTGCATTATTTTCCGATCTCAAATTTTCCATGAAGCCTGGTTTATCTTAAATAAACTGTAGCTTTTCTCTTTTGTTTACAGAATTTTTTTTTCCGCTTTCAACCAGGATAACTGCAGCTCATAGTTCCCCAACAGTATATCGACCACAGGTCCGCCTGAACTGTACATCCTAAAACTTTAAAGCACCTGTGACCGTTATACAGTCATGGAAAAGCAGAACAACAAAGTGATCCTGATCACCGGGGGAAGTAAAGGTATCGGGTTTGGTGTCGCAGAAGCACTATTAAAACAAGGGCATCAAGTTGCCATTACCAGCCGTTCGCAAGAAGCTGCCGACAAAGCAGTTGAACAGCTAAAAGCATCAGGCGACATCATTGGCCTTGCGGCAGATGTAAAAAGCCTGCAGTCACAGCAACAAGCTGTGCAAAAAGTGATTGAGCGCTGGGGCAAACTGGATGTGCTCATCGCGAACGCCGGAGTGGGCCACTTCGCGCCAATCGATGAGTTGGATGAAACGTTATGGCAAGAGACCATCGATACCAACTTAACGGGTGTATTCTACAGCGTAAAAGCAGCTGTAGATCATATTAAATCGGCACAAGGTTACATTTTCACCATCTCCAGCTTAGCGGGCACCAACTTCTTCGCCGGTGGCGCAGCATATAATGCCAGCAAGTTCGGCCTTACCGGATTCAGCCAGGCAATGATGCTGGATCTGCGAAAATATAATGTAAAGGTAAGCACCATCATGCCGGGATCCGTTGCAACGCATTTCAATGAACATGAGCCGGATCAGGAGAAAGATGCCTGGAAAATTCAACCTGAAGATATCGGAAAGTTAATTGTCGACATGCTGAATATGCATGAAAGAACACTTCCAAGTAAAATCGAGATCAGGCCTACCATGCCGAAATAGAGAAAAGCCCTTAAAGTTGGCATTTGTTTAACTTTTTGGGCTTTTTGCTGTTTAATAGATACCGGCCAAGAAGGCCGCATAACGCACATGAAATTAGGCTACAGGTTAATCATCTACATTCTGCTGTTTTCCCCGGCAATAAGCGTTGCACAGAATGCAAATACCATTATTCCTCCAAAGGAACAAGAACTGAAAGATACCGCAAGGCAAACAGATCTGATCGACATTGGTAAGGCATTTTTCAAAATCAAGCCAAAGAGAATAGAAGCCAGAACCGATAAACGGGTCACCTTTTCCTTTCTGCCATTCGGAACTAACGTGCCAGGTGGTACCGGCCGTGCCTTGGTCACCAGCACCACTGCCGGTATCTATTTCGGTCCACGCAGCACGACCAACATCTCTACCGCCTCATTTGCACCATACTGGAACTTAGGTGCGCGGTTCGGCTTACCATTAAGAACAAGTATCTGGTTACCGGAGAACACCTGGACCATACAGGGTGATACGCGCTTTTTAGTGTACCCACAGTTTACCTGGGGTTTGGGTAATGGGCAGGACGATCGAAGATCCTTTGTAAATTACAAGTACATCAGGTTCTATCAAACAGCCTTAAAAAGGATTAAACCT
The DNA here is from genome assembly GCF_059278965.1 of Pedobacter sp. NEAU-ZC8. Lineage (NCBI taxonomy): Bacteria > Pseudomonadati > Bacteroidota > Sphingobacteriia > Sphingobacteriales > Sphingobacteriaceae > Pedobacter > Pedobacter sp. NEAU-ZC8. Next base: position 61,029 of record NZ_JCAJXC010000015.1, read on the forward strand.
TATCTATATGCTGGTTTGGGCTACAACCTGGATTACCATTTCAACATCAACAGTGATGAACCCAACATTGAACTCCCTGAGTTCACCAACTACGCTTATGGAACTGACGGGAACTCCTTCGCTTCGGGTCTAAGCTTAAATTTGCTGTATGATACCAGAAATAATGCGATTAACCCACTACCAGGTGCTTATTTCAATGCGGTATACCGGATCAACCCTACCTTTCTGGGCAGCAACCAGGACTGGCGATCACTATATCTTGACGCCAGAAAATACGTGTACATGAATCCGAACAAGAAGAATCAGCAGAACACCTTAGCCTTCTGGTCATATTTCTGGACAGTGTTTGAAGGCAATGCACCTTACCTGGATCTTCCAAGCATAGGCTGGGATCCAAACAACCGTTCAGGAAGAGGCATAGACCAAAACAGATACCGCGGCAAAAGCCTGATGTACCTGGAATCAGAATATCGACGGGATATCACCAACAATGGTCTGCTGGGCTTTGTCGTATTTGCAAACGCAACGACTGTTAGTGGAAGTGGCAACTTCTTGACCTCATGGCACCCGGCCGCTGGCACAGGTCTCCGAATTAAGTTTAACAAAGCATCAAACACCAATATCGGCATCGATTATGGCGTAAGTAAGGGATTCAGCTCGATATTTCTGAATCTTGGTGAAGCGTTCTAAAAAAAGCGGAACAGGGAAAAAAATTAGGCTACGAAAAATGCCTTCAGCATAAACATAAAGATCGTCTATACTGAAGGCAATGTCAGCCCGAAAGCCGGATTATTCCTCTCCTTTTTAAGCTACTTCCAGGTGATTTACAGCGGCTTCTTCGAAAGCCTTTAACGCAATTTCAAAAGCTGCAAGTTCTGCCGCGTCTTCAATCTGCATGCAGTTTTCTACAAGGTCAGCGCCCCCGAACTTATCTTTTACCAAACAAATAAACTTCGCCAGTTCTGCTTTCCTGGTGAGGTTCGCCTCAACGTATAATATTTTTTCCGAAGGACATTGTGTAGAAAGCTCCCGCACGGCAGATTTCAGCTCATGACGGTCATGTCCCACTAATAGTACTCGGTTATATTGATGTAAAAGGTTTTTAGCAGCATTCATGCCTTGTGTCGAACTCCCGTTCAAGACAACAGCTAGTGTGTTTTTTTCTAAAATCATGTTATTACGATTTATTTATTGTCAACCAATAGAACAAAGGTATGTGTTAACTACTTGCATATTAAAGTATTTACCGTAATCATTACAGCATAATTACAAATACATGACAATCAGAAACGTACTTTCCTCTTAATAGAAAGTAAATAACACAGACTTCATTCAGTTGTTTTTAAAGCCGGGTTAATGAATTAAAAGGAAGAAAAAAGAATTACCCCAATAGTAAATAATGGGAATCGGATAGGTTATTTTAAAGAAAATAATGATAATTTTTGAGCAGTCGGTTTGGTTAGTTGAAGATTTACCTGTAGTTTTAAAAAAGAAAGGGTTGCTCCATCCAGACACATCCCTTTTCTAACCAAATATAAACCTGTATGAACGGGTTAATTTTTAAATCTCTTGCATCAGCGGTCGCTGAAATGCTTCGTATTTATATTGCTTTAATTTTGTATTCGTATCTCCAACCTGAAAGTTGTTGGGCTTGTCTTTAAACTCCAGGCCTTTGCTTTTGTTTGACAATACAAATATATATAATAATTGTTAGTGTACCATATACACTTACAATTATTTACAAAAATTTAACACAATTTTAACGTAGATCGACCTCAAAACGAAACTTGGAGAAGAAATTACCTTTAAAAACAGTCATTTACATGCTTAAAGACCCATATAATGGGATTTTAAGCAGCAGAAAACACCTGATTTCCGGTGATATTGCTTAAACACCAACTAAACAATCACAAAAAATGTCAAAAACAACAAAATTTAGTGTGGATCTCCATTATTCAAGGCAAAAACATGCAGAATAGCCGGAAATAATGAATCTAAATATTCTCTTACCGCATTTTCCGAGCCTGGGAATGTCATCACTAGAGTTTGCTTAATGAACCCTGCTACGCCTCTTGAAAGCATCGCATAAGGTGTTCTTTGCTGGCCATAGCTCCGGGCGCTTTCCATCAATCCCTGGATTTCGCGATCTATCAATGGCTTTATGGCTTCTGGTGTAACGTCCCTGGCCGACAGGCCAGTACCGCCGGTCAAGATAACCATATCGAATTCCCGGTCAACAAACCTCAGCGCCATTGCCTGTATTTGTTCTACTTCGTCCGCAACAATTTCATAGGCCGCACATTCCAGCTGATACTTTGAAAGTGCCGAAACAATGAACTTTCCAGCAGTATCTTGTTTTTCTCCTCTGGAAACGCGATCAGAGCAGACAACTACAGCGACTTTCAAGGCTAAGCCTGCGGTTTTTAAATCCGACTTGCCGCCCGACTTCTGCTCCAGTCGTACTTGTTCAATTACAACACCTTTATCTATCGGCTTCAGCATATCATACATCACCAATGCTGCAACAGATGCACCGTGCATGGCCTCAACTTCAACGCCCGTTTTATAAATGGTATGCACCTCTACCCTAATCACGATATCCAGATCTGAAATGGTATAGGTAATTGAAGCAAATTCAATAGGTAAGGGATGGCAATCGGGAATGACATCACTTGTTTTCTTAATTCCAAGTAAGCCTGCTGCCCTTGCAAACTCAAATACATCGCCTTTCGGTACCCGCCGTTGTTCCACGGCCGCAATTGTTTCCAGACTTGATGTGCGCACCTTTGCTGTTGCCACCGCCTTTCGGAGGGTGGAATTCTTATGTGTAATGTCTACCATACCTTATTGATTCGTTTTCCAGACGTAGCTTTCATCTTCAAATATTTCCTTACCCCAAACCGGCAATTCCGCTTTTATCAGCTCGACGACTTCTGTACATGCATCAATGGCTAACTTCCGGTGTTTCGAGGAAGTGAATACAAACAGGCAGATCTCACCTGCTGCCACCCTGCCCAGGCTATGGTAAACGTGCATACAGGTCAGGTCGTACTTCGCGAAGATGCTCTCCCTGATCTCATACATCTTCTCCAAAGCCATTTCCTTATAACTGGTATAGTCAATGGCAGCCACGTTGCGGCCCAGCAGCTCATCTGCCCGCACCTGCCCCAGGAAAATGCTGTGTGCGCCAATAGTCGTTTTAGTGCTATGCTTTTGAATGCTCTCCCCCACAAATGCGGCGGAAATTGCGCCCTCGACAAAGATGTCCTTGATTTTTCTATCCTTCATATATTTCTATAGATTAAGAATACCGCCTTTAAGGCTGTAAACTTCCTGATGCGTTTTTAGCTTTTCCTTGATCAGTGCTGCTGCCTGCATACTTCTTTTTCCAGATTGACAGAAAACCAGGATCTTAGATTCCTTGAATTCCGGGGTATCTCGCAGCAGTGCGGAAAGTGGAATCTGTACATGCTCGAAGTCTGCCTCCGGATATTCGCCAAACTCTCTAACATCTATAACCCGGACGTCCGCCTGTTCCGCAATTTCTTCGAATCTGTCAGGCTCGAGTTCCTCAACTGCTTGAGGTGTTACATTACAAAACCACTCATAGTTGGTATTGACGAATGCTTCCCTTGTTTGCGGTGCAGCCTGAAGCGTGTTTTTTCCAGGCGTTAACTGGACCGTGTAGCTTTCAGCGTCCAGTGACTGGTAGATCAGCAATTTGTTGACGAGTGGTTTTCCAAGGCCAGTGATCAATTTGATCACTTCAGTAGCCTGCATCAGCCCCATTGTACCCGGTAATATGCCCAACACACCAGCTTCATTGCAATCTGGGGCATCTTCAGCAGCGGGAGGACTTTCGAACAGATCCCGATAATTGGTCTTTACACCTTTTTGATCAGCAACGTTAAACACGGCAAGCTGCCCTTCATACTGGAATACGGCAGCAAATACAAGTGGTTTATTCAATAGCACGCAGGCATCATTAATGAGGTACCTTGAAGCAAAGTTGTCCGTACCATCTACGATAATGTCATACGCACTGAAAAGCGACAGGGCGTTGCTCGTATCTACCCTGAACAGATAAGGAATGATCCGAATATGTGGATTTAGTTCCAACAGCCGGGCAGCAGCAATACTTGCTTTCTGCTGTCCCACATCCGCGGCTTTATAGATCACCTGTCTTTGCAGGTTGCTAAGCGAAACAACATCATCATCAACAATTCCGATCTGCCCAATGCCTGCCGCAGCAAGATACTGCAATGCCGGGCAGCCTAAGCCTCCCGCACCAATAACCAGCACCTTTGCGGCCGAGAGTTTTTGCTGTGCCGCAGCTCCAAAACCCTTTAACAGAAGATGACGGCTATATCGTTCTTTATAGGCTTGCTCTTCCATGCTAGCCTCCCGAAAATGGAGGGAGCAGCGCAACCACTGCACCCGAAGTTAACACTGTATTTTCTTTAACAATCACCTTGTCAACAGCGATAGCATATTGCTTATTTCCCAATTCAGGAAACCTGCTGGTTAGCAGCCGCTGGATTTCGTCTGTATCTGCAGCGGTTAACTGAAAAGGATCCAGCCCCGTGATTTCCGCAATCTGCCCAAAAGGCATAACATTAATTAAATTCATCTTTAAAAAATTAAACAGCACTTTAACCTGCTAGCTAAACAAACCAAAGCTTAAATGCCGCCATAAACAACACCAGGCCCAACACATTTTTAAGCACATTCTGGTTGAATTTTGATGCGCCGTAATAGGCACCCAATAAGCCACCACTAAAGGCTACAACAACATACATCAGCATATTGTTATTGAACGCAATCCCCTTGGTAAACTGCCCGGCAAGTCCGGCTACAGAATTCACAAAAATAAACAAAGCACTGATGGCAGCCGTTTGCTTCTGATCCGTCCACTTTAATAACAATAAAACCGGCGACAGGATAATTCCGCCACCGATGCCGATCATGCCCGATAGCAGGCCGATACATCCGCCAACCAGCAGCGAGAGATCGAACCGGGACGCCTTTAAAGCTGAAGACTCCGTATTTTTAAAGAAGAAAAGGCGGATAACAGGTAAAAGCAGCAAAGCGCCTAATATTCTTTTATAAATATGATCTTCAATGATGAGCATGCCACCTATAAAAGACATTGGGATGGATGCCGCGGCAAGTGGTATAAATACCTTCTTCAGGAAGTGTTTTCCACGATAGAACTGCAGGAATGCCGATCCCGAGACAAACAGATTCAACAACAAGGCAGTAGGCTTCATCACCTCGGGGGCAATACCGTAAATGGCCATCAAAGCCAGATATCCACTTGCACCTCCATGCCCTACAGAAGCGTATAAAAAAGCAACAACAAAAAGTATGATGTAAAAAAATTCCATGCTATAACCTTGGCAGCAAATGTACTTCCACCTGTTCACCTGCCTGGTAATTACCTTTAGCTTCATCAAGCACAATCAGGCAGTCGGCTTCTGCAAAAGAATGCAGTCTGAACGACTCTTGCGCATGTAAAGGTGTAACATTACCGTTGTTAAAGCTGGCTTTAAGAAAGTGGGTCAAGCCCGATACCTTAGCGTAATCATGCGTTAAAATCCCCTGTGTAACCTGTAGTCTAAGGTTTTTGCCCATCATACGACCAACTGCCGGCAGCACGTATTGATAGAAACAACTCAAGACAGATGATGGATTGCCGGGTAGCCCGAACACGATCTTCTGATATTTGGAGCCAAAAAATAAAGGCTTACCAGGTTTTTGCCTGATCTTGTGGAAGGCCTGCTTTACACCACAGTTTTTTGCTGCTGCAACAACAAAGTCGTAGTCGCCGACACTTACCCCACCCGTTAGCAGCACAAGATCAGCCTCCAGCAAAGCCTGGCTCAACACATCCTGCAGAACCTTCAGGTCGTCCACTGCCCGTAACACCGAAACATCTTCTACCCCAAGCTGTCGTAATGCAGCGCTAAGCATCACGGAGTTGGCCTCATAAACCTGACCAAAAGCAAGCGGTTTTCCAGGCTCCTGCAATTCGTTCCCGGTCAGAATGATCGATACTTTCGGTGCAGGAATCACCTGCAGCTCCGGAATACCAATCCCGGCAAGAAAGCCGATCGCTGCCGGGCTTAGCAAGGTACCTGCCTGCATCGCTAATGCACCGCGCTTAATTTCAGCGCCCTTTTCACGGACATGCTGAAAGGCATGCATTCCTCCATCCTCAACCATTACCCGGTCACCCTCAAGGCTCACCTTTTCCTGCATCACTACAGTATCGGCGCCAGCAGGCAAGGGGGCTCCTGTAAAAATCCTTACGGCCTCAGCAGGGCCAATATCCAAGGCCGCTGTGCTCCCTGCGGCCATCTCGCCCGCAAGTGTGAATACCGTTCTTCCAGGCTCAAACCGGATGGCATAGCCATCCATGGAGGATTGTCTGAAATTGGGGATATCCGTAAGCGCATAAACATCTTCTCCAAGCACCAAACCTAACGCCCGCCCTAAAGGCAGTCGTTGTGACGGTAAGCGCTTCACAGATTCAGTGATGATGTCTTTTGCTTCGTTTACGCTTATCATCTATATCTATCCTCCTATGGTGATCATACTGCGATTCTCAATATTTAAGGCCTCTATCTGCTGAATGGCCGTCGTAAATTGGCCGCCAAGTTCTTTGGCTTTCGACTTTATGTTTTGGTTGATCAGCGGTAATATCGGCTCACCAGCTCTCAGCGGACCGAGTAAATCCGTCTCTGCACTGGAGAAAAGACAATTTTTAAGCTTTCCATCTGCGGTCAAACGCATCCTGTTACAGCCTCCACAGAAGGGGGCAGTCATGGTACTGATGATAGCGAAATCACCCTGATGGCCAGGAATTGCATACTTTCTTGCGGTATCATGAACACTGCCAGGCAATGCAATGAAATCAAACTGCTGGGCGGCAATCTCCAGGATCTCTGCAGAGGAAACGACTTTATTACTGGTCCAGCGGTTTCCACTGAAAGGCATAAATTCGATAAATCGGATGTGTACCGGGGCATTTTTTGTCCAGGCGATGAACGCATTGATTTCCATATCATTCAGATCTTTCATCACCACTACATTGATTTTCACTTCAATGCCCCGGGATAAAAGAAGCTCAATATTTTGCTGCACCTGCAAAAACAGGTTGCGCCGCGTAATGAGGGTAAACTTGTCTGGATCAAGCGTATCCAGACTAACATTGATCGATTTAATACCCGCATCAACCAGTACATCAATGAAGTCATGCAACCTGGTGCCGTTAGTTGTAATACTTAACTCCACGGGCAGCTGAGATAAGCCGGTAATAATCTTTTCAGCATCTTTACGTACAAACGGTTCGCCACCGGTAAGTCTGATCTTTTTTACCCCCTCGGCTACAAAAAGCGAAGCCAGTGAAAAGATCTCTTCCGGTTGCATCAAGCGGGAAGGTGGACTGAAATTGTACTCCTCGTCCGGCATACAATAAAAACACCGCAGATTACAGTTGTCCGTCAGCGAAATGCGTAGGTAATCGTGAACACGGTTGTAGCTATCAATAATCATATCTAATTTCCTTTTCCTGCATCAATAATCTGCTCTTGCTGCCCGGACATAAATGTAACGTAATCTTCTGCAGTATCAATATCTACTGATCCTTTAGGAAATGGAAAAGACAAAACATTTGTTTGATACTTCTTTAAAATTTTCTTTGCACCCTCCTGCCCTTCGAGCTTCAGCAATTCATCGAAAAACGCCCTGCCGAAAATCGCAGGGCTCCCTAGGGTGTCGCCATAACTGCAAGCCAGGATACCAGCTGCAGCCGATTCATATTGCCTGATCATTTCCCTGAAAAGGCCAGTGGTAACATAAGGCTGATCACATACCAGCAGTATACAGGCCTCAAGAGTGGGTTGCGCAAACAACAAGGCTCGCACACCGCTCCTTATAGAAGTAGACATACCATGTTCCCAGTCCGGATTGAAATTTACCGGCACATCAAACCCGGACAAGGCCTTCCGGATCCCTGAATCTGCCGCACCACTAACCACTACCGTTGTGGATTCTGCCACATCCAAGGCTTGCTGCACGATATGCGCGATAAATGTACTGCCGTTTAGCTCAAGCAGCTGTTTGGGTCTGCCGAGCCTCGAAGAACTGCCGGCAGCCAGAATAACGATCCCGTATTTTGACATTAGCTATGAATGGGTTCTTCTTTGTGGCGAAGTGATCCGGCGAGCTTACCCGAAAGCACCGCCTTTATCTCCGCAGTGACCGACAAGGCAATTTCTTCGGCGGTTTCCGCACCAAGGTCCAGGCCTACCGGACTATATACATTTTCAAGTTCAGCGTCAGAAATTGCTTTACCTGCAGCAGCCAGTTCATCTAACATACGCTGCATCTTTTTCTTTGGCCCAAGCACCCCGATATAAGGGCAATTGGTCTTCGTGATCTGACTCAAAACCTCAAGATCATAGTTGTAATTGTGAGTCATCAGTACTGCCGCAGTACGCTCATCGAATCGGATGCCGGTTAATGCCGTCTCCGACTTTTGCAAGATCAGGGACGTTGCTTTTGGAAAACGCTCCGCGGTTACATGGCGGCGCCGGCCATCGGCGACATGAACCTCCCAACCGAGGATGTCGGCCATGGCCACCAGTGGCATTGCATCGTTTCCAGCACCAAACACATAGAGCGCAATAGCGGGTGGAATAACCTCTATAAAGGATTTTAATGATAACGATTCAACGGTAATATCCCTGAATCTTGTTTTTTGATCTGTCCATGCAAGTTGCACCTCAGCGATAAGCTCGATTGGTGCATGTTGTTGAAACCAGGTTGTGCTGGTAGACAACTTTTCATTACCCCCAAACAGGAATTGCGTACCGGGTTGCTCCGCACGTTGGTCCAGTGCGAACAGGGTACATAAAACCATATGCTGCCGCTGTGCCTGTAGCAACGTTAGCAGCGCGACTGGGTTCATTGGATCTGCCGGATCAATAGGTTCAAAAAGAATATGGACAATGCCATTACAGCCAAGTTGTACACCAAAACGTGCATCGTCTTCGTCGGTGGTATCATAAGTTACAATCTTATTCCTTTGCTCATTGATTGCCAGCAGCGCCTTTCGGAGCGCATCTCCTTCCAGGCAGCCACCGCTGATCGCCCCGGTGAGCAGGCCATCCTCGGTAACAAGCATCCGAGCGCCAGGCCGTCGGTAAGAGGAGCCTTCAACCTGTACCACAGTGGCCAGAGCGGTCCTTCTACCTGCTAACTGTGCCTGATGCTGCGCTGCAATAATATCTCTGATTTCCTTCATAGCCATTACATTGATCCGGGCGAAAACCCCGTACTAATTACAATATTACTAAAGATTAGTTTCAACAAAAAACAGCAAAGGGCAAAGCCCACAGACGTTTTTAGTTGCTCCGATTTTGCATCGTAATTGCCAGGTACTTGCTACGTACTTCCTACGTATGGAGACGAAGCAAAGCCCTGGCAAGCCCCTACCAGGCACCTTAAAACATTTTCGCATACCCCTGCTCGAAATCGTCGGTATGGCGAAATTAACGCCGGCCGGTAGCCAGTTGTAAAATCCTGAAAATCTTTATTAGAATAGCCGCATCCCGGATGAATAACAGCATAGAGAAATAATCGGAAAAGCCTGTAAAAAAAGAAAGGGCTGCTCCATCCAGACGCATCCCTTTTCTAACCAAATATAAACCTGTATGAACGGGTTTTCCTTTATTTCATCCGGTCAACGTATGTTAACCATAGAACATATAATCTTTTTTATCCGGCAATTACAACTACCTGCCTTTGATGATTCAAATATAGGCTAAATATTCTTAGTGTAAAACATACACTAACATTTTAACACTATTTTAACAATTCTGTGAGAATCTGCTCCTGTATTCAGGACTAACGCTACACCTTTGACTTGACAAAGCCCGTTCCACAAATCCGGTAATTTGTTACGAATTGCACCGGTGAAAACCTGCATAACATTCGAAGGCAGCCTAGGACTAAGCGAGTTATAAATACTTGTCCTACTGCAGTACTCCGCAAAAGCTTTCCAGAAAATTAAAGGTATTTACGTAGAACTCACTCGTATTAATACCCAATTTAATATAAATGTCAAATTTAAGGCAATATTGTGCTGCAGAAATTATGCAGCTTCAGAAAATAAAATTAGCTTTAAAAAAAGAAAGGGTTGCTCCATCCAGAGACAATCCCTTTTCTAACCAAATATAAACCTGTATGAACGGGTTTTTCTTTAAAAATACCTGATGGCGCTATGCCACTGCGGTATATTATGTCTTCGAAACTAATTAAGTTCGACGATCACCAGAATACTGGGTAATACTATCATCGTTTTCTTCAATTCACTTTTCTTAAAACGTCAAAAACACGACCAAATTGTTGTATTATTAACTTTTTCTACGTTTTTTCTGATCTTTTTATCAAACCTCCCCTAAAAATTTGATTCAACAGTGTTAAATCATACTATTTAAGCTTCGGAGATAATTTAGTATTACTTCAGGGCCTCCTTCCAGCTGTTTGTACCACAGCGTTCACAATCTTTTTCTGGTATTTGCGTATTCGATGTCCGGTTTTCAGCCGCATATTGGTTCATAAATGCTAGATTGTTGGGTAACCTCCCGTAACCTGAACGGTCGATCCTGTCATGTAGCTGGAATCCTGGGAAGCCAGCAGCACAAATGCAGGTGCAAGTTCTGCAGGTTGTCCTGCTCTCTTTAGAGGCACGTCTTGTCCGAAAGACTTCACCTTTTCCGGTGGCATCGTTGCCGGAATTAGCGGTGTCCATATCGGTCCAGGTGCTACACAATTTACACGAATGCCCTTTTCGGCCCAGAGCTGAGCCATACTGGCGGTAAAATTCTGAATAGCGGCCTTTGTTGCGGAGTATGCAATAAGTTGTGGTGGTGCCTTATAGGCATTTACCGACGTGGTGTTTACAACGGTGCTGCCCGGTTTGAGGTATTGCTCCCCTTCTTTGCAGAGGTAGAATAACGGGTAAATGTTTGTTTTGAATGTCTTGTCCCACTCTTCACTGGAAATTTCCTGAAGGGAATCTCTGGACATTTGAAAAGCCGCATTGTTGACCAAAATATCCAGCTGTCCGAATTCTGCTATTGCTTTCTGAATAATCTGCCTGCAATGCGATTCGTCACTGATATCCCCGGACACCAACACTGCTTTGCGGCCCGCGGCTTCCACAAAACTGGCGGTTTCCTGTGCATCCTCATGTTCATTCAGGTAAGAGATCAGCACATCGGCACCTTCACGCGCAAATGCAATCGCTATGGCACGGCCAATCCCAGAGTCTCCCCCAGTGATGATTGCCTTTTTACCTTCCAGTTTTCCCGAGCCTTTGTAACTTTCCTCGCCGTGATCCGCTTTTGGATCAAGGGGCGCTTCCTTGCCCGGTTCTTCCTGCTCTTGTTCTTTAAAGGGCGGTGTTGGATGCTTTTCTAATGGATTTTGTTCGTTGTTCATTTCGTTCTGCTCCATCGTATGAATTTCTATTGTTGTTAAACCATTGTTTTTTCCCTCCTTAATACGCCAACCGTCAAAATGGTTTCAGGATATTTCAATTAGGTCTCAGATCAAGTAGAATCACATGAGCTTCCGTATATACCACACAATCAACAGGTTTGAAGAAGCTGTTTTCAGCTTAGAGCCGGAACTTGGAATTACTTGGGGCGCTTTTCCTGCAAGAAAGCTTCGAACTCAACTTTCTGATAAACCGGGCATGCTCCGGATTGAGCGGTAATGAAAGCACCCATTGCCACAGCATATTCCAATGTGCTTGCAGGATCGGTATGTTGTAGCCGCTTACTTAAGAATGCTGCAAGAAAAGAGTCTCCACTACCGATGGTATCTTTCACTTCAACAGCAAACGCCTGCTGTTCAAACTGATGTTCACGTGTATAGTAGGTCGCTCCTGCTGCCCCTTTAGTAATTACGATTTCATCCACCTCAAAATTTTTGAAAAGGTATTCGACCTGAGCAGCTTCGCCATCGATTGTTGCATCATACCAGCTGGAGATAATGCCCAGTTCGGCTGCATTTACCTTAAGGAGATTTGCAGCTTTAAGCAATCGGTCGATCACTTCTCGACTGTAATGGGGCGCCCGCAGGTTTACATCAAACACCTTATACAAATGATTAAACTGCAGCATCCTCAGCAGCGTAGCTGCGCTCAGATCATTTCGGGAGGCCAGGCTGCCATAAACCAATGCACTACTACTTTCCAGTAAGTTTTCATATGCTGGTAACCAAGAAATGAAATCCCAGGCTACCGGGTACACGATCTCATACCGCACCTCATGTTCCGCATTTACGGTCGCGATTACTTCGCTCGTAGGTTGCTGCGCATGAACTTGAATGGTTTCAGCGGAAAGTCCGATATCGCCCACAAAATCCAGTAAAGCCTGGCCCAGAGGATCATCACCAACACTACTGATCAACTTACTATTTATACCAAGCTTTTGCAGGTGATATGCCACATTCATTGGTGCACCACCTGGCCTTTTTACATCGGGAAGGATGTCCCAGAGGATCTCCCCAAAGCAGACTACTGCATTGCTTGTATTATTTTCCATGTTTATGATTTAATGTAAAATGATATTGTCTTCGATCTGTTCCAGAGAACGCCCCTTAGTCTCCGGCATCCAGCGCCAAACGAATAACAATTGCAGTACCATCATGGCTGCAAAGAAAAAGAATGTAGTTGCGCCACCCAAGGTTTCCGCAAAGTATGGGAAGCCGAAGGCCACTAAAGCTGCCATTACCCAGTGGGTGGAACTGCCGAGTGTTTGTCCTTTTGCACGCACCTGGTTGGGAAAGATCTCTGAAATAAATACCCAGATAACCGCCCCTTGTGAAAAAGCAAAAAAAGCGATGAAGAACATCATGTAAATGGGAACGGCAAAACCGCTAAAGTCTTCTATGTAAAAGGTGTAGCCAACCAGGAACAGGGAGGCAATCAACCCAAAGGACCCGATGAGCATTAACTTCCGCCGGCCTACGCGATCAATAAAATTTATAGCCAACAGGGTAAATGCAAAATTGATAATACCAATACCGACGGTAGACAACAAGGAGGAATGTGCGCCCAGGCCGGCCATTTCAAAGATCCTGGGTGCGTAATAAATAATGGCGTTGATGCCGGATACCTGGTTGAAAAATGCAAAAAGCATCGCAAGCATTACCGGTTTACGGTATTGGCCGGAAAAGAGACGGTCATGTGCCTTGCTCTCCTGTCCGCTATGTACCGAATTTCTTATGGAGATCAGTTCCTGATCACAGTTCGCGGGATTAATGATCCGTAAAACCTTCAATGCAGCTTCTTCTGCACCCTTTTTCAGAATCAGCCAGCGTGGGCTTTCCGGAATAAAATAAATTAGTACGAGGAACAGTAAGGACGGAAAGGCCTGTACACCGAGCATCCATCGCCAGGAATTTTCGCCTTCGGCGCCGATCAGGTAATTGGACAAATAGGAAATCAGGATGCCCAATACGACATTGAACTGAAATAAACCAACCAGGCGTCCCCTTTTATCTGCAGGTGCGATCTCTGAAATATAGATTGGTGCGGTTACCGAAGATATCCCGACGCCCAGCCCACCGAGCAAACGAAACACCAGAAAAACGTACCAGTCCTGTGCCAGCGCAGTGCCGAGGGCGGAAAGCAGATATGCAGCAGCCACGAAATACAGCGTATTCTTTCGACCAAATTGGTCTGAGGGCTTGGAACCCACCAGTGACCCGATCACCGTACCGATCAGTGCAATAGAAATGGTGAGACCATGTTCAAATACAGTTAAGTTCCAAAACTTTTGAATGGACTTTTCGGCACCGGATATTACTGCGGTGTCAAATCCGAATAGAAATCCGCCTAAGGCTACCACAATAGACCAGGCGAGTACAGCATTTTTGCTCATATCAGTTAAAATATTTGGTTTGGAAGATTTTGCTGCATGAAAATAAGTTAATGTTCGGATCTTCCAATCTTTTTTCTGCGAATGCTGTTATCCCTTAAAAAAGCGTAACATGTGGATATTATGGGCCTTAGCCGCTGCGTTTTCCGCAGCATTAGTTGTAGTGTTGACCAAAGCCGGACTCAAGAATGTTGATTCCAACCTTGCATTTGCCATTCAGGCTGTTTTCATTTTTTGTATTACCTGGGGCATTGTGACCGTTCAAGGGAATTTCGCCGCATTAAAAGAAATTGATCAAAAAGGATGGATTCTGCTTGTTCTGGCGGGAATTGCTACGACCTTGTCTACAGTATTCTCCTACAAGGCACTTTCTATTGGACCAGCGGCATACGTCACAACTGTGGAGCGTCTCTCGCTGGTTATAGCAGTCATCTTGTCAATCATCTTTTTAAAAGAGAAATTCACCTGGCAGCTTGGGCTTGGAGTAACGGTGATGATTGCCGGCGCCGTCCTGATAGCGGGATCGCAGGCCGCATCAAAATAATCAGTCCGGCTTTTGATAGCGGTACAACGGAAAGAAATCAATGTCCATGTCTGCATGCAGCCCTTTATCTGCGAGCAACTCCTCGTAGACCCGCTGATTCGCAATATAGCGCCAGCTGTTGTAGTCCATAAACAATTTGGTAAATCCAGCTTTCCACTTGAACAGGCTATCTTCTTTAAAGTTCAAGCCTCCGCCAAGGTTTATGAATTCATAACCTAGTGATCTTCCCAGTATGCTGGTTTCATCAACCACCAGTTTAGGAGGCGATAGGTTCAGGTGTTCGGTTCTGGTACTCATCAAGTGGACCTGCATGATCTTGTTGGTACAGATCACCACACCTCCACTCACAATTTCATCGTTCAAATAAACCAGCATCAGCTTACTTTCATATTCCTCAGAAGCCAGCAGTTGTTCAAAGTAGCTTGGCGTGAAAAGATAGTAATCTGAAGCACCGACACGCTTCATGTTCTCTGTATAGATCTCCGCATAGGTTTGAATGGCTTCCGCAGATTTTGATTCCCGTACCTCGTAGCCTTTCTCCCGAAGGATACGGATTTGCTGCCGGTAGCTTTTGTGGTAGGTTGCACGCTGCAGCTCAATGGGTACGCGAAGGTCTATGGCGACACTTTTTCCATTAGGGAACAACCCGGAAAAGCTTTCAAGCAGCAGATCCTGGTTGAAAAAAGGATGCAGCCTTGAAAACACAGACACCACTCCTTCCGCTTCCAAGATTTCCAGAAAAGCGGCCTTGAAGCGGGAAAGGAAATCTTTATCCTGCGCATCAAACGGGCGATCAGAGATTGGACCGGTATAGCCATAAACGCAGGTAAGGTCGAAATAACTACTGCCTGGTATGGCACGTTTCACTAGCGGATAGGCAATAAAGTGTTCTCCTTCCTGAAAAACATACAGTCGGGCAGCTTCAGGACTGTCGAGCTTATGATAGTACCAGGTATGATAAAAATCATAGGCTGCCGCCCGGTTAATAAGGTCTGTCCATGCCGCTTTATCTTCAATCGTGTAAATCAACATCATAGCAGCATCAGGTATTAACGAGGAGACTTTCAACGGTCTCTACCAAATATTTCATGTCATCAAGATTGTAGCGCTGATCTATAGGCAATGATATCATGTGCTGCGCAAAGTGATACTCCAAGGCGTCTGGCGACGTCCATTCAAAAACGTTCGGCCAATAGGTAGCGACAAAGATCTTCCGTTCAATCAACTGTGATTTTAAATGATCCTTAGCTATCAACAATGGGTACACCATCGGTGTATCCTCCGGACTATAATGGAACTTGAATTCGTTGATGTCTTTGAAGCGTTCGTGAAGAAAAGCAAAGTGCTCACGTCGTTTTCTGGCACAATCATCGTATTCCACCGCAGCCATCAACTGCTGGGTTAAATTCGACATTTCTTTGATCTCATTATTGATAAGTACATCATTATTTCGAACGTAATCTGCATACCCTGCCTCAACATTTAGATCTGCAGCTTTCACCAGGTGGCTCATACGATCTACAGAGCTATCTTTGCTCAGTTCCAGTCGCCTGGAGCTGCGCGTATACAGATAAGCACCGTCAGGTACGCCGAAGAATTTTCTGCAGGAATAAAAAGTGTCGATACCGATGATTGGCGCAGCATAAAATGCCTGCGCATTGTCTATGATCAGATTTTTTTGCGTTTTACTTAGGGCCCGAACCGTATCGGTTTTAACACCAAAGTAATTCGTGTAAAGCATGCAGGAATGATCATCCACTTCAAAGTCAATAACGGGATCCATGTGCTCATCGATTTTATAGAAATGGTACTGCAGTTGCAGGCGCTTTATAGGCTCTAACAATACCTCACAAGTAAAATAAGGCAGATAGATGGTGGTGTAACCCTGTGTGAGGAGAATGTACTCCAAGCTGTTTCTTGCGGTATTCAGCTGAATAAGGTCAGGGTAGTATGGTTTACCTCCAGGAAGCTGAAGGCCCATATAACCTCCAATGGTTCTAACAGGATGTGTTGAGTTTGGCATATGTATATTATCGCAAGAGCAGGCTAAATTTAGGAAATTCTTTAAGAATTGAACAATGGCTGGCCTATTCGTTGATCAGGATGATCTTACCAATGTGTTCACTGCTTTCAATAACTTCATGCGCAACGGAGGCCATTGAAAACGGAAAGGTTCTGTAAATAACCGGCTTAAATGCTCCTGACCTAATTACAGGCCATACTTTTTCTTCAATCTCTGCGGCAAGTGCAATTTTAAAGCCAGAATCCCGCGCCCGCAGCGTACTTCCCGTGATGCTGATCCGCTTTTGCATCACTTTCCATAGTTCCAGTGACACCTGGCTGCCTTGCATGGCATTGATGTACACCAGGCGGCCCTCCGGTTTGAGCAGATTGATGTTCTTGCTGAAGTAATCTCCTCCAATCATGTCCAGCACCACATCCACACTATCCCGGGGGATCTCTGCTTCGAAATCATGGGTTTTATAATTGATGAACTGATCCGCGCCGAGTTTTAGACATGCCTCCCCTTTCTCGTTTGTGCCGACGGTGACGATGACCTTGGCTCCGAAAACTTTGGCAAGTTGGATCGCTGTGATGCCGATACCACTGCTTCCACCGTGCAGCAACAAAGTCTCACCTGGCTGAAGCTTACCGCGCTGAAACACGTTGTGCCAAACCGTGAATATGGTTTCTGGCAATCCCGCTGCGGCAGCAAAGTCCATGTTCTCAGGAATGGGCAGGCATTGACCCTCGTTTACGGCAACAAGGCTGGCATATCCACCACCAGCGATCAAGGCGCAAACCCGGTCACCGGTCTTCCATCGTTTTACACCCGGTCCACATGCTACCACAATCCCGGCGACTTCCAATCCGGGGATATCTGCAGATACACCTTCAGGTGCCGGATAGTTGCCCGATCTTTGCGCAATATCGGGACGGTTTACACCTGCAGCTTCAATGGCGATCAATACTTCGCCTGTACCTTCTATGGGATCCGGACGTTCTGTAGTTCTTAAAACAGAAGCTGCTCCAGGTTCAGAAATAATTACTGCTTTCATATCGTTCTATATATAATAAAATTAACCGCCCTGGGGCTACAATAGTTTGACGCTAAAATTCATGATACTTTTACATTTTCTTTTAAAACTACAATTTGAATGAACTGTTATAACTTAAATTTTTAGACATGAACGCAAATCAGGAAGAAAAAGAACAAGCGCGGGACGGACACGATAATACCGGTACGCAGGGTTATGATTCTTTGCAAGACGCCGGTTATACAGGAACTGGTGAGGGCCGCAAAGCTAATCCGGGTACTGGTACCGGTAGCTCTTCAGAAAGTTTTCACGAAGTACCTTCACCGGAAAAAGAAATCAGCGATGAAGACCGTGCGTTGGATTCAGGAATTTAACGACATCAGAAAAAGCTTCAGGCTTACCAATTATGAAAGTCGAACTCAAGAAAGATTATGTGAATTTGCACGTTTTGATCGAAGCCGAAACATCAAATGTTGTTAAGGGTATTTTGATCTTTTTCAATATCTGCACCCTGGCCATAGTCCTCTTGTCTTTGGTCGACTGGCTGCTTGCCTTATTTGTGATTGGAATACTGCTTATGGCACTGTTCGGATGGCTTACACTTTGGTATGGCTTTGGGAAAGAAAAGCTGATCATCAACACGAAATCGATCAGCTATCAGTACATGTATGGCCTATATACGACCAAACTGGAGGCCCAACCTATAAAACGGGCGCTCAACATTTCTCTCGCGCCCTCCCGTGAAAGAAATGGACTCGAATATTTCAATGTCATTTTTGAGACATACAACAAGCATAATGTCCCTGAAGAGATTTACAGAACCTCGCTGGCAATTACCCGCGCAGAATTTGCGGTGTTGAAACAATCGCTCCGCACCTTATATTTTGAGAAGGTTGACCCGGAATATCACCGGCAGCCCTTTATCCTAAACTAGGGGTACAAACTTCGCTAAATCCTTCAGCGAATGGTTTTTATAAACAAGAGGTGCATCCTGGTTGTTAGCTATGCAACTTCTAAACTTAATTTAAATCAATTATTATGAAAAAAGTGTTTTTAGCGGCAACTCTGGTTGCAGCCTTAATGGTTCAGGCATGTAATTCCGGCCAAAGCACGGATGGCACCACTGACTCGACTTCTATGGATTCCACTGAAATGAGCAGCACATCCGACATGGCAACGGATACCAGTGGGCGGAACCCTGCATCGTCTGATCCTAAAGCGTTTATGGAACAAGCAGCGATTGGAGGTATGATGGAGGTTGAAGCCGGAAAAATTGCGCAAACACAGGCATCCAGCCAACGTGTTAAAGATTTCGCGGCATTGATGGTAAAAGATCATAGTGCTGCAAACAAGGAGTTGATGGGCATAGCCAGCAAAAAGTCCGTAACCGTACCTGCTAGTTTACCGGCTAACGAGCAACAGCATCTTGATGCCATGAAAAAGATGTCTGGTGCGGAATTCGATAAGCACTACATGGGCATGATGGTACAGGATCACGACAAAACCGTCTCGCTGTTTCAGGCAGGCAGTAAGAATTCGGATGCAGATGTAAGTGCTTTTGCAACCAAGACGCTTCCTATCATTGAAGGTCATGCTAAGATGGCAACGGAAATTCAAGGTACACTGAAGTAGCGAAAACTGATGACATAAAAAAAGCGGCAATGCCGCTTTTTTTATGTCTGAATTTCTAGATTATTTACTTAACGCCCCAGGTTTTTGATGGCTGGCTTCCCATTTTAATAACCAGATTACCACCTGCGGTAATCTCCTGGTGTTTAAGGAAGCTGCTGGTCCGGGGTTTTCCGTTGAGGGTTACGCCCTGGATGTAAATATTTTCCTGGGAATTGTTTTCCACTTTGATGTTGAACTTTTTACCACTTTCCAGATTGATGGTAGCCTCATCGAATAAGGGGCTTCCGAATACATATTCTCCACTGATCGGATTGGCCGGGTAGAAGCCCAGGGCCGAGAAAATGTACCAGGAGGACATTTGTCCAACATCCTCATTACCGGAAAGACCATCTGGAGCATCGGTGTATAAGTCATTTAGGATATGACGAACATGTTTAGCGGTTTTCCAAGGCTGTTTAGCATAGGTATATAAATAGGTGATATGATGGCTTGGCTCATTTCCATGTGCATACTGTCCTATAAGGCCGCTGATATCAGGTGAGGCATCATCACCAAGGTGGCCTTCCACAAGAAACAGCGAATCTAATTTCGTGGTGAATTGCTTTCTTCCACCCATCAGGTTAATTAAACCTTCAGGATCCTGCGGCACCAACCAGGTGTACTGCCATGCATTTCCTTCTGTATAGTCGTCTGCGCGGTGAATAGATTTTACCGGATCAAATGGTGTTCTCCATTTGCCGGGACCAACTTTCGCGCGCATGAACTGGGTGCTTTTATCGAAGTAGTTCTGATAGTTGAGCCCACGTTTATGGAAATACTTGTAGTCTTCTGGTTTATTCATCTTCTGGGCAACTTTGGCAATGCTCCAGTCGGCAATCGCATACTCAAGGCCCATCGCCACAGACTCCACAGTACTGTCTGCAGGAATATACCCATACTTCTTCACGAAGTTGAGTCCTCTTTCGTCCAGCATTGCCGTCTTTTTCATGGCTTCGAAAGCAAGTTTATGGTCAAAGGAGTTGAAACCTTTCAGCACGGCATCTGCAACGACGATAACGCCCGGATTTCCCACCATGGTATTGGTTTCATTCCCCATCAGGTGCCAAACTGGTAGTTTCCCCTGCTGCTGATAGATGGCAAGCATGGTGTTGATCATATCATTGACACGCTTTGGCTGAATAATGGTATACAAGGGATGTGCAGCACGATAAGTATCCCATAAAGAGAAGGTCGTCAGGTTCGTGAAGTTTGCATTTTTGTAGACATTCTTGTCGGTTCCACGATAATCACCATTGTGGTCGTTGAAGGTAGAAGGCGCGATCATGGTATGATATAGCGCGGTGTAGAAATTCCGCTTATCCTTCAGATTTGCGGTCTTAATTTCAAGCTTTCCAAGTTCTTTATTCCAGGAGGCATCTGCTTTAGCTACAATCTCGTCGAAATTCCATCCCGGGATTTCCGCTTTGATATTCATTGCAGCATTCTCCATACTTACCGGGGAAATGCCCACACGGATTTGAATTTGTTCATCCGCTTTGGTGTTGAAATATGCGGTAGCTACCAGCTTTTTACCACGGTATTCGGAACCCGTTAGTACCGCGGAAGAGTCTGAAGCAACAAACTTGTCAAAGGGTTTGGAGAAGATCGCAGTAAAAAAGATTCGTTGATCATTAGCCCAGCCCTTAGAATATCTATAACCCGCAATGGTGGTATCATTGATCTTTTTGATATAGGTGTCTGTCGCGATGTCCCAGCCAATGCCCTGACGGAGGTCTATCCGGATTTTTGCAGCGGTGGAAGCTGGGAAGGTGTAGCGGTGAAAGCCTACCCTTTCAGATGCGGTTAGTTCTGCGTGGATATTGCTCGGCGACATGCGTACTCCATAATATCCTGGTTTCACCACTTCTTTATCATGGGTGTAGAGCGCCAGTTTATCATCAATGCCGGGTAAAATCGAAATATCGCCAAGGTCACCTATTCCCGTACCACTTAGATGCGTATGGGAAAAGCCAACAATCGTAGAATCTGAATAATGGTACCCTGAACACCAGTCCCAGCCTTGAGATCTGTTGGTTGGTCCGAGCTGTACAGCACCAAATGGAACACTTGCGCCCAGGAATACGTGGCCATGACCACCTGTACCAATATATGGATCTACAAACTGGCTCAGGTTTGGAGCACTAGATTTGGTGGCCTTGGTTTGAACTTGTGCAATGGCGTTGCTTCCAAGGCACATGGTAATGCCGAGAAAGCAAGGAATAATCTTACTAAATTTCATTGGTTAAATGGTTGAGCGGGCTAAATAAAGAATTTTATAGGAGAAAATCGGTATCAAAGCCTATTTTAGCGAGATAATCGGGTAAGTAATGGTAAAAAAACTGTTGTCAAATACGGGTATATTTTTCTTAAACAGCTTGTCACTGTTGCCCTTAAGTATACTCTATCTTTTGGCAGATGGCGCTTACCTGCTCCTGTACCACGTGATCCGTTACCGGCGGAAGGTTGTTTACGAAAATTTGCATAATGCATTTCCTGAAAAGGACGATGCCGAGGTTGAACAAATTGCAAAGAAATACTACAAACACCTTTCCAACCTCATGGTGGAGATTATCAAGATGGCAAGTATTTCACCATCGGAGCTAAAAAGACGGTTTACTTTCAAGAATTTACACCTCATGAATGACTATCATGAGCGTGGCCAAAGCACACTAATATGCTCAGCGCATTATGGTAACTGGGAATGGGGTACACTAGCCTTAGGATTGAACACCACTGCTGTTGTTTACCCAATCTATAAACCGGTTTCGAACGAGGCTTTTGGCGGCTGGTTCAAACGTATAAGAAGCCGCTTTGGAAATCGGCTGATCCCTATGCGGCAAACTTTACGTGCGCTTCATGCAAGCAAAGACGTTCCGACGATATTTTGCTTCGGCAATGACCAAACTCCCCTGCGGGAAGAATCCACTTATTGGCTGAACTTTCTGAACCAACCAACAGCCATACTGCTGGGGCTGGAAAAAATTGCGGTAAGAACGAACCGCCCGGTGTTCTATATGCGTGTGCGGGTATTAGAAAGAGGCTATTATGAAGTGGAATGTGTTCCGCTCTGCCTGAATCCGGCAGAAACTGCAGCACATGAGATCACCAACTTACATGTTAATTACCTGGAACAGATCATAAAAGAAGAACCAGCCTACTGGTTATGGAGTCACCGCAGGTGGAAGCACAAGCCTCAAGATTAGATTAGTTTTACAAACATTACTATACACGAATTGTTCTTTAACTATTATATATATACTACCAGAAGTTAATTTTAAGTGTTTAAAACACCCATTATGCCAAGCATTCAGGAAAACCATGTTATAACGAAAATATTATCAATAGATATAGGGGGCAGCAGTATCAAAGCCTGCATGTTAAATGCCGATGGTCAGGTACTGTCGGAATACACCAAATTACCGACTCCGGAAGAGTCCACACCGGAAGCTGTACTCGAGGTGATTAAGATGCTTGCTTCAACGATGGGAGACTTTGATGCCGTTTCCGTAGGATTTCCGGGATATGTAAAGTTTGGCATTGTAGAGACAGCACCGAACCTCGCTAAAAAGCAATGGAAACATATACCTTTTGCTCAGGAGATCAGTAACACTTTTCACAAACCGGTCCGTTTAGTAAATGACGCAGACCAACAAGGCCTTGGCGTGGTGGATGGCGAGGGCTTTGAAATTGTCATTACACTAGGTACGGGAATGGGAACCGCCCTGTTGTATGATGGGCAACTATTGCCGCACCTGGAGCTTGCACATTTTCCGGTTAGCAAGGATAAAGATTACGATGATTATGTTGGAGATCGAGCCTTTGAAAAAATCGGCAAAAAGGAATGGAATGAACGCGTACAGCGGGTAATTGAAATCTATAAAACAGTTTTCAACTATGACCGCTTGTATATTGGTGGTGGAAACGCTAAGGAAATAGACTTTGAGCTCGACGAGAATATCCGCCGGGTGAATAATCGTGAAGGCATAAAAGGTGGGGCTAAGCTTTGGAAGACAAAAGAACAATACCAGATCCGTACAATATATCCAACACACTAAACAAGCAATCACCTGCCTGCATGAACAGGCATACAATAAAATAACAAATGAAAAAATACACCTTAGGAATGATTGGCCTTGGAACCATGGGCCGAAATTTATTGCTAAACATGGCCGACCACGGCTTCGAAGTTACCGGGTATGACAAGGATCCGAAGATGCTTGCCAAACTTGAGGAAGATGGGAAAGATAAGAACTTAAAAGGCCATGCCTCGCTTGAAGAATTTGTTCAAAGCCTGGAACTTCCGCGCCGGATTGTGCTTTTAGTTCCCGCGGGTCCAATCGTTGATAGTGTGATCTCAGAGCTACAGCCCTTACTGGAAGCCGGTGATATGATTATCGATAGCGGTAACTCCCACTTTACTGATACCAGCCGCAGAGCCGAAGACTTATCAAAAACAAACATACACTTCTTCGGCATGGGTATCTCCGGCGGTGAAGAAGGTGCACGTTTTGGGCCAAGTATGATGCCTGGTGGCGATAAACAGGCCTATAGTGCAATGAAGGAAGTTCTTGAGGCGGTGTCTGCAAAGGTGAACGGCGAGCCTTGTGTAACTTACATCGGTCCGGGTGCTGCAGGTCACTTCGTGAAAATGGTGCATAACGGAATTGAATATGCGATGATGCAGCTGCTTGCGGAAGCCTATGATATTATGAAGAATAGCCTGGGTTACAACAATGAGCAAATCGAAGCGACCTTTAAGGAATGGAATGCAGGACGTATGAAGTCCTTCTTGATGGAGGTTACCGCGGATGTATTTAAATTTAAAGACGAAAAAACCGGAAAACTGCTCATTGACCTGATTAAAGACGAGGCAAAATCGAAGGGTACTGGCAAATGGACCTCTCAGGTTTCCATGGATCTTTACTTGCCGATCCCGACCATTAACGAGGCCGTAAGTACGCGCGATTTATCCAAGCTGAAAAAACTGCGCGTTGCGCTATCTGAAGCATTTGAGAAACCTGAAACAAAAATTGACGATCCGGAGCAATTCATCGTTGATCTGGAAAACGCATTGTATTTCTCCATGATCGTTTCCTATGCGCAAGGTTTGCATCTGTTGACACAGGCTTCCGAGGCATACAAATATGAACTTAAGCTTGACGAAATTGCTAAGATATGGCGTGGCGGATGTATCATCCGTGCGGAACTGTTACAGGATATCTATGCTGCTTATCAGGCAAAACCTGATCTTGAACATCTGTTTGAAGATCAAAATATACAGCAGAAGATTGCAGGAACCCTTTCTGGTGTCCGCAAGGTATGCAGTACCGCGATGAACCATGGGATCGGCATACCGGCCTTCGCCTCCGCCCTGACCTATTTCGATTCTCTAAGAACCGCAAACCTGCCAAGTAACCTGACCCAGGCCCAGAGAGATTTCTTTGGCGCACATACATTTGAACGTACCGATGAGGAAGGTATCTTCCATGCAAACTGGAATGCCGAAAATTGATCATAAAAATTATGAAGACATCTATTAATGTTAAACCGACCATCGTAGTGATCTTTGGCGGTACTGGTGATTTAAATATGCGTAAGCTGGCACCGGCATTATACAACCTGTATAGTGATCATTTCATGCCCCAGCAGTTTGCTATTATAGGAACTTCAAGAAAGAAGCTGGAAGATGATAAATTCCGTGAGATGCTTAAAGATGGGGTCAATAGCTTCTCCAGAAACGGTCGTGTTGATGACGCCAAGTGGGATGTGTTTTCGGAACATGTTCGCTATACACCCGTTGATGTTTCTGCACCTGAAACATTTGCAGGGTTGAAAACACTGATCCAGGAATATCAGGATGAGTTTGGCCCACAGACGCAGGTGCTCTATTATCTCGCAGTTGCGCCGGATCTTTTTCCGCTTATCGCAGAATGTATTTCCAGGTATGACCTGGCAGGGAACGAAGAAACCTGCAGGATCGTGATTGAAAAACCATTCGGCAGGGATCTGGACAGTGCCAGAGCACTTAACAAGCTGCTGACTGGTATTTTCACTGAAAAACAGATCTATAGGATCGACCATTACCTCGGTAAAGAAACGGTGCAAAACATCATGGCGTTCCGTTTCGCGAACTCACTGCTGGAACCACTGTGGAACCGTACTTACATCGATCACGTTCAAATCTCCGTAACGGAGCAGTTGGGTGTAGGTGACCGCGGTGGCTATTATGACGGTGCAGGTGCATTACGGGATATGATTCAAAATCACATCCTTCAGCTATTGTGTCTGATCGGGATGGAAACGCCGGTAAACTTTGATGCCGATGAAATTAGAAATAAAAAGGTCGACGTGTTAAAAGCCATGCGCCCATTTAATGCAGAGGCTATCCGCTTTGCCACCGTGCGCGGCCAATATACCAAAGGTTGGGTTGAGGGGAAAGAAGTACCTGGATACAGACATGAGAAAGATGTTGATCCGGAATCGAACACCGAAACCTTTGCAGCATTAAAATTCTTTGTTGATAACTGGCGCTGGCAAGGTATTCCGTTTTACGTGAGGACCGGTAAACGACTGTTTCAAACCTCCTCAGTGATATCGATTCAGTTTAAGGATGTACCGCATCATATCTTTCCATCTGGCGTTTCCGAGCACTGGCAACAAAACCGGTTGATCATCAGCATCCAGCCAGAGATGAGCATCCGCTTACAGGTACAGGCCAAACGTCCAGGATTGGACATGGTTTTGAATCCGGTTGACATGGTATTTGACTATAAAGGGACCTACAACACCTCTACACCGGAGGCCTATGAGACCCTGCTGCTGGACGTTATGACAGGTGATCAAACGCAGTTTATGCGTGCAGATCAGGTTGAAAGTGCATGGGAGTTGTTGATGCCAGTGATCAATGCCTGGGAGAATAAAAAATCGTTAAGCTTCCCGAACTACACCGCGGATTCATGGGGACCTGAAGATGCAGAAGCCTTAATTGCAAGAGACGGATTTCACTGGTTTACACTACCCTTAAATAAAGAATAATGAATTTATTGATATACCACGGCAAAGACGAACTACTTGAAGACCTCGCTGAGTTTATTTTGAAGATCGGAAATGATGCCATTGCAGAAAGCGGCAGGTTTAACTTTGTATTAACGGGCGGCAGCTCTCCAAAGACACTCTATCAACAGCTAGCAACCAAATATAAGGATCAATTGGACTGGCAAAAGGTGTTCTTCTTTTTCGGAGACGAACGTAATGTAAGTGCAACAGACAAGGATTATAACGGTTTGATGGCGGCTGAAAGTTTGCTCAAGCCGCTTGGCATCAAAGAGGATCATATTTTCTATGTTGATACCAATTTGAGTCCAGTTGAGGCGGCTGCAGCTTATCAGAATTCCATCCTTTTGCACTTCAATGGTGCACAGCCTTCCTTTGATCTGATCTTATTGGGAATGGGTGATGACGCACACACGGCATCATTGTTCCCGGAGACGGAGATCCTGGAAAGTTCTGAAGTTGGCGTGGAAGCTGTTTTTGTGGAGAAGTTAAACACTTACCGGATCAGCATGACGGCAGGCCTGATCAATAATGCAAAAAACATTGCGTTTTTGGTTTTTGGTAAATCAAAAGCCGATGCTGTTAAGAACGTAATTGAGTCCGAAGAGGAAAATACGAGCTTATACCCGGCACAGTTGATTAATCCACCAAATGGTCATGTTACCTGGTTTTTAGATCAGGAAGCGGCTGCATTGCTCAACAGCTAAAATTCAGCTATGGAACTCCGTGCTGAGGTTTTAATCGTTGGCGGAGGCCTTGCCGGATTGAGTAGTGCGATCCACCTGTGCAACGCAGGCAAGCAGGTGGTTTTAATAGAAAAGAATACCTATCCACAGCATAAGGTTTGTGGTGAATATATCTCAAACGAAGTACTGCCGTATCTGCGCTATCTGAACGCAGATCCGGCGGTACTTTTTCCAAATCAGATTTCCAGACTTCAAGTGAGCAACCTTGGGGGAAGCAGTTGTGAAACTAATCTTCCCCATGGAGGCTTTGGAATCAGCAGGTACAAATTAGACGAATACCTGTACCAGAAAGCAATAGCAGCCGGGTGTACCATTATACATGACCGGGTTAAAGATGTACATTTCAGGCAAGATGAATTTGAGGTACATACTTCAAACAGGACCTTTCATGCAAAAGTTGTACTTGGCGCATTTGGAAAGCGTGAACAGCTGGACCATGCGCTGAATCGTCCCTTTGTAAAACAACGCTCACCATGGCTGGCTATAAAGGCGCACTATAAAGGTCCACATCCCTCGGATCTAGTCGCTTTGCATAATTTTCAGGGCGGCTATTGTGGCGTATCAAAGGTCGAAAATGATATCATCAACATCTGCTATCTGGTAAACTACGAATCCTTCAAAAAGTTCAGGAACATCCGGGAACATCAGCAGCAGGTGCTTTATCAAAATCCGCAGCTCGAAAGGCTGATGGAGCATAGTTCCATGATGTATGAAACGCCGCTCAGTATTAGTCAGATCGCTTTTGATTCCAAGGAAAAGGTCAAAGACCATGTCCTGATGATTGGTGACACCGCAGGGTTGATTCATCCTTTGTGCGGCAATGGTATGAGTATGGCCATCCATGCGGCGGGAATTTGTTCCACATTGGTCCTCGATTATCTGGAAGGCAGAATTACTTCAAGATCCGCCCTGGAAAAGCAGTATGTGCAACAATGGAATGCCCGGTTTAGAACAAGGATACAGGCCGGGAAATTATTATCAGGCATTTTGTTAAAACCTGCGGCCGCAGAAATCGTTATGAAAGTACTGGTAAACTTTCCGGCGCTGTTTAAACCCATGATCAGGATGACGCATGGCAGCCCTTTACAGATGCGATAATATGGTAGATACGACTTTTAGAAGCAACGCAGCCGAAATCATGGATGATTTTGCCATGAAAGGTGAAATATTACGTGATGCATTAGACAAGATTGCCAGTATCAATAAACTGTTAGGTGGCAACAAAGTTACCTTGGATGGCGTGACAGCGCTATTAAGAGGTATTGACAAAACAGCAACCATTCATATACTGGATGTCGGCTGTGGGAACGGTGATATGCTCAGGACCGTCGCCGATTATGGCCTACGTTCAGGTTATAACTTCAGGTTATATGGTATAGATGCAAACGCTTTCACCATTGAACATGCGTCGGGTTTGTCTGCGGAATACCCCAACATCAGCTACCATTGTGAGGATATTTTCATGGAGAACTTACCCGCTCCAAACTTTGACATTATATTGTGTACGCTTACCCTGCACCACTTCAAGGATAACGAGATTCTGAACCTGCTCGGCTTCTTTCATGCACATGCGAAATTGGGTATTGTAATTAATGATTTACACCGGAGCAAACTAGCGTATTATCTATTCACCGCATTGTGTTATGTATTCGGATTAAATGAGATGTCGCGTGAAGATGGCCTTGTTTCCATTTTGAGGGGCTTCAAAAGGCGGGATCTCGAGCAGTACACAAAAGCACTACAGTTTAGGAAAGTCAGCATTAAATGGCGTTGGGCTTTTCGTTATCAATGGATTATTTCTTCTTTATGAGCGTAAAAATCACAGCCGTCGGCAAAGCGATACCACCGTATTCCAGGACAACAGCAGAGATCATCCCCTACTTGGATGCATGGCTTGATGGTCAGGACGGCCGGTTCATCAGAAAAGTAAAGAAGATCTTCGAGAATGCTGCCGTAGATAAACGCTATTCGATCATGTCGCCCGACGAGGTTTTCAGCAAGACTTCCTTTGAAGAAAAGAATCGGATATATATGCGGGAAAGCATCAACCTGGGTGCGCAGTGTTTAAGTGAGGCTGTATCAAAAGCGGGCTGGAATGCGGAAGACATCGATATTCTAATCACGGTAAGCTGCACGGGAATTATGATTCCCTCTTTGGACGCCTATTTGATCAACCGCTTACACATGAAACAGGATGTGCTGCGATTGCCAGTAACAGAAATGGGCTGTGCAGCTGGCGTTTCCGGAATAATTTATGCGAAGAATTTTTTGAAGTCCAATCCCGGAAAACGCGCGGCAGTGGTAGCGGTTGAATCTCCGTCTGCTACCTTTCAGTTAGACGATTTTTCGATGTCCAACATGGTGAGTGCAGCCATATTCGGTGATGGCGCAGCATGCGTTTTATTGTCTTCGCATCAAGAAGACCAGGGGCCAGAAATTATCGCCGGGGAAATGTATCACTTTTATGAGGCCGAGCACATGATGGGTTTTGACCTAACCAATGGTGGTTTGAAGATGGTCTTAGATGTTGCAGTGCCGGATACAATTGCGGAGCACTTTCCCCTGATCATACATCCTTTTTTAGCTAAACAGAACCTCAATATCGCGGACATTGACCATTTGGTTTTTCATCCCGGCGGAAAAAAGATCGTGCAGCTTGTTGAAGAATTATTCGGTACTATGGGGAAAAACATTGATGATACAAAAGAAATTTTGCGGATGTTTGGAAACATGTCGAGCGCAACAGTGCTGTATGTTCTGGAGCGTTTTATGGAACCAGGTCGCGCTAAGGCAGGCGACTTAGGATTGATGTTGAGCTTTGGACCTGGCTTTTCGGCACAAAGAGTATTGCTTAAATGGTAAAAGAATTTGAAGGCAGGGGTTTTTGGGCGGTGGTACTGGGCGGCAGCAGCGGCCTGGGGCTTGCATCTGCAATAAAGCTGGCTGAGCAAGGTATGAACATCTGCCTGATTCATAGAAACAGTCGTACGCAAATGGAAGCTATTGAGGCATCTTTCAGGCAAATACGTGCTTTTGGCGTATCGTTGACTACCTTTAACCTTGATGTAACTCGATCCGAAAGCCGCGATATTGTACTTAAAAACCTTGCTGCGGTGATGGCTGACACCGGGCGCGTACGCTGCCTGCTGCATAGCATTGCAAAGGGAAATCTCAAGTCGCTTAGTGGTCCGGAAAACGCCCTGAGCACGGAGGATTTCTTGCTTACCATGCAGAACATGGCCATCAGTTTAAGCGACTGGACTGCTGCGCTATACCGAGCTGGTCTGTTCGCTGATGACGCCAGGGTTATCTCCTTTACCAGTGAAGGTTCATCAAGAGCATGGAAGTATTATGCTGCAGTATCGGCAGCCAAGGCAGCTTTGGAGGCGATCACCAGAAGCATAGCCTTGGAGTATGCGCCCTTTGGGATTCGCGCAAATTGCATCCAGGCAGGTGTGACCGATACCCGCTCCCTCAGGAAAATACCAGGAAGTGAAGCACTAAAAACACATAGCATAAACAGAAACCCATTTAATAGACTAACAACACCTGAGGACGTCGCCAAGGTCGTTTACCTGCTTTGCAAAGATGAAGCGGCATGGATCAATGGTGTTGTGCTGCCTGTAGATGGCGGCGAACAAATAAGTTAATTATGAATAAAGAAGAAATTTTAAGTCAGCTGCCCTACGCTGCACCTTTCCATTTTGTAGACAGCCTGGATCACATCGATGAAAATGGTGCAAGGGGAACATTTACCTTCAATCCTGAACTGGATTTCTACAAGGGGCATTTTAAAGATCACCCGGTTACACCGGGCGTAATACTTACGGAAACCATGGCGCAGATAGGCTTGGTTTGTCTCGGCTTCTTTTTGCTCGGAAATACTGCTGAAGGCGCAACCGGGCACGTTATGCTCACATCTACAGCCATCGATTTTATGAAGCCGGTTTTCCCAGGAGAAAAAGTGACGGTTAGTTCGGAAAAGATCTACTTCAGGTTTAAGAAGTTGCATTGTAATGTGCAAATGAAAAATGAAGCTGGTGATATCGTTTGCAAAGGAACCTTGTCTGGCATGGTGACCACCAAATTAAATGGCTAAGAGGGTTGTTATAACGGGGATGGGCGTGGTAGCGCCAAATGGCCTTGGCTTGCAGGATTTCCGTGCAGCGATAATGGCCGGGCGCTCGGGTATTCAGTTTGATACTCAGCTGGAAGCCCTTCAGTTTTCGTGTCAGATTGCCGGTAAGCCGGTACTTACTGCGGAGCTGATCTCCCGTTACTTTAGCCCACTGGAACTTCGAAACTTCAATAGCACGGGCATTCTTTACGGCGTTATTGCCGGGATGGATGCCTGGGCGGATGCCGGATTAGCAGTAAACACCTCAGATGAACCATCCTGGGACTATGGAATGATCTTTGGCGCCGGTACGTCGGGGATCGACCGCTTCCGGGAAGCCATTTACAAAATTGATGAACTGCAAGCCAGGCGCCTGGGCAGCACCGTAGTGGTACAAACGATGAACAGTGGTGTGAGTGCGTACTTGTCGGGAAAGCTTGGACTGGGCAATCAGGTTTACAGCAACTCCTCTGCCTGCTGCACCGGAACAGAAAGCCTGCTGATGTGTTATGAACGTGTTAAATCCGGACAGGCGAGCATCATGCTCTCTGGCGCAACCAGTGACAGCGGTCCCTATATCTGGGGCGGCTTCGATGCCATGAAGGTGTGCACGTATAAGCATAACCAGAGCCCTGAAATGGGCTCCAGGCCCATGAGTGCTTCCGCAAGCGGCTTTGTACCCTCCAGTGGTGCTGGGGCGTTTGTGGTGGAGTCGCTAGAACATGCCTTAGCGCGTGGGGCAAAGATCTATGCGGAGATCTTAGGTGGCAACAGCAACTCTGGTGGACAACGTGGTGCAGGCTCCATGACGGCGCCGAACCCGGTAGCCGTGCAACGATGTATCACCACTGCCCTGACGAACGCCGGGATCTCTGCGGACCATGTAGACGTAATCAACGGTCATCTTACGGCGACAGCAATGGACGGACTTGAGATCAGAAACTGGAGCGAAGCACTGAAACGATCTGGCAAGGATTTCCCAATGATCAATACCCTTAAAGGCATGGTTGGGCATTGTCTTAGTGCTGCCGGCAGCATCGAATCTGTCGCCGCTGTTTTGGAGCTTCATGAAGGGTTTATCTTTCCAAACATCAACTGCGAAGATCTGCATCCGGAAGTGCTGGAAACGATTGACAGCAGTTGCATTCCGCAGGCTTTATTACACCGGGAATTCAATATTTTAGTAAAAGCAAGCTTTGGCTTCGGCGATGTAAATTCATGCATCGTTTTTAAAAAGTATAAAGATGGAGAATCAGGAACTAATTAGTCGTTTGAAACCGATAGTAGCAATGTATGCACAGGACAAAGCGGCACTGGAGCGTATGGCCCCAGAGACCGACTTCATTAATGACCTTAAGATTAATTCAGCCAACCTGGTTGATGTTATCTTGGATGTAGAGGAGGAATTTGATATCGAGATTGACAATGATTCCATGCAGAAAATGCTTACGGTTCAAGCATCTATGGATATTATTCGGGGTAAAATTCAGGAGAAATGATTGGCAATGACCTGGTAGACCTGCAGCATGCTTCCAGGGAAAGCAACTGGATGCGACGGGGCTTTTTGCACAAACTTTTTAGTAAACAAGAACAGCAATATGTTATGCTTGCGACAAAGCCATCAGAAATGGTCTGGCTGTTATGGAGTATGAAGGAAGCTGCTTACAAAATTTACAACAGGCAGTCTGGTGTGCGGGAATTTGCGCCACATAAGTTGGGTTGTAAGCTATCCTTGGTAGAAACTGCAGAATACCATGGAGAAGTACAGATCAATGGATGTGCTTACGTAACCAGGAGCGAAATCAAGTCAGGTGACTATGTTCACAGCATCGCTTCTCAGGTGCCGCCGAATTTGGATGGCCTTAATCTATGTATGTATCCATTAACTGCAGGTATAGATTATAAGGCCATGGCTCCTCTAAGTGTAAGTCACCATGGCCGGTATCTTGCGCTTATATTTTAGGCAAATTCTCTTCAATCAGCAGGTTGATTATACCGTCAACCATACCCACTCGTGGCACATATATCTGCTTGATACCTGTCCATTTCATCAACGTCAGGTAGATCTCTGATGCTGGAATAATCACGTCGGCCCTGTCTGCATTAAGCTTGAAAACGCGGATCCTTTCTTTCAAAGCGTAGCTATTTAGGTCGTTATAGAGATTTTTGAGCTTGGTAAAGGACATGGGATTTCCATCTTTCTCATCAGACATCCTGAACAGTTTGTTGATGTTTCCACCTGTACCTATAGCAGCAAGATTCTTATAGTTTTTCGTCTGAACTTTAACCCAGTCCTTCATCTCGTCCCAGGTTTCTGGTTTGTCCTGATTGTCAAGTATACGGATGGTTCCGATGTTGAATGATTTAGAGGCTACTTGTTTGCGGTTGACAAAGATGGTGAGCTCGGTACTTCCGCCACCCACATCAATGTAAAGGTAGCCCCGGTTTTCGTCCAGTGTTTCTTCAATATGGTTGGCGGCGATGATGCTGGCCTCCCGCTGACCTTCAATAATCTCCAGGTTGATATTAGCTTTACGCTTGATGATCTTTACGATTTCCTTGCCATTGCCAGCTTCGCGCATGGCAGAGGTTGCACAGGCGATATAATGACTCACCTGATATACATCCATCAAGTTCTTAAATGCAGACATGGTCTTAACCATGTCCTCAATCTTTCTTTCGGAGATTTCTTTGTTTAAAAAGGCATCATCACCCAGTCGTAACGGAACCCGGATCAGTGTGTTTTTCTTGAACTCATAACGTTGGTTGCCGAGGCTGATGTCTGCAATCAGCAGGCGTACAGCATTGGAACCGATATCTATTGCGGCGTATCTCAACATAATTATTGATGCTTGTTTTTAAGGTAGTTATATGTTTGAACTTGTGCCCTAACCTTAATTGCAGAGCGGTTTTTGTGATATTTATTATTGTTAAGCCTGGTGATATCACGGGCTTTCACATTGTCTTGAAGCTGAAAGTCTATGATATCCCGGATCTCTTTTCTAACCTCTTTATCTAAGACCGGGAACCCCACTTCCACCCGGTGTTCGAAATTCCGGGTCATCAGATCTGCTGAGGAAAGATACATTTCTTCATTCCCCTGATTACCATAAATAAATATCCGGGCATGTTCCAGGAACTTGTCTACAATACTGATTACCGTAATGTTCTCGCTGTAGCCCTTTATCCCTGGAATAAGGCAGCAAATACCACGTACAATCATTTTGATCTTTACCCCGGCATTGCTCGCTTCATAGAGCTTTTCTACAATGCCTTCATCCGCGAGGCTGTTAACCTTAAAGATGAGGTATGCAGGTTTGCCACTCTTTGCGATCCGGATTTCCCGATCTATAAGCTGATAAAGCTTGCTCCTGCTTTCTAATGGGGAAACAATAAGATGTTTGAAGCCCTTTGCGATTGTTTTTTTATTTAAGGCCGTAAAGAGTTTAAGCAAATCTTTGGTAATCTCCTTCCTGGAGGTGAAAATGCTGTGATCGCAATATATCCGCGCCGTTTTCTCATTGAAATTCCCGGTGGCGAGGTTGGCGTAATAGACTGCTCTCCCTTTTTCCATGCGCTTGACCAGACATATTTTGGAGTGCACCTTGTAGTCGGTAAGTCCGTAATTAACGTTTACACCTTCCTCAAGTAGTCGGCTTGACCAGAAGATGTTTGCCTCCTCATCGAAACGGGCTTTCAATTCTACGAGGCAGTGCACCTTTTTACCGTTCTTAGCAGCATTGATCAGGGCATTGATCACCTTCGAGTTTTCAGCAAGCCGATATAGGGTAATATGAATTTCGGTGACCTTCGGATCGATGGCAGCCTCGCGGAGGAACAAAATGATGTAGTCGTAAGATTGGTAAGGAAGGTTGATCAGGTAATCACGCTCCGCCAGTTTATTGATGATACTTTCCGTGGGATGTAGCCCTTTAACTTTCAAGGGTACAGTGGTTGGATACTCCAAAGATTTAGGACCAACGTTTGGAAACTTGATGAAGTCGCCAAACCTGTGGTAACGGTTGCCAGGGATCAAGCCTTCTGCATCAAGCTTCATTTTAGACACCAGAATTGATAACATATCAAAGGGCATTGCCGTATCATAAAGCAGCCGTATCAATTTCCCTTTTTTGCGTTTATCCAGACTTGCCTTGAGCTCATCTATAAATTTTTCGCTGACCCGTTTATCAATGTCCAGTTCGGCATCACGGGTAATTTGAATCGTATATGCCTCCAGCTCATTGTAGTTGAAAACATAAAAAATATCATTCAGACAGTACTTGATGATGTCTTCAACCAGAATGATAAACTTGAGGTCGTTTGTTTCCGGTAAGACCAGGAACCTTGGCAGGGTACTTGGGATTTCAATCAATGCAAACTTCTCCGTGATTTTCGTGCCCGTTTTAAGCAGGCGTACGAAGAAATATAAACGGCGGTCTTTAAGCTCGGGAAAAGGTTGATCGAGATCAATGATGATTGGTACTAAATTCGAAAGGATTTTCTCTTGAAAATGCTCACGGACAAAAGCTCCTCTGGAGACATTTAATTGTGAATCATTGAGAATGAAGATCCTGTTCTTTGCCAGGCCGTTGATTAGAGTTTCCTGGAAGAGGTCCTCAAATTTCCGTTCCTGTTTAACAACGATATTCTTGATCTCGTTGAGTACCTTTTTTGGATTAAAGCCTAATAGTTCTTTCGCTTTCTCATTCAGATTCGACAATCTGGACATTGTGGCTACCCGTACACGGTAGAATTCGTCCAGGTTGGAGGAGAATATGGATAAAAACTTAATTCTTTCGATCAGGGGAACGCTCTCATCTGCTGCTTCCTGCAAGACTCGCTCATTGAAATACAACCAGCTAATTTCCCTGTTTAAGAAAGGAACTTTCTTTTTATTCATATATCGCTATTAAATCACCCAATACACACTGAATAACAAAACTGCCTATTCTAATGTTAAAACAATATTAACTTTATGTTAGGCCGTGCTGCAGCGCTAATTGATATGCTCTTTATCAGTGGTGGAGGCAGGTTTCGCTTTCTTCGTAGGAGCTTTAACTGCTTTGGTCGATTTAGTGCGAGGCTTGGCTATTTTTACGGGTATAGTTTCGGTGGCAAGCGGAGTAGCAGAATTCTCTTTATTACTGGTGGCCGCTGGTTTTGTTTTCACCGCAACCTGGGGCTTCAGCTTAGGTTCTTTAGGCTCTTTGGGCGCTTCAGGCTTAGTGGATTTCATCCGCTTAGAAATCTTCTTTGCTACGAATTTACTTACCAGTATAAGGTCTTCCCCTATTTTCTCTGCATCATGCCCTAAACTCTTTACAGCTTCAAACAACTTTGTTGTAAGGCTTTCTTCAAGGGCTTTTTTCTCGGCCTTTTTTGCGGCTTTCTTTTGACTATCAGTCTTATTTGCTTTCATAATGCGATGGGAAATGGTAAAAAAA
Source organism: Pedobacter sp. NEAU-ZC8 (assembly GCF_059278965.1). Taxonomy (NCBI): domain Bacteria; kingdom Pseudomonadati; phylum Bacteroidota; class Sphingobacteriia; order Sphingobacteriales; family Sphingobacteriaceae; genus Pedobacter; species Pedobacter sp. NEAU-ZC8. Next base: position 97,600 of record NZ_JCAJXC010000015.1, read on the forward strand.
TTAACCGGAGTGAGTAGCAATAAATTAAATGGGTACTTTCTATACTCAAGTTATTTTTCGTTGATTTGTACAACAACAAAGATTTTTACTAAATCTAATATAATTTTCATTTAAAAGCTATAATCATGCCCAGTTTCGATATTGTAAGTAAAGTAGACGCACAGACTTTTGATAATGCGATGAACAATGCGAAGAAGGAAATTCTGAACCGCTATGATTTCAGTACCTCCAAAAGTACCATCGATCATGATAAAAAAACCAATGTCATCACTGTTGTAACGGAAGACGACATGAAACTAAAAGCAATTCAGGACACCATCATCTCGAAGATGATTAAGCAAAACCTGGACGCTGCCAGTTTAGATTTTGGTAAAGAGCAATATGCTTCCGGAAATATGATCCGCAAAGAAATTACGATTAAAGAAGGCCTTGATAAGGAAATTGCAAAGAAGATCGTTGCCAAGATTAAGAGTAGTGGTTTAAAGGTTCAGGGTTCGATCATGGAAGACCAGGTCCGTGTACAGGGGAAAAACATTGATGATCTTCAAGCGGTCATTGCGCTTTGCAGAAAAGAAGACTTTGGTCAACCCTTGCAGTTCATCAATATGCGAAGCTAAATTCAGTTGAACATGGAGATCTCAGAGAACGGCTTTATCTTTTCCGACGATGTAAATAAGCTGGATGTTGCTGCCATCTACGATTTTCTCCGTAATGGTTCGTATTGGGCAGCTGGAATCCCATTTGAAACGGTACAACGTTCAATTGATAATTCGCTCTGCTTCGGAATATACAAAAACACCGTGCAAATAGGCTTTGCACGGTGGATAACGGACAAGGCTACTTTTGCCTATCTCGCTGACGTATATGTTTTACCTGAATTTCAAGGTCAGGGTTTGATGAAAAAGCTCATGTCGCTGATGTTGTTTCATAACGATCTGCAGGGGCTAAGGCGCTATATGCTTTCTACCCGGGATGCCCATAGTCTTTATGAAAAGTTTGGATTTAAGCCCATCGAAAATCCCGCAAACTTCATGGCGGTGGTGATTAAAGACCCTTATGCGAAAGGCAACTAAATGTTGTGGGAGCTTTAAACCGTACGCACATCTTCCTCACTATACTCCTTGATATCGGTGATGTAACCATTCAAAATCAGAAAGTCGAATAAAGGTTTAGCGTCTGGTGTTACCGGCATATTCGCTGAGGTAATTACCGTATTGGTTTTCTTGTCCAGGAAGGGGTAAGCAAAAAGCTTAACGTTCTTACTGAACATGTCGCTAACATAACTCAGTAACATACTGGTATAGTTTTCACCGAAATTACTGGAGTTGAATACAAATTTTAAGTTGTTAATGTTGGTTGAGATACCCACGCTCTTTGGCTTACAGCGGTCTAAATACTTTGCCAGTTTATTATGTCTTGCAAAGTTAGAAACGATAACCGTATTGCCTGTTTTACACATTTCTTCAGCCCTTGCAGCGATAGCGTGCAAATCAATTTCAGGGCTTGCTGCTTCTGGAGTTAAAACGTTAGACAATAACACCTCGATCAAAACGCTTAGATTTTCTTCTTTCACGTTCTCGGTTCGTTTAAACTGGTCGACAGCTTTGTTGAGCATGCTAAAGTTGGGCAGTGATTTTTGCGCGTATTTAGTGCGCAGGATCATGATATCCTTCTTATATAGCAAGTCCTTTGGTAGCACTGGATTTCCCGAGGCATCGAAGATCGCAGCACTCGAAAAGTCTTTAACGATAAGGTACAGGTTCAGCAGGATGTTATTGATTCCTTTAAATGCCGGTCCCTTCACGGAAATTAAGTCGATCTCCACAGAGCCTATGGTCAGGTTATCTGCCAAAGACTCGATCATCGTTTTGGGATCCTGATTATAGAAATAAGCGGCATAAACCAGATTTACACCAATAATGCCAAGCACATTTTGTTGCAGTGCAGCGTCTGTATCGAGCAAACGAACATGGAAGAATATCTCGTTGGGCTCGCCCCCGGGTTGTGATTGGAACTGAATGCCTACCCAGCCATGCGGGTCGTTAGACTTATTATAGTTCAGCGTGGTTACCGTATTCGCGAAAGCGAAGAAGGTTCTGGAATCGTACTTGGCACCAAGCAGCCGCTGCTGTAGCAAGCCGAACTCATATTTCAGCATTTTTCTCAACCTGGACTGACTAACGTAGCGTCCGGTTTCCTCGGCGCCATAAATCGCGTCGCTGAAGGTCATGTCATAAGCCGACATGGTTTTTGCCACCGTACCGGAGGCAGCACCTGCAGTAAAAAAGTTTCTGGCAACTTCCTGCCCCGCTCCAATTTCCGCAAAGGTTCCATAAATATTAGGGTTTAAATTAATCTTTAAGGCTTTACGTTTAGTATCCAGAATCTCTCTCTCCATGCTGCAAAATTAACAGAAACTCACGAATTTGTAACCATTATATTTTCTATCTTGGGTTGCTGATGGTAAACGTAGAGAATTTAAACATACAGTTTCTGAATCAGGAAGATAAGTCCCTGATCAAAGCTGTTAAAAACGTCAACTTAAAAATCAACAAAGGAAAAGTGCTCGGGATCGTGGGCGAATCCGGCTCCGGAAAGTCAGTAACCTCCTTTTCCATCATGCGCCTGCTCGACGAATCTACAGCACAAATCAGTGGAAAAGTTGAGTTTGACAACGTGAATTTGCTTGATCTCTCTACTGATCAAATGCGGGCCTATCGCGGCAACAAAATATCCATGATCTTTCAGGAACCGATGACCTCCCTTAATCCTGTATTTACTTGCGGGGAGCAGGTGCAGGAGGCAATTCTGCTACACCAGCGCAGCACCAGGGAAGCGGCAAAAGCGCAAACACTGGACTTGTTCTCTGAAGTGCAGCTTCCAAGGCCGGAGGGGATTTACAACAGCTATCCGCACCAGCTGTCTGGCGGCCAGAAGCAGCGGGTGATGATTGCTATGGCATTAAGTTGCAATCCAGATCTTTTAATTGCCGATGAACCAACCACCGCACTGGATGTAACGGTACAGAAGATGATCCTTGAACTGCTACTACGCATTAAAGAGGAAAGGCATATGGCGATGATTTTCATTTCCCATGACCTGGCGGTGATTCGGGATATTGCAGATGATGTTGCAGTGATGTACAAAGGTGACATCGTAGAACAAGGTCCTGCAACAGCAATATTCTCTGCTCCCCAACATCCTTACACCCGTGGACTACTTGCCTGCAGACCAGATCCGGGCAGGCTCTTGAAAAAGCTTCCGATCGTAGCAGACTTCCTTCAACCTGATGCTGCCAGGCATAGTGTGCATTTAGAGCAATATTCGGCATTGGAAATAAAAGCACGAAGAACGCACCTATATAGTCAGCAACCAATTCTTGAAGTGAAGAACCTGAATACCTGGTTTCCAATTAAGCAGGGCATGTTCGGGAAAGCTAAGGACTATGTGAAGGCGGTAAACGACATCTCTCTGGAAGTTTATCCAGGTGAAACCCTCGGGCTTGTTGGTGAGTCCGGATGCGGTAAAACGACCCTTGGGAGAAGTATTCTACGCTTAATTGAGCCAACCTCAGGGCAGCTGCTTTTCGAGCGGCGGGATCTTCGTGCCTTAAACAAGGCGGAGATGAGAAAAGCCAGGCGCGATATTCAGATTATCTTTCAAGATCCATATTCTGCTTTGAATCCCAAAGTAACGGTTGGCCAAGCTATTCTGGAGCCGCTTGAAGTACATCAGCTACATAAAAGCTACGCTGCAAGAAAGAAAGTTGTACTTGAACTGTTGGAACGGGTAGATCTTAAGCCCGAGCACTTCAACCGCTTTCCGCATGAGTTTTCCGGCGGACAGCGCCAGCGTATCGTGATCGCACGCGCGCTAGCATTACAACCGAAGTTCATCATCTGTGATGAGTCCGTCTCTGCCCTGGATGTTTCCGTACAGGCGCAAGTATTGAACCTGCTAAAAGAGCTGCAATCAGACTTCGGCCTGAGTTACATATTTATCTCACACGATCTTGCCGTCGTTAAACACATTTCCGATAGAATGATTGTTATGAATAAAGGAAGGATTGAAGAGGCGGGCTTTCCTGAGGAAATATATAATAATCCCAAAGCGCTATACACCCGCAATCTGATTGCCGCAATACCCGGCTCTAAGTCAAAATTGTAGCGTTTGGGCATGTAAATCATAACAAAGTGTTACCTTCGGGTGATACACAAACGTACTATGGCAAAAAAGAAATCACATCAGTTAAAACAAGTTTTAACTCAACTGATTAGCGATGTTTTTACCAAAAACAAAAATGAAGCCCTAAACTACAAACAGGTTTCTGCTAAACTCAACTTAGTTGATATCGAATCAAAAGAAACAATACTAGAAATATTAGAAGAACAAACGACGAAAGGTGTTTTTGAAGAGCCGCAACGTGGTAAGTTCCGACTTAAAGAACTGAAAACGTTCATTATCGGTAAAGTCGACATGACGGCTGACGGCGCTGCTTTCATCATTCCTGATGATGATCTGGAAAAGGATGTGTTTGTCTCTGCTAGGAAACTGCACACCGCATTACATGGAGACAAGGTTAAGGTCTACATCTATGCAAAAAAGAGCGGAAGGAAGAACGAAGGCGAGGTTGTAGAGATCATCGAAAGATACAAGACCGACTTCATCGGCGTAATTAAGATTTCCGAACGCTTTGCATTTGTGATGGTAGATGACCGTAAGATGCTGCATGACATCTTTGTGCCGCTTACTGATCTGAATGAGGCGAAGAATGGACAGAAGGTTCAGGTCGCTATCACCGACTGGCCGGAAGGGGCCAAAAACCCAATTGGAAAGATCACGAATATTCTGGGCGAACAAGGGGAGAATGATACGGAGATGAACTCCATTTTAGCACAGTTTGGATTTCCCCTTAGCTTTCCTGAGGAAGTGGAAAAAGAAGCTAACGCTATTCCTGAGGAAATCACTGCTGAGGATCTTAAGGGACGTAAGGACTTCCGGGATACCATCACTTTCACCATTGATCCGGCAGACGCCAAAGACTTTGATGATGCTATTTCCTTTAAAAAGCTTGATAATGGAAACTATGAAATAGGTGTTCACATAGCCGACGTTTCGCACTATGTAACGCCTGGCTCTGCCTTGGATAAAGAAGCATACTCAAGGGCCACTTCTGTGTACTTGGTAGATCGAGTAATCCCCATGTTACCAGAACGCCTGAGCAATGGCGTATGCTCGCTTCGCCCTAATGAAGACAAGCTTTGCTTTGCCGCAGTTTTCGAATTGGATAATGAAGCTAATGTAGTCAATGAGTGGTTTGGCAGAACGGTAATCCACTCCAACCGGCGGTTCAGTTATGAAGAGGCACAGGAGGTTATCGAAAATAAGGCTGGAGACTATGCAGAAGAACTGCTGAAACTTAATGAACTGGCATACGTGCTACGCGACAGAAAGTTCAAAAATGGCGCCATCAGCTTTGAAAGCACAGAAGTTAAATTCCAGCTGGATGAGAAAGGTAAACCTGTGGGCGTGTACGTAAAGGAACGTAAAGATGCCCATAAACTGATAGAAGACTTCATGTTGCTTGCCAACAGAAAAGTGGCGGAGTTTGCGGCTAAAAAAGGGAAAGGTAAACAAAAGTATACTTTCGTATACCGCTCCCACGACTCTCCAAACCTGGAGAATTTGGGCAACTTCGCTCTTTTTGCCGCCCGTTTCGGTTATAAAATCAACATGAAGTCTGATAAAGAGATTGCGAAATCACTGAACTATCTCATGGAAGACGTGGAGGGTAAAAAGGAACAGAACGTGCTTACACAACTTGCAATCCGATCAATGGCCAAGGCAATTTACACCACTAAAAAAACGAGCCATTATGGATTAGCTTTTGATCATTATACCCACTTTACCTCTCCCATCAGACGTTATCCGGATGTAATGGTGCACCGACTAATGGCTGCCTACTTAGGCAAACAGAAGTCAGCTAATGAGAATGAGTACGAAGAGGCTGCTTCTCACTCCTCAGCAATGGAAAAACGTGCTGCTGATGCAGAACGTGCCTCAATTAAATACAAGCAGGTAGAGTACCTGGAAGAGAATGTTGGTAAGTTGTTTATGGGCATCATCTCGGGCGTTACCGAATGGGGTATGTACGTTGAGCTGAACGAAAACAAATGTGAAGGTATGGTGCGTTTACGCGACATCGCTGATGACTTCTATGTACTGGACGAGAAGAACTACTGCATTATCGGACAGCGGAAGAAGAAAGTATATCAGCTCGGTGACGAAGTAAAAGTTAAAGTTAAAAAAGTAGATCTTTCAAAACGTCAGATCGACTTCGCACTGGTACAAGATTAATTTTAAGATGCTATCAAATACGAAAGAACAAATGCATACGGTTTATGAGCTGCAGCAGCTCATAGAAAAAGCAATCCCAAATATTGAATACCCGAGTCACCCGAAGAACCTCTATGAGCCGCTGACATACATCATGAACCTTGGAGGTAAAAGGTTGCGGCCTGCACTGGTTCTTATCGCTACGGATATGTTCAATGGAGATATCATGCAGGCTATGCCTGCAGCTTTGGCGATCGAGACCTTCCACAACTTTACCTTGATCCATGACGACATTATGGATAATGCCCCGCTACGAAGAGGCAAACTGACAGTTCATGAAAAATGGGGAACCAATAATGCCATTCTTAGTGGAGATGTCATGATGGTGGAAGCGAACAAGCAACTTGCCCAGGTAGACAGCAGCATTCTCAAGGATGTACTGAATACATTTAATGCAACTGCACAAGGAGTATGTGAAGGTCAGCAGCTGGACATGGAATTTGAAACACGTGACAACGTCAGTATACCGGAATACATTGACATGATCCGGCTTAAGACAGCTGTACTTGTAGGTGGAGCAATGAAGCTGGGTGCTATCATCGCAAGAGCAACCCCTGAACATGCGGAGCGCATCTATGATTTCGGGGAAAATCTTGGCATCGCTTTCCAGCTTCAGGACGATATTCTGGATGTATATGGAGATCCGGAGAAATTTGGCAAACAGGTCGGCGGTGATATCAAGTCGAATAAAAAAACCTTCCTGCTCCTGTCCTTGCAGCAACGTCTTTCTAACCAGGATCAAGCAATTCTAGCAGATCAATTTGCAAATGAGACAGATTCCAAAGTTCAGAATGTAACCAATCTATACAACCAGTATCAGATCAAAGAACTTGCAACTGCAGAGATGCAACGGTACTTGACGAAGGCCTTCGACGCCTTGGATCAAATTAATATACCTGAGTCGCAGAAGTCACAGCTTATCCAACTGGCAAATGAGCTTATGAACCGGGAACGTTGAAATTCCCGGGCATAAAAAAAGGTCATTGTAAATACAATGACCTTTTTTTATGCTTGAATAATAATTATTCTGCGATCTCAGCTACTGGTGCAGCAACTTCGTTCTCAACCTCTAAAGGTAGAATAGAAACGTAAGATTTGTTATCGCGTTTCTTTTTGAATACTACAGTACCATCTACTAAAGCGAATAAAGTATGGTCTTTGCCAATACCAACACCTTTATCTGGGTGGTGTTTTGTACCACGCTGACGTACTAAAACGTTTCCAGCGATAGCTACCTGTCCACCAAATACTTTAATACCAAGGCGCTTGCTATGCGATTCACGTCCGTTTCTGGAACTACCGGCTCCTTTTTTATGTGCCATTTTACTTATATTTTAAAGATTAGAAACCTAACCTTTTAATTTAACAAATATTAATTACAAACTGATATTTTCAATCTGGATCTTGGTGAAATACTGACGGTGTCCGTTTTTCTTTTTGTAACCTTTTCTACGTTTCTTCTTGAAAACGATAACCTTATCACCTTTTAAATGAGACACGATTTTAGCTGATACAGTTGCGCCACTAAGTGCAGGAGCTCCTACAGAAATGTTACCACCATCTTCAACCAACAATACATTGTCAAATTCAATACTAGCGCCTTCATCTCCCTGCAAACGGTGTACAAAAAGATGCTGGTCTTTTGCAACTTTAAATTGCTGCCCTGCTATATTTACTATTGCGTACATTGTTTAATAATTATTATTTTAAATTGTTTTATTTATTGAGGTGCAAATATAGAATTATTTTTGCTAAAATCATAAGAGATTAGTTTTTCTTTCCATATCGTTCATCCGCAGCAGCAATTGTTTGCTCTACAAGCGTTTTCATTTGTACAGCAAGATCACGCAGCTTCGGCGTTTCACTGTAATCACTTAAGTATACCACCTTCTTGGACACGCGTTTATAATTAAACTCGAGCTCGTAGCGAAGTATCTTCGGACTAATTGTATCAGCTGCATTGTTCGCTATTAGATCTGGAAAATTCCAAAAGCCGATCTCCGTAGCTTTGTTATGCAGATAGATGATGTCATCCTTACGAAGTTTTACGTTCGTCTTCACAAGGGAATCTTTCGCATTCAAGTACTGGTATTCGCCAGTTGCAGAATCATAGGAGTTGTCCAACGTTTCTCCTACTCCCCATTTGTATTTCAAGGATACGAATTCAGCGGATTTGAAAGGTGCATTTTTAAGTATAGGCGTGTAATAAACCACGCAATAAATTAGAAAAGGAATAATTACTGTTACGACAATAAAGATCTTCCTGGCTCTGTTACTCATAGAATTTTTATAATTAGTTTAGTCATTAGCTTCCGTCAATTCACCCTCCCACTTACTCACCACAGCTGTCGCTAAACTGTTTCCGATAACGTTGGTAGCCGATCTACCCATATCTAGTAATGGATCTATACCGATTAATAACGCGATACCCGCTTCCGGAATGTTAAATGTTGCAATGGTACCAGCAATAACAACCAGGGATGCACGTGGGACACCAGCAATCCCCTTACTTGTAAGCATTAGGATCAGCAACATGGTAATTTGCTGTTCAAATGACAAATCGATTCCATACGACTGTGCAATAAACAACGAGGCGAAGGTCATATACAACATCGATCCATCAAGATTGAAAGAATAGCCCAATGGAAGTACAAAACTTACGATCTTATCTTTGCAGCCAAATCGTTCAAGTTGGAGCATGGTTTTAGGGTATGCAGCTTCACTACTAGCGGTACTAAAAGCTAACAGAACCGGCTCTTTCATCCGACTCATCAAGTTGAATACCCGCTTCTTTAAGATCAGATATCCAATAAAAATGAGCAACACCCAAAGAAGCAACATACTCGAGTAGAACTCCCCGACAAAAACGGCATACGTGGATAGTACTCCAAGTCCCTGCTTCGCCACAATGGCCGCCATTGCACCAAATACTGCGAAAGGTGCAAAGTTCATTACATACCCGGTAATTTTAAGAATTACATGGGACACAGAATCAAAGAAACTGATTACAACATGGCCCTTCTCCCCAATCGCGGCAGTCGCCACACCGAAGAACAATGAAAAAACCACAATTTGAAGAATCTCGTTCGTCGCCATGGATTCCACAAAACTCTTCGGAACAATATGCGAAATGAAATCTTTCATGGACACAGCAACGCCTTTAACACCGGTATCAATGTTACTTGGTGGCAGTGGTAAATTCATTGCCTCACCAGGCTTGAAGATGTTTACCATGATCATACCTAGCAGCAAGGATAAGAAGGAGGCACTAATAAACCACAGCATGGTTTTTCCCCCAATTCGCCCTACAGCGCTGATATCTCCTACCTTCGCTACGCCTACTACAAGGGTTGTGAACACTAAGGGACCAACAATCATTTTGATTAACCGAAGGAAAATATCGCTTAGTAAAGTAAGCGGCTCTAAAGCTTTTTCCCGGGTTTTCTCCGTAGCCTGGCTGTTTGATATGGCTTGTTGCTTATCGAGCTGCAGATTCTTATATACCACTGAACTGCTATCGGTAACTTTAAGCAATTCACCGTCAATTTCTTTAATCTTTAATTCGGCTGCATAAATCGTGTTATTGTAAGTATTGAAAGACTTAACATTGAGGTAGTAACCTAAAGCGACCCCGAGAACTAATGCTAAGAAAATGAAAAAAGTTAATCTGTTTTGTTTAGACATCCACTTTAAATTAAGCGTATAAAATTCCGTAAAACTACAATAATTATGTTACTCTTGAAATATAGTTTAGGCCCTTTAAAGTTCAATAAGGCTGTAACATTCCTGTACTAACTGTGTCTAAACACATATCAAATCAGCGTAAGTGGCACAAAAAGACCAGCTTTTCAAACAGATCTTCGATACCAATTCGAAAAAGATATTTCATCTTTGTTACGGTTATACCGGAGATGCTGACGCGGCTAATGATCTTTTGCAGGAAACGTTCCTGAAAGTTTGGCAGAATCTGGATAAGTTTAAAAATAAATCCCTGATATCTACCTGGATTTATAGAATTGCTGTAAATACCTGCCTTACTTATCTCAGATCTGAAAAGCGTCAGGCCAAAGATGAGCTCACGGACAACATCATCGAGTCAAGAGCCGAGGAGTACTCGGAGAGAAATGAGCAGATCGCACTGCTTTACAAGTCAATATCTAAATTGGAAGAAAACGACAGGCTAATCATCACCATGGTTCTGGATGAACTACCCTATGCTGAGATTGCTGAAATCTCCGGCATCTCCGAAGGTAATCTTAGAGTTAAAATTCATCGTATCAAACAACGTCTCACCGAAATATATAATCAGCATGCAAGAATTTGAGCATATACAATCACTCTGGGACACGCATAAGGTTGAAGTGAAAATTTCATCAGATGAAATGCTCAGACAGTCGAAAAAGGAGGTAAACAGCATCAGGCTAAAATCTCTTTTGAACCTGGCGGGAATGGTATTTTCATTTCTGGCCATCACCTCCATCTGGACTTTCTATGATGTACAATCCTGGGCCACACATGCCGGTCTCACCATCATCATAACCTCTATCGGCGTTTATACCTTCCTGATGTATCAGGGACATAAACTTATCGCCAATAACGATTTCACCATTCACCCGAAAGCCTTTCTGGAAAATCTCAAACTGTACCAGATCAACCGGTACAGCCTCTATAACAAACTTTACTGGATATATACTGTTGCACTAAGCATTGGATTGATCTTGTGCTTCTTCGAGATGCTTGCCCGTTTAGAGGTGTGGATTCAGTATGTGGTTGTTTTGTTCAGCTTTGCCTGGGTAATCTTCTGTTCGGCACTCGTGCGAAAGGTTGCCATGAAACGAGATAAGGAGCGCATAGCACTCCTTATCGAAAAGTTTGAGCGTCTGAGCACCCAGTTTAAAGATTAGGGTTGAGCCGTTTCTTCAACTTCCGAAGTTGAAAACTGATTACCCCTTAAGCTATATCTTACAACTTTGATATCGCCGGCCTTTTCTGTCGTATCCTGTGGATTTACGATGGGAAAGGACCGAAATAACTCCCCTTCTTTGATGAAATACTTGTCATTTCCATCATAAGCCTTTTTCAACTTCGAAGGAAGTCCTGGAAAACTGATCTTCTGAAAATTACCCCTTGAATATTCAAAAACGTTTAAGTCGCGCTTGGTCTGCGCTGTTTTTAATTCCACGTAAATCTCAGGATTGCCGTCATTATCCAGATCCATATTCCAGGCATCTGTAATGATGCCCTCCCGCTCTACAGCAAAAGATTTAAAATTATTCTTAACTGAATCTGACATCAGAATCAGGTATCCACCCAGACTATCTACGCCTTTTCCCCAGCTTACAACCTCAAAGCCGAAGCCAGGGGTAACGGCAAGCTCCTTATAGAATGGAAATGGATTAGGTGCGGATTTAGCGGCCTTGCTTTCACTTGCAGGTTGCTTAACTTCCGCCTGCTCATTGGTACAGGAAAATAATGAAAGTAGTCCGAGCAAAAATGCGGATTGAAGTAGAATTGATTTTGTATATTTCATTTACTTAGATTGCTTTTTACCGAAGCAATCTAAGCAAAAAATAAATATTTTAAACACTAACCTTTACTTCATCCTCTTTCGCAGCAAGATAGCGCTCAGCATCTAAAGCAGCCATACAGCCAGATCCCGCAGCGGTGATCGCCTGACGGTAGTAGTGGTCCTGCACATCACCACATGCAAAAACACCTTCCACATTGGTTTTTGTAGTTCCAGGAACAGTTTTCAAATAGCCGGTTTCATCCATTTCCAGCCAACCTTTAAATATATCCGTGTTTGGCTTATGCCCTATTGCTACAAAGAATCCCTCAACGGCAAGGTCAGATTCCTGACCAGTCTGATTATTAACTACGCGAAGTCCGGTAACGTTTTTACCATTCCCTAAAACTTCCTTAGCTTCTGTATTGTAAATGACCTCAATGTTTGGTGTGTTCAATACCCGGTGAACCATGGCTTTCGACGCGCGGAACTCATCCCGACGAACAAGCATGTATACCTTTTTACAAAGTTTTGCCAGGTAGGTCGCCTCTTCCGCAGCAGTATCCCCTGCTCCGACAATCGCAACATCCTGACCTCTGAAAAAGAAGCCATCACATACCGCACAAGCTGATACGCCGAATCCATTGTACTGCTGCTCGCTGGGCAGACCAAGCCATTTGGCAGTCGCACCGGTAGAAATAATCACGGTATCAGCAGTGATCGTCTTAACCTCATCTACAACAACCTTATGTGGCAATGAAGAGAAGTCTACCGAGCTTACGTATCCAAAACGGATATCAGTTCCAAAACGCTCTGCCTGCTTACGAAAATCTTCCATCATCTCCGGACCAGTGATTCCATTCGGATAACCAGGAAAATTATCTACTTCAGTAGTCTGTGTCAATTGTCCACCTGCTTCCATTCCAGTATACAACACTGGTTTTAGATCCGCACGGGCAGCGTAGATTGCCGCAGTATATCCTGCCGGACCGGATCCGATGATTAAACATTGAACGTGTTCTATTTCTTGAGACATAGTATTTGTTTTGAAATGCAAAATTACGTTTTCGCCGCAGCATGTACAAATATGCCGCATCCGGATGCCGTAATGTGATAAATTGATTATATTATTTCTTGGCTGCAGCAGCACGCTCCGCTTCTAATTGCTTCTTGGATTTCTTTGTAGTAGATATAACCTTGTCGTTTTTGAATACATAAGTTACCCGGCCACCTTTGGTGATCCAGGTACCTTCCTTTTTGTTATTAACGAAGTTGCCTAGCGTTTCCAGGTTTCCCTTATAATCGAAGTTTCTGTACTCACCATGCATCAGATTATGTTTATAATTTATTACATCCTTAATGCTTCCACTTTGATAATAGGCAATCCAGCGGCCTTCCCGTAACCCGTTCTTGAAAGTACCTTTCAGATTAATGAACCGCTCTTTTCCACCTGGCGGAACAACGTAGTTACCGAGGGGTGAGATTGCTTCGACCCAATCATAGTATACAAAATTCCCGTGCGGAACTTTAAATTCATCGTCTTTGTAGGCGCCGGTCATCATCATATAACCATCTGCGTCAAACTTCTTCACCGTATACACCGTATCCCCGGTGACACGTCCAACCAACGCATAAGAAACTGCTTCCGTGGAATCTTTTACAATCTCATCTTCCTCGTTAAAATACACGGTTTTCACCTGCGCCATGCTTGCAGCAGCGCTCATCAGCAAAACCAAGAATACCAATATCTTTTTCATAATGATCTTAAATAAACGCCTAAGTTTGAATAACCCCTACGCTGAAGGATTTTTTAATTGGCGACTGATTTGCGGCTTCAATACCCATGGAGATGACCTTTCTAGTTTCAGCAGGATCAATAATACCATCAACCCACAACCTGGATGCAGCATAATATGGCGTTGTCTGACTATTGTAACGGTCCGTTGTCTCTTTTAATAATTCTGCCTCTTTATCCGGGGTAATGGTTTCTCCTTTTGCTTTTAAAGAAGCAACCTGAATTTGCAACAGCGTTTTCGCGGCCTGAGAACCGCCCATAACTGCAATCTTCGCCGTAGGCCAGGCAAAGATCAGCCTCGGATCATAGGCTTTTCCGCACATGGCATAGTTGCCCGCCCCATAAGAATTACCGATGATGATGGTGAACTTGGGAACCACGGAATTCGCGACAGCATTTACCATTTTTGCACCGTCTTTGATAATGCCTCCCTGCTCTGAACGGCTGCCGACCATAAAGCCAGTAACATCCTGTAAGAATACCAGTGGTATCTTTTTCTGGTTACAGTTCATGATAAACCTTGCTGCTTTATCTGCGCTGTCCGAATAAATCACCCCTCCAAACTGCATCTCTCCTTTTTTTGACTTCACAACTTTGCGTTGATTTGCGACAATACCTACAGCCCAGCCATCAATACGTCCCAGTCCACATACAATGCTTTGTCCATATAGCTGCTTATACTCCTCAAATTCGGAGCCATCAACCAACCGATGGATAACATCCAATATCTCATAAGGTTTTTCCCGATTGTCAGGTAGAATACCATAAAGCTCCTCCGGATCCAGCTTAGGCAATACAGGGCTGATGCGGTCAAAACCTGCTTGTTCAGGAGCACCTAACATGCTCATGATCTTTTTGATACTATCCAGGCAGGCCTCATCATTTGGATGTTTATAGTCCGTCACACCCGAAATTTCACAATGGGTTGTTGCTCCCCCTAAAGTTTCATTATCGATATCCTCGCCTATGGCAGATTTTACCAGATAGGACCCCGCCAGGAAGACCGAGCCTGTACCTTCCACGATCATCGCTTCATCGCTCATGATCGGCAGGTAAGCACCTCCGGCAACACAGGAGCCCATAATTGCGGAAATCTGTACTATACCTTCGGCAGACATCATCGCATTATTTCTGAACATACGACCGAAGTGTTCCTTATCGGGAAATATCTCGTCCTGCATGGGCAGGTAAACACCCGCGCTATCCACCAGGTAGATCACGGGCAACCGGTTCTCCATCGCAATCTCCTGCGCCCGCAAATTCTTTTTCGCTGTCATTGGAAACCAGGCGCCTGCTTTCACCGTCGCATCATTGGCAACGATCATACATTGGCGCCCCGAAACATACCCGATTCCACAAACAACACCGGCGGATGGGCAGCCACCCTGTTCTTCATACATACCTTCGGCAGCGAAAGCACCGATCTCCAAAAAGTCGCTGCCTTCGTCAATCAGGTAGTTTATACGCTCCCGGGCAAGCAGTTTCCCTTTTTCCTTCTGTTTGGCTGCACTCTTTTCCCCACCACCTTTGTATATTTTTTGCAGCCTGTTCTTCACCTGAAAAACAAGCTGCTTATTGATATCTTCGTTCTTATTAAATTCTATGTTCATTCGGGCAAGATATGTCTTAAATCAATCAAACTATAGTCTGATCCGGGCTTCGGTATAGGGGAATCATTATTGCTAATCCTAAATTGCAGATTTTAGAATGCTTTGAATCCGGGCAAGTTCCTCACCCCCAAAGTCGAGCCTATCCATACACTTCAGTGAATCTGCAAGTTGTGCAGGTTTACTTGCGCCAACCAACACCGACGTGACCCGCGGATCTTTCAACAACCATGATAAGGCCATTTGTGCAAGCGATTGACCCCTGGAAGCTGCGATTTCGTTTAATGCCCTTAACTGCTGAACCTTCGCTTCCGTAATCTCCGTGGTTTGCAAATGTCCGGTAGACTTTGCCGCCCGCGAATCTTCAGGAATATCATTTAAATACTTGTTTGTTAGCAAGCCTTGCGCCAGTGGTGAAAATGGGATGCAACCCACGCCACGTTCTTCCAGTAACTCCAGAAGCCCGTCTTCCACCCAGCGATCTAACATGGAGTATTTTGGCTGGTGGATTAAACATGGTGTACCAAGGTCTTTCAAAATATCAAAGGCCTTGGCAGCGAGATCAGCAGGATAGTTCGAAATCCCTGCGTATAGCGCCTTCCCTTGTCGCACGATAAGGTCTAACGCAGCCATTGTTTCCTCCAGCGGCGTTTCCGGGTCTGGACGGTGATGATAAAAGATATCGACGTACTCCAAGCCCATTCGTTTTAAACTCTGATCCAGGCTGGCAGTCAGGTATTTTTTTGAACCGAAGTTCCCATAAGGGCCCGGCCACATGTCGTAGCCGGCCTTTGTGGAAATGATAAGCTCATCCCTGTAGGGCAGAAAATCCTGTTTAAGTATCTTCCCAAAATTGCTTTCGGCCGATCCATAAGGTGGACCATAATTATTTGCAAGATCAAAATGCGTAATTCCGCTGTCAAAAGCCAGATGAAGAATTTCTCTGAAGTTCTCAGGTACATCAACGTCTCCGAAGTTGTGCCACAGGCCTAATGATATCAATGGTAACTTAATGCCACTTCTCCCGCATCTGCGGTATTCCATCTGATCGTATCGTTCAGGTGATGCTGTATAAATCATATCAGTTTGTAGTCTTTGCTGCCTCCGCCTCAGTATTCCAGTCTGCTTTACTGTAATTTATGTTCCACAGGTCAAAGCGCTTAAGCTGCGTTTTTAACCTTGGTTGAAAATCCTCCCAGTTCTTATCTTCTTTCCTACTCCAAAGCACTTCACTTAATGCCGTCATTCTTGGGAAAACCATATACTCTACTTTCCGGCCATTCTTAACGTACTCGGTCCATAAGTTCGCCTGTGCACCTAAAACATATTTGTGCTCATCGGCATTTAATTCCGCTGGAATAGGCTCGTAGTCATACACCTTCCGCAATGGAATAAATCCACCGATCGTTACGGAGTCTTCTTTTTTAGTTTGTGCATAATCAAAGTAGACATAAGTTGTTGGGGTCATGATAACATTATGCTTTTGCT
Source organism: Pedobacter sp. NEAU-ZC8 (assembly GCF_059278965.1). NCBI lineage: Bacteria > Pseudomonadati > Bacteroidota > Sphingobacteriia > Sphingobacteriales > Sphingobacteriaceae > Pedobacter > Pedobacter sp. NEAU-ZC8. The sequence continues at coordinate 114,392 of NZ_JCAJXC010000015.1, forward strand.
TTGCCGCTTCAATGCCACCCTTCTCTCCCCTCCAGCTCATTACTGTCGCATTTGGTGCTAAGCCACCTTCCAGAATTTCATCCCAGCCGATGATCTTTTTCCCTTTAGAGTTAATGTATTTTTCCATGCGCTGAATGAAATAGCTCTGTAACTCATGCTCATCTTTAAGCCCTTTCTCTTTAATCAGCTGCTGACAAAATTCTGAACGCTTCCAATTGTCTTTAGGACTTTCATCACCTCCAATATGGATGTACGGTGCAGGGAACAGGGCTACCACCTCATCAATAACATCTTCAAGAAACTTGAAAGTTTTTTCTGACGGGCTAAAAACATCTGTAAATACACCCCAGGTCTGTTGAACCTGCTTACCTGTGGTTGGACCTGCCCAAACAGTTTTCGGTGGGAAGGTTGTTGACTCTTCCGGGAAAGTACTCAGTTCAGGATAGGCAGCAATTGCTGCAGAAGCATGTCCCGGCATCTCGATCTCAGGAATAATTGTCACATATCTTGTAGCAGCGTAACGTACAACTTCTTTAATTTCTTCCTGGGTGTAAAATCCGCCATATTTCTGGTTATCATTGCCAGTTCCAGGGAAACGTCCAATGATGGTTCCATTCCTGTAAGCACCAACACTGGTCAGTTTTGGATATTTCTTAATTTCAATCCTCCAGCCCTGATCCTCAGTCAAATGCCAGTGGAAGTAATTCATTTTATGTAGCGCGATGTAATCGATGTATTTTTTGATGTACGAAACCGGGAAGAAATGTCTTCCTACATCCAGGTGCATACCGCGGTATCCAAATCTCGGTTCATCTTTAACTTGCACCAAAGGAATGGAGAGGGACGCAGCTTTTTCCGTTGGCAGAAGTTGGATCAATGTCTGAACGCCATAAAAGACACCTTCGGGGTTTGCTCCATTAATCTTTACGCCATTTTTGGTCGATTGAAACTGATAGGCTCCGGCGGTCGAACTGCTATTACCGCCAACACTAAGGTCAATGGCATTTGGACTTGCTACCTTACTGATCGCAAGTTTGAATCCGTAGATATCCTGTAGAAATTCATTAAGAAAATTCGCTGAATGTTGAACCGCAGCATCTTTGGCAACTATTTTCGTTTTGGCATTAATTAAAAATGTTCCTTGCTGAGTGGTAAGTTCTGCAGGTTTAGGAATAATGTTCACCTGGGCCTTCCCCACGATGAAGCATCCTGCTAAAAGGAGAACACTGATTGCTTTTTTCATTTTATATCTGGTTTAGTTTTTGATTAAATGCGGTATAAAGTTGGAGGTATTTTCAGTGATCACCGAACTACTCTCCCGTATGCCAATGCCTGAAGCCTCCTGCCCGATTACCCAAGAGCCAATGATCGGCGTCTTACCAGTAAATTTAGGTATTTCAAAGAATGCCTGACAAATAAATCCTTCGGCACCGTATTCTCCTTTCGTTTGTGCTTCAATATACCCATTTTTGATAATTTGAATATTTGCACCTTCCCGGCTTAGTATTGGTTTACGCACATAACTGCTTAATGTATTTTCAGCTTCGGTATAGGCTTCAAGCAGATAAGGCGAGTCTGGGAATAACTCCCAAAGCACCGGCAGGATCGCTTTGTTGGAGAGGATCATTTTCCAGGCTGGTTCAATCCAGTGCATGTCCTTTTTCACTAATAGCTGATCGAAGAAGGGCTCTTCTACCATCCACTCCCATGGATAGAGTTTAAAAATGTTCCTGACAGGCTGATCTTCCATGTCCACGAAAGTCGCTGTTTGTTCATCCCACCCCAGATCATCCATAAAAATGAGTTTAGTCTCTAAACCAGCCTGAATGGCACAGTCACGCATGTATTCTACGGTTGTAAGATCTTCCAGGGAGCCTTTGATACAGGCAAAGTGTAGCGGTCCGTCATATAGATACAGCTTCAAGTGCTTCCAGTATGCGATCAGCTGCTCATGCAGCATATTAAATTGATCACCTTCCCGGTTAAAATCTTGTAGCCAGAACCATTGCACAATCGCCGCCTCAAAAAGCGAGGTGGGCGTATCGGCATTAAATTCAAATAATTTGATCTGCTCGCCGTCATAGCCCAAGTCAAAGCGTCCATATATGGATGGCTCATCAGCTTCCCAGCTTTGTTCAATCAGGCCAATCGCTTTCTGGGGAATGGAGAATAGCGGATACAATTTATGGTCGATAACATGCTGAACCGCAATCAGGCACATTCGCCAGAGCTCAGCGGTAGCCTGTTCTATTTTGGTCACATCCTGGCTGGAAAGCTGATAATAAGCATCCTCCTTCCAATATGGTACATCGTCAGTATGAAATCCAAAACCAAGTTTTTCTACAGCTGCCTGCCAGTTATTCCGCGGCGTAACTCCAATTCGCTTCATTTTATGCGCCTACCTTAGATGAACTTGAGCCGCCAAAACCTCCCCTTATTGCCCGGCTTTTACTTGCCGAGGTTCCAATATTTGAACTTTTACTTAATGCCCCGGAGTAATAACCTGAATGCCTGAAACCGTTTGCGCCGAACATCCCATAAGGCCTGAATGCATAGTACCACAAGAACAATGGCAAGTATGATCCCTGCGTGTGCGTATACTCGGCGGTGCTGTCAGAACGCAAGTATACTTCATTGCTATCCCAGCTTGGTTCTGGTTCCGACTTATTACATGCAGCTAAGGCAGAAGTAATTAAAACAAGTGTCACATATTTCGATCTCTTCATGCTACTTCACCGTGATAAATATTTTATAGTTTTTCTTGATCTGCGCCGTGGTATCCGACCCAGAAGTAGTTTTAACAGTCTGTGTGGTCATACCTAATGAGGGCACCGTATCCAGGTCGATAACGGTTTTTTCCTGCTGTCCTTTCACCCAGAAAATCTTCTCCGTTTTCATTACGTCATGCAGCGTGTCAAGATGCGTAATTTCAACCTTCATCTCCACAGAACCATCCTTTTCAACTTCTTTGACTTTATCTTCTTCGTTCCGTTCCTGACAGCCGGCAGACACCAGGCAAAACAGCAACGCGAACCAATAACCGTTCTTCATTTATATTGATTGTTTGGCCTAAAATAATGATTTTATCAGCCAAATAACCAATAACAACGGCTATTTCATCAAGGAAGTGAATAATTTCCTGAACTTCTCGAGTTTAGGATCAATGACGGCCTGACAATAACCTTGCTCTGGATTGTTAATGTAAAATTTCTGATGCTCCGGCTCAGCAATATAAAAGGCTTCCAGTGGTTTAATTTCTGTGACGATCGGCTGCTTATAAAACGCTTGTAACTCTGTTAGGATCTTTTCAGCACTTGCCCGCTGTTGATCGTTACTTACCAGGATGATACTTCGATATTGCGTACCAACATCTGCACCTTGCCGGTTTGGTGTCGTTGGATTATGAGTGCTCAAGTGAATACGCAGTAAATCCTCGTAAGAAATCTCCGCAGGATCGAAGGTCACCTGGACAACCTCTGCATGTCCCGTTCTTCCAGAACAAACCTCGCGGTACGTTGGGTTTGCGATAGCACCGCCGCTGTAGCCACTCTCCACAACCGCTACACCTTTCAATTCATCAAAAATTGCTTCGGTACACCAGAAACAACCCCCACCAAAAACAGCTTTTTCGAACGTCGTCTTAATTTTTTCTAGCGACAAAGCATTCATGCAATATCGCAAGCCGCTGGGTGCCGGCCCATCCGGAAACACATGGCCCAGGTGGGCCTTACAAGTGTTGCATAGAGCTTCAATCCTACGCATGCCGTAAGAATCATCACGCAGATAGGCAACAGCATTTTCTTTTATCGGCTGTGTAAATGAAGGCCACCCGGTGCCAGACTCGAACTTCTCTCGTCCGTCAAACAGCAGTGTTCCGCAGCATGCACAGGCATAAAGGCCTGGCTCAAACAAGCTACACATTTCTGAGCTGTAGGCCCGTTCTGTACCTTTCAGACGCGTCACCTGGTACACCTCAGGGCTAAGTTGCGCCTTCCATTCTGCCTCTGTTTTATCTAGTGTCTGGTCGGGTGCCGGATTGCCGTGATTAACAAATTTCACAACGTCAATATATTTTAACATGCTCGTTCCTTAGTATTCCGACTTGTTTTTCCTCAGGAGTTCAAGCCTAGCACGTTGAGCTGCTGCCCGGTGCCGTAATCGCTCTTTCAACTCTTCATCCTGCTCCAACTCCTCCGTATGATGGTCAATCCAGGCCTGGTATTGCTTCTCCTGATGATCCACATTAATATTCAACTTCTTTTGCAGGTTTTGGCGCTTTGTACGTAATTCCTGTAACGTTTTATTCCAGTCTGCCTTGTCCGCGCCATCGGCTTCCAAAAACCTGGTTTCGGCCGTTTTGATATCCTCGGAAACTTTTGTCAGTTCAGATTGCACCGGAACATAGACCTGCTCATCGAGGTTAAACCGGCTTAAGTCATTTGTCAGGGCAAGCAATGCGGTGTTTAGTGGAACTTCCCAATCCTCCCAGATATGCGCAACTAACACAGACTTACCTATTGGAATGTTCGCAGACACGGCATCCAGATAATCAGATACACTTTCCGCCCGCAGCGTTTCTGAAGCCGAGCCTGCAATCATACCGCCAGCCACGCCAACCAATAATCCAAGTGGACCAGCGAGCAGGCCGATTAATCCACCAAGTACACCACCACCTAAGGTTCCTGCACCAGAATCATTGTCTTTAGCAGACCGGATCGACGTCTTGCCTTGTTCATCTTTAGTAAGTACGTAGGTCTCCCCAACAGAAATATCTTTTGTGTCCCCCAACTGCTGAATCGCTTGTAAACCTTTGAATGCCTCAACTTCTGAGTTGAATATGGCTTGAATCATCTTTTCCATGTAACTATCTATTATTAAAGTTATGCTATAGATTAAATACAATTTTCAAGGAAGTAAGTTTTTAAGCAGCCTTAATTGGATGTTTAGGTGAGATTACGATCTTTAAACCAGACCTCATCCGGTGTTGCCGAAAAGTTCATCATTTTCTCCAGCAGCAACTCCGGATCTTGCTCATTAAACACAAGGTCGCGATTAGCTTGCTTCAAATAGCGTTGTTCTACCATAACGTCCATCTGGGCAAATAAGTTATCATAGTAGCCCCCAATATTCAACACACCTATGGCTTTGTTGTGCAGACCCAGCTGTAACCAAGTTAAAACTTCGAAGAACTCCTCGAGCGTACCAAACCCACCAGGTAGAATTAAAAAGGCTTCAGACAGGTCCGCCATTTTCTTCTTGCGTTCGTGCATATTAGATGTGACAATCATTTCAGTTAACCCGTTATGACCGACTTCTTTGTCCATCAAAAACTGCGGGATAATGCCTGTAACTGCACCACCCCTACTTAGCATTTCATCAGCAAGCAAGCCCATCACACCTACACTGCCGCCGCCGTAAACGAGTGAGATGCCTCTTTCAGACATACGCGCTGTAAGTTTTTCAATAGCAGCCTTTAACACCGGATCCCCATTGAAGTTGGCGCCGCAATAAACACATATTGATTTCATTGATATTATTTTTATTTGAAGATATATAAATGTTGTTAATCCGTTTAAGTCAACAAGCAGTTTACCCGGTATCGAGTAGGAAGGTAATCATTATTTGATTACCTGTCCCCTCACACCACCGTACGTGCCGTTCGGCATACGGCGGTTCATTAAACATAAACAGCTTTAGGGGTTACTATTTCTTTTAGACATAGTAGCCCCTGTTTCTTTAGAAATGCATTGTTAAGAGTCCGGGTCAGTATCGGGCTGTGTACGGTTCGCCAATGGCCTTTTCGGGTATTTCCCCATTGATAAGCCTGATCAGGGTGAACCCCAAGTTTCTCGAGTTGCTTAACGCGGGTCTTTACCTGCTTCCATTGTATCCAATAACATAGCCTGACTCGACTGCGGACCCACTCATCAAGTTCTCTGAATACAGTATGAGCTTCGCTCAGCTTGAAGTAGTTCCCCCAACCCTGGTTCAGCTGCCTGATTTGCATCATCCGATCCTCGATCGGGTAAGGTTTTCTGCGGCAGGTAATCTCCCTGATTTTATCCTTGTAAGTGCTAATGCTTTTACGGTGTACCGTAATGCCTTTGCTACCTTTCTTGTGATAAAAGGTAAAGCCCAGTAGTCTGGTTTGCCATGGACGGGTAACCACGCTCTTTTCCACGTTTACTTT
>NZ_JCAJXC010000016.1:0-111058 GCF_059278965.1 Pedobacter sp. NEAU-ZC8
CACTGTAAATTACTTTCGTTTCATTGACTAATGCAATACGCTTATTAAGTTGTTCTTTAACTTCAATAAGCTTTTCATAGTTGATCAACCATTTTCTCTTTAATATGAACTCAAGCTCATTACTCAATTCATTGACAAATAAACTTGATAAGGAATAGTAAGGCTCGTCAATTGGGATTTTATATTTCAAAGTTGAAATATTTGTTTTGATATTTGCCTTAAGTTCCTGAAAATTTTTATCAATTTTTAATTCACTAATTCTATTATTATTATTATTGATTGTATTCTTTGTTTTTTCAAGGCTTTCTGATGATTTATTATATTCAGACTTTAATCGATCATATACTTTTTCAATTTTATTTTTTAATGTTGTATATTCTTCCCCTAAAACAATTTCCTTTAATGACTCGTTTATAGTTTCCCATTCGTTTGCGTTTGAGAATTGTTGTGCGGCATCTGTATTAAAGAAATTAAATTGGTTAAATGACTTGTAAGTTTGATTACCCTGCTCATTTTCGCGCCTATTGTACCATTTTATACCTCTTTCTTTATATTTTTTTGTATTATGAATATATTCATCAGGGATGTCATCATTCAATATTGCAGTAATCGAATTAGCTTTTTCTAGCTTACCTTTGTTTCTTTGTGTATCTCCAGTAAGAATTAATTCTACAGACTCTAAAACACTTGTCTTACCAACACCATTTGACCCTGTAAATAGGTTTACTGAACCAAAATCAAAATCTCTCTTTTCTTTTGGAAATTTTCTATACGAGTCCTTTAGGCTTATGCCTTTGATTTTACTAATAATGGGTATATGGTCCAAGGTTTTAGCTATCCTGTCCTTAATAACTGGTGATGATTCCGACAGAAAGTTTTTCACGATTCCTTCTATAGAAGCTGTTGTATACAATTCTTGTAAACCAACAGTATTTAATTGATTCTTCCATTCAGAAACAATATCGGGTAAAGGTGCTTGGTGAGACTTCTCTAATTCAAAATAATCAATATATTCAGAATCTGTAAAAACTAGTTTACGAGCATATTTATCATCTTTTAAAATTTGTATTTTCAGCTCATCGGACATAGAACTGTTTACAAAAAGTAAATAGATATTCCATTGAAGTGTTTCTTCTTGATTGTAAAACTCGTCAGCTAAATATTTATATTGTAATTCCTCGAAATAATGTTCCGTAATTTCTTTTTCAAAACTTAAAAAGTATATACCAGCAGTTTTATTATTAATTGGGTAGTTAGCTTTGAAAAAATTGTCGTTTAATTTTTCTAGACCACGAGGAAATATGTTTTGTGATTGTTCAATTATTTGTTGAATATTCATAAATTCTTAAACTATTGAATTATTGCTAGTTGGAGTTTTAGTTATTGCCCCTGCATTAGGGTTTGACTTTTTGAATATCGTATTACCTTTTTTATAAAACACTACTATTGTGTCCTTTCCGGGAGATTCTTTGTCGAATAATCTTTGTATTTCATCATATGCTTTCTCAGCTACATTATCTGAAACAGCACTCCCTACATAACAAACTGTTGCTTTCTCTAAACTTCCCTCACTGTTTACTACATTATATTTATAATTAAATGCCTGCGCATCATTTGCATAAGCTAATAAGATATTTTTATCTTTTAAATGCCTTATACAATGAGGGAAGTTTACAGAGTTGGGTAAAATGTTTTGATCTAATTCAAATATGCTGTTGCAATTAAATTGTCTAACATTTTCACTATTGGGATAGGTGTCCTCTAGATAAGTTAATCTGTTATTACATTCATCTAATTCAGTTAAAGTAAAGCTGTTTAGAGATATTACGGCTGACCAATTGTGTTTGTCTTTTGACTTTACTTTACCTGTAGATATATTTAGTAATCTTTCCTTATCAATAATAGATTTATCTGGACTTAAAAAATAGGTATTTTGTATACCTCTTTGTTGTAATACTGAAATATGGTTATCATCAATTTCATCAATTTCTATCAAAGCTAAGGTGTCATCAAGACGATATATATATTCAACTTTCGGACCTTCTCTTCTTTGTTGAGCATCTTGACCCTTGTCTATGCTTACTGGTTTGTTGAAAATTTTGAAAAGTTCTATTTGTCCATTAAGTATATAAACTCTTTTTGAACGTAGAATCTGCAAAAAATATAATCCTTTTTTATGATTATTTATAATCTGGTTTGCAGAATGGTCTAAATCTTCGTTAGATGTTTTGAAATAAATGGCGCTTCTAGGTGAAGTAGTTTCTTCATACAATTTTTTATTGTTAATAAAAGAGGTATTAATTCCCCAATTTAAAGTTATTAACTCTCTTTTTTCTTTTTCTAAAGCAAACTTTTTAAAAGCAATAAAATCAGGATGAGATGGGAAGGGGTTATATTGTAAACTTAGAATTAAATAAGGTGAATCAATCCATCTATGATTAATGACAAGATTATCGTAATAAGTAGCATTAAAATTTATAGCTTCAGAACAAATAAATGACATTAATCGAATTGAGTTATTATCATTCTTAAGTATATATAGATCATTACCTTCAATTAGATTATCGGCTTCTAATGTGCTAGATCTTAATCCTCCCATATGACGCGTTTTAAACTGAATTAAAATTATCAACTTTTCAACGCCGTCATGTATCCCCCTGAAAATATAGTATAATGGATCGACGTATTTTTTATCAGAATTAGAATAACAATCTTCAAAATAGATATGAAGTTTGTTATTTTCTATATCTCTAAAACATCTCAACTCTTCTTTGCTTAGAGATTCACCACCTAGAACCCAAAGCTTCTTTTGTGAAGGTTGTAAGGCTGGATTCGCTATAATTTCATCAATAACTAATTTAGGGCAAGAGTACTCAGGTGATAATACTAGAGAAATGTTTTCATCTTTTGCTTTTGATAAAACATTAATAAACTTAATCCTGGCTTCCTCTTGATTATTATTACCGATTCTGCTATTATCCGCAAAGAACACACCTTTATGTTGATAGAGATATGAACTATATCGTTGTGTGTCTCTTTCCAAGACTTCTAGTTCGGTTGTTATATCTAAGGTTGATATATCTATGAAATTCATTAATGAGGCGTTGATGATAGTTATAGATTGTTGTAGAAATTGAAGATCTAAATATAGTTGGTTGTTTGTAAAGTTAGAGCACTTTTTGTAAAACTGACAGTGAAAAAAAAAAAGCCTTGCAATCTATTGATTTACAAGGCTTATTTCTACTAGTGTGATCCCGCTGGGATTCGAACCCAGGACCACTACATTAAAAGTGTAATGCTCTACCAGCTGAGCTACGGAATCAAAGTTCTTTTGAACTTTACTCTAAACGTCTCCGTTTTAAAGTGATGCAAATATAAGGACGTTATACATATCCTGCAACTAAATCTTCCTCATAACCGCTATAAAGCTGATTTTTAGGAAGATTATTTTCAAAGCAACCTTTTTCAACCATCATTCACAACAGTTTTAAACCCAAATTCTATAAAATTAACTGAAATATTCATCCTTTAAATCGTTATCCGCATCTTTGTTCAAAGGAAAATATGAAAAATAAAGCAATCTTTTTAGACAGAGACGGAGTCCTGAACCATGAAATGAACGATTATATCTGCAGGGTGGAGGACTTCAAAGTACTGGAATACCAAATTCCCGCATTGAAGAAGTTCTACGATGAAGGCTATATGCTGATCATCATCACCAACCAAGGGGGAATAGCATTACAACGATACACCGAAGAAGAACTTGCAGAAATGCACCGTTTGCTATATGCTAAATATGAAGAACAAGGTGCAAAGTTCACGCATGCTTATTACTGCAAACACCATCCGTCCGTCTCAGGTGACTGCAACTGTCGTAAACCAAAATCGGGCATGTTGCTTGAAGCGATAGAAACGTACAACATTGACCCAAAACTCTCCGTGATGATTGGAGATAAGCCTCGCGATGTTGAAGCTGCTCATGGAGCAGGGGTAAAGGGGATTCTGATTGCGCCAGACGAAGTGATCAACTATGATCGCGTGAAAGCCATGCTGGATAGCTAAACGATACAACTAGAAGATATAACTAAACTTAAAGGCCGCTTTATACTTAAAGGTATGAAGCGGCCTTTTTATTGTAAACAAATTTAAGAGGCAAGCGAAGTGCTGCAACCCAAACCATCTATTAGAAAGATTTTTTGAGGGGATTGCTAGGAGCTTGATAGGGCTTTGCTACGTCTCCACACGTACGAAGTACGTAGCAAGCACCTAGCAAGTACCTATTAACGACGTACCAACACAAAGCTCATCTGCAAACAATTTGCGATCACTTCATCACCTGTCTGAACAAATCCTTCAAGTGATCAATTTCTTCTTTGTGGTTCGTTTTTTTCCGGATTCCGAAGTAGAGGGTATTCTTCAGGCGTTTGTCACCTTCCCAGATCAGTTGGATCAGCCCAGATCTGATCTCGTTCATACAAAGGAAATCGGGGATCACCGCCAGCCCGGGTCCGGCACTTAAGCAGCGTACAATAGAATTGAGATTTGGAACAATGTAATTTGGTCTGAAATCAGGCTGTTTGCCAAAGTTCAGGTTCCAGAAGTGGAACAAGTGTTCCATGTCGCCAGTGGTGCCATACCATTTCTGCTGCTTCAACCAGGATTCTAACTGTTCCTTGTCTTTGTTCTTGTGTGCAACTTTAAATTCCTGCAGGTCCACATCCTTTCCACCGACCAGCACGATGTTCTCCGAAGAAAATGCCTCATGTTCAATATTCGTAGATACGCCTTTCTTCGGCGTAATGATCAAATCCAGGATGCCCTTGTCAAGCTTAGTCAGCATCTCTGGATAATCACCAAAACTGATGATCAGGTTAAAGGGCAGGGTAGAGACATACTGCTCCAGCGTAATCTGGAAAGTCTCGAAACACATCCCCACGCTGATCGTGGGCGTATGTTTCTCGGTCGAGCGCTGATAGTTCTGTTCTATCTCTTCCAGCTTAGCCAGCGGTTCGGTTAGCGCATTATAAAGCACTTTGCCTTGTTCCGTGGGGATCATCTTACGACCGGTTCGATCAAACAGCTTGTGTCCCACATAAGACTCCAGCGAACTTAAATGTAAACTTACACCCGGTTGTGAAATGAAAAGCGCTTTTGCCGCACCGGTCAGCGTTCCAGTTTTATAGATCGCCTTGAACGTACGATACCACTCCAGATTTACCATAATTGATTTGTTTTAGAAAGAATCCGCTTTGATGATCACCTACAACGGACATCAGAATTCTAATACAAAGCTATGAATTAAGTTATTTTTATAATCATGTACTGTGCCGGACATTTGTATCAGAAAATAAAAACGATTATGAAACACATACTAATCATTAACGCAGGACAACAATTCGCACACTCAGGCGGCCGCTACAATGAAACTGTAACCACACATACCAAAGCCTTCTTCGAAAGGTTCGATGACGTAGAGATCAAAGTCACCCATATTGACAAAGGCTATGATCCCGAAGAGGAAGTTCAAAAATTCGTCTGGGCCGATTACATCATCTATCATACCCCGATGTGGTGGTTCCAGGTGCCAAATGGTTTCAAGAAATATATTGATGTAGTATTTACCGTGGGCCACAAGAATGGCATCTACCATAGTGACGGTCGCTCAAGCAAAAATCCGGAAATCAACTATGGAACAGGAGGGATGTTGCAAGGCAGAAAGTACATGGTCACTTCGAGCTGGAATGCACCTAAAACCGCATTTACACTTCCAGGAGAGTTTTTCAAAGAGACCTCGGTTGATGACGGGCCGCTATTTGGCTTCCACCGCATGAACGCCTTTGCGGCACTGGAGAAACTGGAAAGCTTCCACTTTCATGACGTGGAAAAGAATGCTGACCTGGAAAGGGACATGCAGACTTACGAGCAGCATCTCGAAAAAGTCTTCGCCCCGGAATTGGAACTAAGCCTTAGCAAATAAAAAAAGCCTCTTTTGATGATCAAAAGAGGCTTTATATTTTAAATACGTTTTTGCTTGTCTGTTTTCCTACTTTGAAAATTAAAAATGGGCAAGCAACTTCTATCGCACCGCTACAACTTTCTACCCTTGCTTCGTTCCCGCCCTGGGGGAGTTCAAAAGGAGCTGATCGTAGAAGACTTGCCCACTGCAAATGTAAGAAAAGACTCCATTTCCGGAAAACTATTTTTGCAAATTCTCATGGATTTCTCCGGAATATTTAGTAAGCTATTGATATTAAGCCCCTTGAATTTAAAATATTTTTAACAAATGCCGTTTTTGTAGATCAAATCTGCTAGAAAGGGGCGCAAAATCACAGTCCGTGTTAACACATTGATAATATCAAGCCTGATATTTTAACGATTTATCAATTTAAAGGGTTTAAATTTTCTTACTATTAAGCACTTCATAAAAATAATGCATTAATGGCAATTGCTCCGCCATTTTATTAACTTAGTGTTCCTAATACACTAATCCTTATACAAATGCAGAAAGAAACCACCGGTCTATACGACCAGCGATTTGAGCACGATGCCTGCGGTATTGGCTTTGTCGCGCATGTGAAGGGAAGGAAGTCGCAGAAGATCGTTTCTGATGCCATTACCATCCTTGAAAACCTGGACCACAGAGGTGCATGCGGCGCAGAGATCAATACCGGAGATGGCGCAGGAATTATGATCCAGATTCCTCATGAGTTCCTTTATGATGAATGCCTGAAAAGCGGCTTCAGCCTAAATGCCTCTGGCGATTATGGCGTGGGTATGCTGTTCCTGCCCAAAGACATTAAAGCTCGCGAAGAATGCCGTGAAGTCATTTATCGCGCTGCAGAAAAACTAAACCTTGAAATCCTGGGCTTCCGTAAGGTGCTTACCGATACCACCGGCATCGGTGAAATGGCGCTTTCTGTGGAACCTGAAATGGAACAGGTCTTCGTTGCACGCCCGTACGCGATTAAACCAGGTGCTGATTTTGAACGTAAACTTTACGTCTTCAAGAACTACCTCGCAAAAACCATTAACAATACGGTAAAAGGCATTGGCTCCGATTTTTACATCGCATCCTTTTCGTCCAGAACCATCGTATATAAAGGTCAGCTGACTTCATTACAGCTTCGATCATATTTTACGGAGTTAAGTGATAAACGTGTGGTATCCGCTTTTGGATTGATCCACTCACGTTTCGCAACTAATACTTTCCCGTCTTGGCGACTGGCCCAACCTTTCCGCTACATCGCCCACAATGGCGAGATCAACACGCTTCAGGGTAACCTGAACTGGCTGCGTGCAAGTGTAAAATCTTTCGCATCCAGCTACTTTACTGCAGAAGAGCTGAACATCTTGCTACCGGTAATTGATGAAACGCAGTCCGATTCCGGCTGTCTGGATAATATCGTTGAGTTACTTTTACACTCCGGCAGATCCTTACCGCATGTATTAATGATGCTGATTCCTGAAGCTTGGGACGGCAACAAAGATATGGACGAGCTTAAACAGGCTTTCTACAAGTTCCACGCAACCTTGATGGAGCCATGGGATGGTCCTGCAGCAATTGCATTCACTGATGGAAACCTGATCGGTGCAACACTCGACCGTAACGGACTTCGCCCTTCAAGATATGCGATCACCAACGATGACATGGTGATCATGGCTTCGGAAGCAGGTGCTTTGGCACTTGATCAAAGCAGGATCATTGAAAAAGGTCGCCTGACGCCAGGAAAAATGTTCGTGGTAGACATGGAACAGGGTCGAATTATCAGCGATGTGGAGATCAAAACCCAGGTTTGCAGCCGCAGGCCTTATGCCGACTGGCTCAACCAGTACCAGATCCGCCTGGAAGAACTTCCGGAACCACGTGTGGTGTTCAGCGGCCTTTCCGAAGAATCTATTTTCAGATACCAACAAGTATTTGGTTACAGCCGTGAGGATGTTGACCTGATCTTAAAGCCAATGGCACTGGAAGCTAAAGAGCCAATTGGTTCTATGGGAACAGATATCCCGCTGGCGGTCTTATCTCAAAAACCACAACACCTGTCTTCATACTTTAAGCAGTTATTTGCACAGGTGACTAATCCGCCGATCGATCCGATCCGCGAGAAGGTGGTAATGAGTCTTGCGGGCTTTATGGGTAATAACGGGAACCTTCTGGAAGAAAGTGCCATGCAGTGCCACTGTGTAGGCATCAAACACCCGATTCTGACCAACCGCGAATTAGAAAAACTTAGAAGTATCGATACCGGGGTGTTCCAGTCTAAAACCTTGCAGACTTATTTCCGTGCAAGTGCAGAACCTGGTGCTTTAGAAAAAGCGATTGAACGTTTATGCCGCTACGCGGTAGATGCTGTAGAGGATGGCTTCCGCGTGATCGTACTTTCTGACCGTGCCCTGGACTCTGAACACGCCGCAATTCCATCTTTACTCGCCGTTTCTGCAGTACACCACCACTTGATCCGCAAAGGATATCGTGGAGCAGTAGGATTGGTTGTGGAAGCCGGTGATGTTTGGGAAGTACATCACTTCTCTTGTCTGATCGGCTTCGGTGCCACAGCGGTTAACCCGTACCTGGCCTTGGAAACCATCCGTACCTTTGAAAAAGAATCCGGCGTTAAAGCGGATAAGTTGATCGACAACTACATCTACGCCGTAAACAGCGGATTGTTGAAGATCTTCTCTAAAATGGGTATCTCGACCTTGCAGTCGTACCATGGTGCACAGATCTTCGAGATCCTTGGTTTAAACAATAAAGTTGTAGACCGTTATTTCACTGGTGCCGTATCACGCATCGGTGGATTAGGCCTGGATGAGATCGCACGTGAATCCTTGATCAAACACATCCGGATCTTCGGAAAAGCCACGCGTCCGGACACCATTTTGCCAACTGGCGGGAATTACAAATGGCGCCGTAAAGGGGAGCAGCACTTGTTCAACCCACAGACGATCCACTTATTACAAAACTCCACCAGGAGAAAAGATTACAACTTATACAAGCAATATGCGAAGCTGGTCAATGAGCAAACCAGTCAGGCATTTACCATAAGAGGACTTTTCGAGTTCAACTACAAACGTCCTGCGGTGCCATTGGAAGAGGTAGAACCGATCGAAAGCATCATGAAGCGCTTTGCAACAGGTGCGATGTCCTTCGGATCGATCTCCCATGAGGCACACTCAACACTTGCCATTGCCATGAACCGCATCGGCGGAAAAAGCAATACCGGTGAAGGGGGTGAAGATGAGCTGCGCTACGAACTACTTCCAAATGGAGATTCCATGCGCTCGGCCATCAAACAGATTGCTTCCGCACGATTTGGGGTAACCAGCAACTACCTGACCAATGCAGATGAGCTGCAGATTAAAATGGCGCAGGGTGCAAAACCTGGCGAAGGCGGACAGCTGCCAGGTCATAAAGTTGATGACTGGATCGCAAAGGTTCGTCACGCGACACCTGGTGTGGGTCTGATCTCGCCACCGCCACACCACGATATTTACTCCATCGAGGATCTTGCACAGCTGATCTTTGACCTTAAAAACGCCAACCGCGCAGCAAGGATCAACGTGAAGCTGGTATCTAAAGCTGGTGTAGGCACCATCGCTGCAGGTGTGGCAAAAGCACATGCAGACGTGATCCTGGTATCAGGCTTTGATGGAGGTACTGGCGCATCGCCTTTGACTTCCATACAGCACGCTGGATTGCCTTGGGAACTTGGACTGGCAGAAGCACACCAAACCCTGGTAAAAAACCGCCTGAGAAGCCGCGTGGTACTTCAGACAGACGGACAGCTGAAAACTGGTCGTGACATCGCCATCGCTACCTTATTAGGTGCGGAGGAGTGGGGTGTAGCAACTGCTGCACTGGTAACCGCTGGATGTATCATGATGCGTAAATGTCACCTGAATACTTGTCCAGTGGGCGTTGCTACACAAGATCCTGATCTAAGGAAACTATTTACTGGGGAGCCGGATCATGTGGTGAACCTATTCCACTTCCTTGCGGAAGAATTAAGAGAAACGATGGCTGAACTTGGCTTCCGTACCGTGAATGAAATGGTTGGTCAGGCAGATTGCCTGAGCGTTCGCCAGATCCCGCAGGAAGAATGGAAACTGAAAAACCTTGACCTCTCTGCAATCTTGTTCAAAGCACCGGATAATGGTTTGACTTTGTACAACTCAGAAACACAGGATCATGGATTGGCCAATGTGCTTGACCACGAATTGATCAAAGCAGCACAACCTGCCATCGAGTTTAAAGAGCCGGTTTTCCGGTCTTTCGATATCAAGAATACCGACCGTGCATTGGGTACCATGCTTTCTAACGAGATTTCGAAGAAGTACCAGTCGCAAGGACTACCGGCAGACACCATCAACTTCAAGTTTACGGGCTCTGCAGGACAAAGCTTTGGCGCATTTGCGACAAGAGGTTTATCGCTTGAGCTGGAAGGTGAAGCGAATGACTATGTGGGTAAAGGTCTTTCCGGTGCCAAGCTGGTAATCTATCCGTTCCAGGAGGTGCAGTATGTTCCGGAAAAGAACATCATCCTTGGAAACGTGGCGCTTTATGGTGCGACTTCAGGAGAGCTGTTCGCACGCGGCCAGGCTGGAGAACGGTTTGCCGTAAGGAACTCTGGCGCGACAGCAGTCGTTGAAGGTGTAGGCGACCATGGTTGTGAGTACATGACTGGTGGAGAAGTCCTGATCATCGGACAAACCGGTAGCAACTTCGCTGCAGGTATGAGCGGTGGTGTGGCTTGGGTGTACGATACCAAGGGTGATTTCAGAAGCAAGTGCAACCAGGAGATGGTGGATCTTGATCCCCTGGATCAGCTGGATGAACTGCGCATCACGGAGTTGTTGAATAAACATATCCGTTTAACCAACAGCCGCTTAGCGGAATTCATCTTAAGTGACTGGCCAACACAATCGGCACACTTCATCAAGGTATTCCCTAAAGAATACAAGGCAATATTAATGAACAAGACTAAAGTTAAAGTTTCCTGATATGGGCAAAGTAACCGGATTTTTAGAATATGAGCGTACCGCTCCAGTGAAGCAGGATCCAAGATCCCGTATCGACCACTATAATGAATTTGTACAGCAACGTGAAGCGGAAAACCTGAACCATGAAGCTGCACGTTGTATGGACTGTGGCGTGCCCTTCTGTATGTCGGGCTGCCCACTAGGCAACGTCATCCCAGAATTTAATGATGCTGTATATAAAGGGGAATGGGAGTTAGCTTCCAATATTCTTCTAAGTACCAACAACTTCCCGGAATTTACCGGTAGGATTTGTCCGGCGCCATGTGAGTCGGCCTGTGTACTTGGTATCAATAAATCACCGGTCTCTATTGAAGAGATCGAGAAGCATATCATCGAGATTGCTTTCGCAAAAGGCTTCATTAAAGCAGAACCGCCACTGATCAGAACCGGCAAAAAGGTTGCGGTAATTGGATCGGGTCCGGCTGGATTGGCCGCGGCAGCACAGCTGAACAAGGCTGGTCATGAGGTGACGGTTTTTGAACGCGATGATACGCCCGGTGGTTTATTGAACTACGGCATCCCGGATTTCAAACTGCAAAAGGATGTGGTACGTCGCAGGATCAACCTGATGGAGAAAGAAGGGGTCATCTTTAAATGCAACGCAAATGTTGGCCAGAATGTAGAGATCAGCACCTTGTTGCGCGAATATCAGTCCATCGTACTTGCAGGTGGATCCACCATTCCACGTGATCTGCCGATTAAAGGACGTGAAGCTAAAGGCATCCATTTCGCAATGGATTTTCTGAAGCAACAGAATAAGAAAGTGCGGAACTTCCCGATCAATGGCGAGGCGATCTCTGCCATGGGCAAAGACGTGATCGTGATCGGTGGCGGCGATACCGGTTCAGACTGTATCGGAACCTCGAACCGTCAGGGTGCGAAATCGGTGATGCAGTTTGAGATTATGCCGATGCCACCGGAGAAACGTACGCCAAACATGCCATGGCCAACGTACCCAATGTTGCTAAAAGTGACTTCTTCGCATGAAGAGGGTTGTCAGCGTGCCTGGGGCATCAACAGTAAGGAGTTCATCATGGATGAAGCCGGACAGTTGAAAGGCTTGAGGGTCGTTGAGGTAGAATGGGAAATGGATGCAAACGGCAGAGCATTGCACTTTAAAGAGGTTTCTGGTACCGAACGTGAGCTGCCTTGTCAGCTGGTGCTTTTAGCCATGGGCTTTTTACACCCGCAGAAAGAAGGTTTACTGGAGAAGCTTGGGGTGGATCTGGATAACCGCGGCAACGTAAAGGCAGATGAAGGTAAATATCAAACCAGCATTCCAAAGATCTTCACCGCAGGGGATATGAGAAGAGGCCAGTCGCTTGTCGTATGGGCCATCTCTGAAGGTCGCGAGGCTGCCCGCAAGGTTGATGAATACCTGATGGATTATAGTAAATTACCCACCAAAGATGGCATTCCCTATGCCTAATTAGTATGAACTCAGCGCAGGTCTTAAACCTGTGCTGAGTTGTTATTTAGCCTAAGCTTGGCAAAGAAGTCCCATAGGACGATTCCTGCAGAAATTACAATATTGAAAGAGTGTTTCGTGCCGAATTGCGGGATTTCAATACAACCGTCAATCTGAGCCATTACTTCCTCACTAACGCCATTCACTTCATTTCCGAAGATCAATGCGTATTTAGCATCTTGTGCCGGTTGAAAGGTATTCAGCATCGTGCTGCCTTTGGCTTGCTCGATGGCAATGATCTGGTAGCCTTCAGCCCTCAGCGCAGAAATGGCATCCAGGGTATCATCGACATGTACCCAGTCTACCGATTCCGTAGCACCTAAAGCCGTTTTCTCAATCTCGCGATGTGGAGGGCGGGCGGTGATGCCGCAGAGGTAAAGCTTTTCAATAGAAAAACCATCCGCGGTGCGGAATACAGAGCCTACATTATGCATGCTACGCACATTATCGAGCACCACAACGACAGGCAATTTCTCCTGTTCCTTGAAAGCTTCTACGCTGACGCGGTTCAGATCATCTAGTTTTAGTTTTTGCATGGCCGCAAAGGTAATTAAATCTTCCTTGCGCCATCTCCGATTTCAGAGATGTAGACAGCAGCTTCATAACCTACACGTTCTACATAGTAGGCATTAAGTTTCGCCGTAAAGTCTTCTTCATAGCCTTTTTCGAGCAATGCGATGGCACAGCCGCCGAAGCCGGCACCGGTCATTCTTGCACCAATAACGTTCGGGTATTCCTGGCAAAACTCCACAATGGTATCCAGCTCTTTTCCGGAAACTTCATATAGCTCCTTTAGCGATTGGTGTGAAGCATACATTAAACGGCCAAAGGTTTCCAGATCCTGCTCGTTTAAAGCTTTGGAAGCAAAGTTCACCCGGTCATTTTCGGTGACAACATGTGTCGCACGGTTCAGGATTACCGGATCGGTGATCAGGTGTTTATGTAAAGCGAACTTTTCAGCGGTAAGCTCGCATAGGTTATGTAAGGTAATTTCCTGGTTCAAGGCTTGTAGGGCTTGATTACATTCTTCTACACGCTCGTTGTATTTGGATTCTTCCAGTTTTCTCGACTTATTGGTGTTGATGATCGCAAGCTTATAGTTGCCCAGCTGGCAGTCGACCATAATGTGTTTCAAGGTATCGCAGTTTAGCAGGATGGCATGATCTTTCTCGCCGAAAGCAACTGCAAACTGATCCATAATGCCGGAGTTAACCCCGATAAACTCGTTCTCTACCTTCTGGCCCATTTGCACAAGCTCCAGGCGGCTATAACCCAGATCAAGGAAATCATTTAGGGCAAAGGCCGTCAGCACTTCTATCGAAGCTGAAGAGGATAGGCCTGAACTCACGGGAATGTTGCCATGGAACAGAAAATCGAAGCCCGAAATCTTTTTACCTTCTAAAGTAAGCTGGTTGATTACGCCAAGCGGATAGTTGAACCAGGCATTGCTATCTTTCTGGTAGCTGGAACTCACTGCTATGGTGTGGCTGTCCGGGAGATTAAGACTCTTGAAGCGGAAAACGTTATCCTCATTTGGTGCTATACACAAGGTTGTGCCCAGCGTGATGGCTGCAGGCAAAACAAGGCCGCCATTGTAGTCAATATGTTCGCCGATCAGGTTTACCCTTCCCGGTGTAAAGTAAGTGGCTGCAGGTTCTTTTTGGTAGAGTTCCGTAAACTGTTGGATTAACGCTTCTTTCATGGATGATCTTTTTTAGCGAAGATACAATTATGTATCAAACCACGATACTGAAAAAGTGTTTAGCTAAAAGGTAAATGGCACCCTACGTACTTGCAGGCAGGATAACGGTAAAGGTACTGCCTTCAGATTCCTTACTTTGCACCTGGATCTCGCCGGCATGCTTCTGCACGAACTCCTTACAAAGTACCAGTCCTAGTCCTGTTCCCGTCTCATTATTCGTACCAGGAGTGGCCGTTTTGGTGTCTGCACGGAACAGGCGGCTGAGGATCTTTTCGTTCATGCCCACGCCATAGTCGATCACGGAAACGGTAACCTGTCTGCTGCCATCTGCCGCAACAGATTGTCCGGAAAGGACTTCGATCTTTCCGAAGTTCGGGGTGAATTTGATCGCATTGGAGATGAGGTTCCGGAAAATGGTGTTGATCATATCTTCATCCCCTTCAATGTCCAGATCAGGATCTGTCTGGTTGATGACCTGAATATCCTTTTGCGCGGCCATGATCTTAAGCAGGCTGATGTTTGCGTCTACAACTTCAGAAACATTCAGCCGCTGAGGTTTGAAGCTGATATTGCCTGTCTGACTTCTGGACCACAGCAATACGTTCTCCAGCAACTTTCCAGTGGTAAACAGGCTGGTCTGCAGCAGTTGGTACATCCGTTTACGTTCTGCTTCATCTTCGTCGAAAAAACCTTCCTGGAGGAGCTCCGTAAGGGCCAGGGTGGAGGAGATTGGCCCACGCAGGTCATGCGCCAGAATGGAAAAGAACTTATCCTTGGTCTGGTTCACTTCCTGTAGCTCCCTGGAAGACTCCAGTAGTGCCTTATAATTTTCTTCGAGCTCTTTTTTCTGCGATTTGATCAACCGGCGCTGTTTATAGGCACGTATGTTGCCGCGCCACTGTATCGTAGATAGGCCCAGGCAGATGACCAAGGTGATTAATCCGACGGAAAGATTGGAAAGCAATATGGAGGTATCCTGTTGCGTCTGCGTCATTCCGAATCCAAATAGCAGGTAAATGATGCCCAGGTAGAGCATCAAACGCAGCGGCTGTATCATCAGGATCAATGAACAGACCACACAAATGATCAGAAAGCCAACGATGGAATTGGTGACTGCCTGATCATATATGGTACATATCGTACCCCAGAGTGCAACCACCAGCAGAATGACATGCGGTAAGTGCCTCGATAACTTTTTGTGTTCAGGTTTATAGTAGGCGATCAGGCTCAAGGCGAAAAGGACACTGCAGAGCGTGCCCACCACGAAGTTGAGGATGAGGATATGTTTCTTCCAGTCCACAAAAGACACGGCATGGGCATCATCACTGTGGGCATAGGTGAGGGAGAGCACCAATGCAATGGGTACACAAATCCCGCTGAGCATTAAAGACCGGATTAGGTTTACTTTCCTTACCTCTTTGGAGATGATAAGTTGTTCGAGCGGCGAGGTTTGGTATAGCTTCTTTAGATCTTCTTTTAGATTCCTCATTATGTTTGCATAACAAAAATAGAATTTAAAATGATATTTCCTAGCTGAAGCTAAGTTCTAGATCAAGTTATCATACTTGCCGGAAGCTTGCCATATTGTACCATCAGAATTCAGCCGCAACAAAGCAGGTTATTCTGTAATGATCAAGGCCCGGGTTTTGTTTTGGAAACGCAGAAATAGGAGGACCGAGGCAGTTAGCAACCCGAAGGTTAGTCCATACCAGATGCCATTGACACCCATGTTAAGCTTAATACCGAGTAGATAGCCCAATGGAATCCCGATGACCCAGTAAGCGACAAAGGTGATCAGCGTGGGAATGTTTACATCGCCGATGCCACGTAAGACCCCAAGGCCCACAACCTGTGTTCCATCGAAGAGCTGGAAGAAACCCGCAATGATCAACAGCTGCGCGGCAATCCCGATTACAGCAGTGTCTTCGGTATAAATGTAAGGCAGCAGGTTGTTAGCAAAAACGAACAGCAGCGCTGTGACGCTCATAAAAGCAATGACCACATGATAGCTGGCGATGGCAGATTTCCGGAGATCATCGAAAGCGGAACGGCCAAGGTTATTACCCGTTTTGATGGTTGCAGCAGAAGCAACCCCTGCAGCCATCATATAGGTTACTGCGGCAAGGTTGATCGCGACCTGGTGTGCGGCCTGCGGAACGCTGCCGATGGTGCCGATCAATATTGCCGCACCACTAAAGGCGCTGATCTCAAAAGAATACTGCAACGCTACCGGTGCACCGATCTTCACGATCTTTTTAAAGCGGCTAAGATCGATGAAGAACAATCTGAACTGCTGAAGGTACTTGCGGAAATGTGGGGATTTCATTACATAGTAAGACATGACCACCGCCATTATAGACCTGTCGATCAGTGTACTTAAACCAACACCCTTTACACCCATGGGCGCAATGCCGAACATGCCTTTTACGAAGATGATACCCAGAACGATGTTCAGGACATTTCCCCAGATGGAAATGAACATGGCCTGTTTGGTAAAGCCAAGGCCTTCTGCAAACTGCTTAAAGGTCTGGAAGATCATCAATGGAATGATGGAAAAACCAAGATAGCCCAGGTAAGGTTTAGCATAGGCAACCACGTCGGCCGACTGACCAATGTGATCGATGATGGAAAGGGTACCGAAATGAATGAAGATGTAAAGCAGGGTACCCGTGATCACGTTGATGATGAGGCTGCTGGACAACAGCTTTCCGCATTCGTCGTAATTTTTTGCGCCGTTCATTTTGGCAATTAGGGGGGTAAGCCCGTAAGAGATGCCAAGCCCAAGCACCAGGATCAGCATGAATATACTGTTCACCAAAGAGACCGCTGCAAGCTGAACCGTGCCGGCGAAATGCCCTACAATGATGCTGTCGGCCATGTTTACCATGGTGTGGCCCAGCTGGGAAACCACGATGGGCAGGGCAAGGATGAGGTTATCTTTATAAAAAGGTTTGTATCGGGCGTAGAAACTACTGAGCATGATCAAAAAATGATCTGCAAAGGTAGGTCTATTTGACGTTAAAAAAAGTAAAGTACTCTTCTTTTTCGGAAAGGTGCAGCTGGAGAATGCCCGAGGTAATCAGGCCGACCAATAGCTTCTGCGCTTTTTTATTGGAGATCCGGGTGAGCTTGGTAAATTGCTTTAATGTAATGCGTCCCTGTTCTTCCAGGTAGTTGAACAGCTTTTTCTCCAGCTCAGAATAGACGATCATTTTACCGGCCTGGCTTTGTTCTTCTTTGAGCATATCCAGCACGATCTTGCTGGCAAGCACGGTCTTGTCCTTTACCCGGTAATAGGCCCACCATTCTTTGTTGGCATCAAGGGCGTAGTGTGGCTTTAGATCACTCTGGCTTATGGTTACGGCGAGCACGAGCTTATGATTGATGTAGATTTCCTCAAACGCAGGTTCGATGGCGGGTTTGCAAAACTGGTGTGCCGCTTTATTGATCATGTAACGTTCTTCGTCTTCTGATTTAACACCCACAATGTTGCCATCGTCGGCGACGCCGATCAGCAGTACACCGCCCTGGTTGTTTGCAAAGGCAACAAGGCTTTTAGCAATCTTTTCTGCATTGGTGATGGTTTTCTTGAAATCAAGTGTGGTGCCTTCGCCCTGTAAAATAAGTTCCCTGATGTTCATCCTCAATAAATCATGTTCCAGCTCAATAGGCGACTACCGGCTTTTCTCCCATGTGGAGATTTCTAATATAAACTTCATTCATCACGGTTGCACATACCTCACCATGTTTGTTGGTAATCTCCATCGGGTAGGCCTTTACAAACTTGCCAACGGTTTTTAATGCTTCTGTTGCCTCTAACAGCATCTCATCGCTAATGGTGATGGTAAAGTAAAGGTGACTGCGTCCTGGTTTAAGGTACTGGATCGAGGCACTCTTAAGCCATACCCGGATCTTGAAACCTTCGCGGCGCAACAATTGGTCGAACAACAATGCATAGAACGGATCGGTAGCGGCATAAATTGTGCCTCCGAATATGGAACCGTTGAAATTGGTGTTCACCACGCTCTTGGCGATCTTCACATCTACACCCCGGAAGCCCTTATGAAATCTCCGTACCCAGATGCGCTGACACAACATGGGGGGATATAAACTCAAGGCCCATTTAAGGGTTCTTTCTGATACAATCATGAGCAATAAATATCTTAAAGTTTTACCATAAATCCACAGAATGTTTCATTACACGGAATTTTAAAACTTTTTGAATTCGAAATATGTTTTATAAGCAATTAAAACTATTCTATGAGAAAAATGATTTTAAGTCTTGCTGTTGCGGGTTCTATGATATTGGCCACATCAGCATGCAATTCGACCAAAAACCTGTCTGGTTCGTCAGATAGTACTGGTGCGGATTCAACTTCGATGAGTACCCCGTCGACAACCCCGATGGATACTACGACACAAACTGCGGATACCACTAGAACCACAACTCCGCCAGACAGTACTAAAACACTACCTCCAATGTAGTGAATACCTTATTTAAAAAGCCGGAACCTTGTTCTGGCTTTTTTTATGCCCCAAAATTTCTCCGCCAATTTCATGATTAAGCAGTGTCAGGTGAGTGTATTTTATAAGAATACAAAAATTTACAACTGGTTTAATTGGTACATTTGGATTTGCAATAAATATCATGTTCAGAGAAAACGTAGTTACAGCTTATCAAAAAATACAGGATGATATTTGCCAGGCTTTGGAGCAGGCAGATGGTTTGGGGAAGTTTGAAGAGGAGATTTGGGATCGGGAAGGTGGTGGCGGCGGCCGCACCAGGATCATGCAAAACGGCGCTGTTATTGAAAAAGGGGGTGTAAATTTCTCTGCCGTGTATGGCAAGCTGCCTGAAGCGGTAAAAAGATCCTTTAAGGTAGACAGTGACGAGTTTTTCGCAACCGGTGTTTCCATCGTGATGCATCCCTCAAATCCTTTTGTGCCGATCATCCACATGAACGTCCGGTATTTTGAGCTTGATGAGCAAACCAGATGGTTTGGCGGTGGTATTGACCTAACCCCACATTATGTGATTGATACCGACGCGCGGTATTTCCATCAAACCATGAAAAACACCTGTGACCGCTTTCACGTAGATTTTTATAACAAGTTTAAGCAGCAGGCTGACGATTACTTCTTTATTAAACACCGGGATGAAACACGAGGGGTGGGCGGGATCTTTTACGACCGTCTGCAACCTGCGAACACCGGCCTATCTTACGAGCAGATCTTCGAATTCTCGAAAGCCGTGGGGGAAAGTTTCGCACCGGTATACACCGAACTGATTGACAGAAACCGGGATACCGCTTTTAGCGAAGCTGAACAGGAATGGCAATACCTGAGAAGAAGCCGTTACGCGGAGTTCAATCTGGTGTATGACTCGGGTACCAAGTTCGGATTGGAAACGAACGGGCGGATCGAGTCGATCCTGATGAGCCTGCCACCGGTAACGAAATGGACCTACAATTTTAAACCTACAGAAAACAGCCCAGAGGCCTTTACTTCAACGCGTTTGAGAAAAGGTATTGATTGGGTTTAAATTTTCTCTTTAGTGCCCTTAAACGTTATAATTTTGTTAAATTCGCAGGGTTATTATAATACCTTATTAAAATCGTTTTAAACGAATAAAGAAAATATGGCTGAAGATTTGGAAAATCAGGAAAACGATAAGATTATTAAGATCAATATCGATGAGCAGATGCGTTCTGCATACATCGATTATTCGATGTCGGTAATTGTATCTCGTGCCTTACCTGATGTACGCGACGGATTGAAACCCGTGCACCGTCGTGTTTTATATGGCATGCTCGATCTTGGGCTTGCAAACAATAAACCTTTTAAGAAATCCGCCCGTATTGTGGGTGAAGTACTGGGTAAATATCACCCGCATGGTGACTCCTCTGTTTATTATACCATGGTTCGTATGGCTCAGGAATGGAGCTTGCGTTACATGATGGTTGATGGACAGGGTAACTTCGGATCTATCGATGGTGACTCTCCGGCAGCAATGCGTTACACGGAAGCACGTTTTGCAAAGATCGCAGAAGAAATGCTTGCCGATATCAATAAAGATACGGTTGACTTTCAATTAAACTTTGACGACTCCCTGCAGGAGCCGACCGTATTACCATCTAAGGTTCCAAACCTTTTAATCAATGGTGCTTCGGGTATCGCGGTAGGTATGGCGACCAACATGCCACCTCATAACATTACAGAGGTGATCAATGCCACGGTTGCTTACATTGAAGATAAAGAAATTACCGTTCAGGACCTGATGAAACACATCAAGGCACCTGATTTCCCTACCGGTGCAATCATCTATGGTTATGCTGGTGTACAGGAAGCTTTTGAAACTGGTCGCGGACGTATTGTGATGCGCGCCAAGGCAGAGATTGAAACCAATAAGGATCGTGAGAGCATTATTGTTACCGAGATCCCTTACCAGGTGAACAAAGCGATCATGATTGAGCGTACCGCTGAACTGATCGGTGAGAAGAAGATCGAAGGTATCTCCAATATTAAAGACGAATCGAACAAGGATGGTATCCGTATCGTTTACGAAATTAAACGTGATGCGAATGCCAGCATTGTATTAAATAACTTATTTAAACAAACGGCGCTACAAACCTCATTCAGTGTAAATAACATTGCCTTGGTTAACGGTCGTCCGCAGTTGTTGAACCTTAGAGACCTGATCCGTCATTTCGTGGATCACCGGCATGAGGTTGTAATCCGCAGAACGAAGTTCGAGCTTGCAGAAGCGCAGAAACGTGCACACATCCTGGAAGGTTTATTGATCGCATTGGATCACCTCGATGAAGTGATCCGCTTGATCCGCTCTTCAAACACACCTGAGGAAGCAAGGGTTGGCTTGATGGAGCAGTTTGGCTTAAGTGACATTCAGGCAAGAGCAATTCTTGACATGACGCTCCGTAGGTTAACTGGCCTTGAGCGTGATAAGATCAAAGAAGAGTACAACGAGTTAATGAAAACCATCGAGTACTTACAATCCGTACTTGCAGACGAAGGTCTTAGAATGCAGATCATCAAAGATGAGCTTGCAGAGATGGTGGAGAAATATGGTGATGAGCGCAGAACATCTATCGTGCACTCGGCTGATGATATGAGCATGGAAGACTTCATCGAAGATGAAGACGTGGTGATCACGATCTCCCATGAAGGTTATATCAAACGGACACCAGCTACAGAATACCGTACACAAGCAAGAGGTGGTAAAGGATCCAAAGGAAGTGATTCCAGAAATGAGGACTTTATTGAGCACCTGTTAGTGGCTTCGAACCACAACTACATGTTGTTTTTCACCGAAAGTGGACGTTGTTTCTGGTTAAGAGTATACGAAATACCTGAAGGTTCACGTTTGAGCAAAGGACGTGCGATACAGAACATCATCAATATCCCGAAAGAAGAGAAGATCAAGGCGTACATCAAGGTTAAAAACCTGAAAGATCAGGATTACCTGGAGAACAACTTCATCATCATGTGTACCAAGAAAGGTACCATCAAGAAAACTTCTCTGGAGGCTTATTCAAGACCACGTGTTAATGGTATCAATGCCATCAACATCAACGAAGGTGATCAGCTTTTAGAGGCTAGCTTAACTAGTGGTTCAAGCGAGATTGTAATGGCTCTTCGTTCGGGTCGTGCGATCCGTTTCAATGAGTCAACAGTACGCCCAATGGGGAGAACTGCCACAGGTGTAAGGGGCGTAACACTAGCGCACGAGCAGGATGAAGTGGTTGGCATGATTGCTGTTGATGATACCAGTGCAACGGTCCTAGTGGTATCGGAGAAAGGCTACGGTAAACGTACAGACATTGAAGATTACCGGGTAACGAACCGTGGTGGTAAGGGTGTAAAAACCATCAGCATCACCGAGAAAACTGGAGACTTAATTGCCATTAAAAACGTTACCGATGCAGACGATCTGATGATCATCAACCGTTCAGGTATTGTGATCCGTATCGCTGTTCGTGATCTAAGGGTAATGGGAAGAGCTACACAAGGGGTGAAGCTGATCAACCTGAAAGGTACTGACGCGATTGCTTCGGTTGCTAAGATTGAGCATGAAGAGGAAGAAGAGCTGGAAGCAGTATTGGAGAAGTTAGATGCTGAAGCAGGTGATGCGGAAAGTGTTCTGGCTGATGGGACGGAAGTAGCGCCGGAAGCTGATGCGGAAGAGGCGGATACCAATGAAGATGATGATGCTGATGACGCGGACGCTAATGAAGAGGAACCAATAAACTAAACTTATAAATTAAAATTGTAACAAAAATTATGAAAAAAGTACTTTTAAGTATATTGTTAGCGGGAGTAGGTACTGCTACCTTTGCGCAGAAAAGTGAAGTTGCAGAGGCAAAGAAAGCCTGGGGCATTTACCAGCTAACCGGAGCAACCGGCGGTGATATTGCTAAGAAATTAGAGACCCTGAACGCTGCAATAAAACGTACTGATGCTGCAATTGTTCATGAAAAGACTAAAGACTTACCTGAAGCATGGACGTATCGTGCACTTTTGACTTCTGCAGCAGCTTTAGCTGATACTGCTAATCTTCAAAATGCGGATACTTACCTTAAAGTTGCACAGGAATCGGTTGAGAAAGCAAAAACTTTAGATACTAAAGGTTCTGAAAAAGAGAACATCGAACAAGCACAGCTGAACATCAGCAATGCGGTAAGAAATATCGGTGTATTGGCTTATCAGAAGAAAGATTTCAAAACCGCTTACGAGAAATTTAACCAGGCGACAGTTTTAAACCCAACGGATACTGCAATGTATCTGAACGCGGGTATTGCTGCACGTGGCTTGGAAGATTATCCTAAAATGATCAATTCATACAAAAAGGTGATCTCTTTAAATCACCCTGAATCGGCTGCTTTATACGAGGAGATCGTTTCTACGCAATTGACTGCACAGAAAGATACTGCTGCTGCGATGGCATCGATCACTGAAGCTAAAGCGAAGTATCCTGAAAACATCAATTTCATTACCAGTGAAACACAGATCTACCTTCAACAAGGTGATGTGGACAAAGCAGAAAGTGCTTTAACATCATTGGTTGCTAAACAACCAGGTAATGCGACCTTCCAGGCTGCATTGGGTAACGTTTATCTGCAACAAGCTTTGAAAATTCAAGGTAACATGAACAAAATTGATGCAAAGAACGTTAAGGCAATGAATGCTGCTAAGGACAAAAGAGATGGATTGGTTGAAAAATCTATTCCTTTCTTCACCAAGGCATTGGAGATCGATCCTAAGAATGTTGGTGCTTTAGAAAACCTGAAAACCATTTACACATTCAAAAACGATACAAAGAACTACAATGACATCAAAGCGCGTCTTGATGCGATTCAGCAATAAGTCGAGTTAACTTTTGGAGAAAGAGCCTGTATCATAAATCATGATCAGGCTCTTTTTCATATAACAGGTTTCTGTGATTGTTACCGCTGGAGCCATTAGGGGCGAAAGGGTATTAAAAAGACTTCTTTCAGGCCTTATCATCAGAATCAACTGGTGATGCTTCCCTTTTTTTTATAGATTTGTTATTCAATCACGATTATGAATAGAAAAGCCTTTTTACCGATTATTCTGTTTTTAATTACTTTTCAAGCGAATGCACAGAAGAGCCAGCTGAGAATTGCCCGAAATACTATTGGCAAGCTGCAGGCGGCTATTGTTGCAAAAGCGGACGTGAATAGCCAGATTAATATTGTAGGAGAGGGGCTTAAAGCAACAATGTCTGCGCAGCAGGACCGGAAGACAAAAAAATACCCGGAGACTTGGGCAATTGGCGCTTACCTGAATTCTTATCTGGCACTGATTGATTCAAAGGACCCGGATAAGTATTATCAGGATGCATTAGCGTTGATTGACACGGCGAAGCAACTGGATCGTTTCCACGAAAATGAAAAGCTATTGAATGCGGCGCTGCTAAATACCTTCGTGATCAAGCAGGATAAAGCCAACCGTGCATTTAATAACTACGATTATGCAACCGCATTAGGCTACCTGAGGGAGCTGAGTGACTATTTTCCACAGGATAGTACTTTAGCCCTTAATACAGCCATTGCATCTCAGAACCTGCGCAAATATGATCAGGCATTGATCTACTATAATCGTGCAATTGAAACGGGTGCCGCAAACCCAGTAATTTACCAGCATCTCGCGGAGATCTATTCTTCGAAATTCGACGTTGAGAATGCGATCAAGGTTTTAGAAACCGGGCAGAAACGTAATCCTGCTAATACATTTATCCTTAATGATCTGGTAAATATGCTTCTGGATAATGAGCGTTATGACCGGGCGGAAAAAGCTTTGGAAGACGCCATCAGGCTTGAAGGACAGAATAAAGAGCTGTATTACCTTTATGGCTATCTTAAACAGCTTAGAAAGCAGCATACACAAGCAGAGACGGCTTATAACACGGCCTTGGCGATGGACCCGAATTACTTTCCTGCCTTGTACCAACTGGGCATGGTTTATATTGAAATGGGTAACGAAACACTGAAGTCGAACAATGAAAACCGGCTGCAGTTGTATGAAGAACAGATCAACAAGTCTGAGAACATTCTGACACATGCTTATGAGATTGCTCCAAATGACAGGCAGACCATTCAGTTGCTCATTGAGATCAACACTAGAAAGCAACGCTACGACAAAGTAGATGAACTGAAGGAAAGACTTCAGGAGTTTTAATTCAACAAGCGAAGACTACAAGAGTTTTGTTCAAAAAGATTAGCATTGTAGTGCTTTCAGGGTGGAATTGATTGTAAGAGCAATGACTCTCGTTTTAGCATCAAAATACTTAAAGTGCTTTTAGGGTGGAATTGATTGTAAGAGCGATTACTGGCGTTCTAGCATCGAAATACTTTATTAATCCAAGTTAATACAAACAGAGGTTGGAGGCAACGCTCGAAACACGAGCTGGTTGGCCAGTAGTCACGATGCTTCTTATGCGCTACTTAACATAATATTAATTATAGGAATTAATAGTGGTTTAAGATCAGGAAGGTGTTTTTCGTGAGATTTGCCCGGATCAGGCTTTGAACTGAGCTGTAATATACAAAAGATTACCCATGTTCTTTGCAATTACATCTGAATGGCTTCATTCTAAGCATGTGCTCAAATTCAAGGATCTCGGAGGTTTGTTTATGAATCTTTTCCATGCTGACCGTCTTTAAATTCTTTTATGCCTTGGCCTAAGCCGCGCATAAGTTCTGGTATTTTTTTACCGCCAAACAGCAGTAATATTGCTAAAAGGATAATCAGGATCTCTTGCGTGCCGAGTGCTGCTAAGATGATTGCGTTTGTCATATTTTCCAGAATTATTGGTTTTAAATTTAAATTTATTGAGTACTTAAGAATCAAGCTATTGACCGTCTATGGTAAACCCAGTAGACTACTATTGGATAGACAAAAAGATTAAACAAGGTATTGGTGATCAATCCGCCGATAACCACAACGGCCAGCGGCTTCGATGCTTCCGAGCCGATGCCTGTAGATAATGCTGCAGGCAGCAAGCCTATGGCAGCCATCAAGGCGGTCATAACCACGGGTCTTATCCTTGATTCCAGGCCCTCGTTTAACGCATCCACAAACGTCCAGTCGGGCCTGTACTTCAGTTCTGCAAAATTGCTTTTAAACCTGGTGATGAGGATCACACCATTCTGCACGCAGATACCAAATAATGCGATAAAGCCGATCCCGGCTGAGATGTTGAAGTTTATACCGGTTGCAAGCAGCGCCATAATACCGCCCACCATGGCAAAGGGTACATTGTTCAAGACGAGCAGTGAATCCCGGATGTTGCCAAATAGTACAAACAAAATCAGGAAGATGAGCAATAAACTTATTGGAACAGCCTGTGACAGGCGGTGTGCTGCGCGCTGCTGATTTTCAAAATCTCCGGCCCATTCTAAGCTGTAACTTGGTGGCAGGCTGATCTGTTCCTTTACTTTGGCCTGAGCCTCGTTGATCACGCTACCCATATCACGGCCACGAATGGAAAACTTAATTGCGCCATAACGTTGATGTTTATCGCGGTAAATCATACTCGGTCCGGTAATTTTGGTGATCTTAGAGATTTCAGCTAAAGGAATTTTTCCACCGGAAATGTTTGGGATCATGAGCTTACCGATGGCGCGCTCATCCCCTCGGAAATCCTCTGGATAACGGATGATGAGGTCAAATTTCCGTTCTCCTTCATAGATTTCGGTTGCAGCCTTCCCTCCTATAGCCATTTCAATTACGGCGTTTGCATCGGCAGTGGTAACGCCGTACAGCGCCATTTTTGCCTGATCCAGATTGATCTGCAGCTCCGGCTGTCCCAGATTGCGTAAAATGCCAAGATCTTCAATACCTTCGATGTTTTGGAGAATGTTAAAGATCTTCTCTTCTTCCCTTTCTATAATGCCGAAATCTTCTCCAAACATTTTAACCACGATGGAGCCTTTAACGCCCGATACCGCTTCTTCTACGTTGTCTGAAATGGGTTGAGAGAAGTTCAGGCTTATGCCTGGAAAGTCTTTCAAACGCGCCTGCATACGTTCAATAAGTGCCTCCTTGGATTGTTTGACTTTCCAATCTTTCTTGGGATAGATATCAACGTGAAACTCCATATTGTAAAACCCGGTAGCATCCGTACCATCATTTGGTCGGCCGGTCTGTGACATGACTTGCTTGACTTCATCAAATTCCAGGAATATTTTGCGCATCTGGTCGGAAAGCTTCTTAGTTTCATCCAGAGAGATGCTCAGTGGGCCGGTTGCACGCACGTAAATGGAACCCTCATCGAGGTTCGGCAGGAATTCGCTGCCCAGAAATTTGAAGCTGAACAGCCCCCCAATAAGACATAATATGGAGATCCCGAAGACCGCCTTGCGAAGCCTGAAACAGCTTTTAAATATCCGCATGGTATGTTTAATGAGGAAATCAAGAAAACGATTGTGCTTTTCCCGAACATCCTTTTTCAGCAGTAATCCAGCCAAGGCTGGAACCAGTGTGAACGTGAGCAGCAGTGCCCCAAGTAGGGCAAAACTTAAGGTCCATGCTAAGGGAGAAAACATCTTGCCCTCCACTTTTTCAAAGGTGAATATTGGCAGCAAGCCGGTTATGATGATGAGCTTAGCGAAAAAGATACCTTTACCATTCTCGAGGGAGGCCTTTTTGATTACCCCCAATTTACTCATCTGGTTGAACTTATCCATGCCAACGGTCTTGGCTTTATGATCCAGTGCTACGAAGATGCCTTCCACCATTACCACCGCACCATCTATGATAATTCCAAAATCAATCGCACCCATGGAGAGCAGGTTTGCTGACATGCCTTTTAACTTCAGACATATAAAGGCGAATAAAAGCGCTAAAGGAATGATGATGGACACGATGAGCGTTGTTCGCCAATCGGCCATAAACAGAAATACGATGAGCGTTACAAAAATTATTCCCTCCAGCATATTCCCCATAACCGTATGGGTGGCATAAGTAACAAGATCTTCACGGTCGTAGAATGGGCTTATTTTTACGTCCTCTGGCAGTATGGAAGTATTTATAACCTCTATTTTCTCTTTCAGGCGTGCAATTACTTCAGTAGGATTTTGCCCTTTTCGCATTACCACAATACCTTCCACCACATCAGGGTCTAAATCCCTTCCGACCTGTCCGAGTCGTGGAAGCGCGGATTCCGTAACATCAGCAATGGTTTTTACATAAATCGGCGTGCCATTAAAGTTATCTACAACTACATTCCTGATCTCTTCAATGTTGTTTAGAACGCCAATTCCCCGAACTACATAGGCTTGTCCACTCTGAACGATCACATCTCCGCCAACATTAACATTGCTCTTCGATACCGCCTCAAAAAGTTCCGTAGCACTTACATCGTACTGAATTGCTTTCTGCGGATCTACCGTGATCTGATAGGTCTTCACCTCTCCACCGAAACTTACAACATCGGCAATGCCCGGAACGGAGAGCAGCTCACGTTGAATCACCCAATCCTGCAGGGTTTTCAACTCCCGAACGGACTTTACGTCGCTTGTTAACGTGTATCTAAAGATCTCCCCTGTAGGACCATATGGCGGTTGCACCTCCGGCTTTAGCCCCTCAGGGAGATCTGCTTCCTCCAGGTGATTATTGACCTGAACCCTGGCAAACGCATAATCAACATCATCCTCGAAGGTTACTTTTACGATCGACAAGCCAAACAAGGAAGACGAGCGAATACTGGTACGTTTCTCCGTAGGGTTCATTGCGATCTCCAGAGGCCGGCTCACGAACTTCTCCACTTCCTCTGCACTCCTCCCGGGCCATTGCGTGATGATGGTGATATTGGTGTTTGTAACGTCCGGGAATGCCTCTATTGTAGTCTGCTTGAAACTTAGGTATCCCGCAAGTATCATGATGAATGTACCAATGAATATGAAGTACTTATTCTTCAGGGAAAAGACGATGATGTTCTTGATGATTTTGTTCATTTTGGTTGAATGACGCTCCTGATTAATTCTTTAAACTTTCGTAAATAAATACCTGCTTTGAGGCTATGATACGATCACCAGCTTCCAATCCTTTGGCGATATAAGCAAGGCCGGCATTTTGCCTGCTTATTTTTACTTCTTGTATCTTTACTTTGTTCCTGGCGTCAAGCAGCAATACATAGTTCTTGTTATCATCGAAGATGATCCCTCTGGATTGAACCACCGGGAGGTTTATACCAGACTTGGATTGAATTTTGGCAGTAGCCAGCATGCCAGGTTTAAGGATTAAGTTTGGATTGGAAAGGTTGACCTTCGCATTTATGACTTTACGCTCTACATCCAGGACATTGAAAATTTTATCAACCTGTCCCTTGAAGGACCGGTCCGGATAAGACAACAAGGTGATTGTAACATCATCTCCTTCACTGACCCTCGGTAAATCAGACTCATAAATATTCACTAAGGCGGAAACTTCGGATAGATCTGCTACAGCAAACAGCGCCTGGTCGTTGTCGGGACGCAGCTGCATGTTTGAGCTAATATTTTTTTCGACAACAAAGCCAGAAATTGGAGAAGCGATGCTATACTGACCAGAAGTTTTCCCGCCATTGAGTGTTAAGATTGACCTGGCCCTGGAAAGTTCTGCCTGCTTGACCACCACATCATTTCTAGCTTCCTCAAGCTCTTTAGCCGAACTTAGGCCGCTACGATATAGACTCTCTGCCTGATCCAGGTTCCGCCTGGCATTTGCAAGATCCGCTTCTGCCGTGATCACGTCCTTTTCATATGCGGCCATCTCTGCACTTACCAGATTAGCAAGCTCCTGGCCTTTCTTCACATAGTCGCCAACCATGACTGAAACGTTTTTCACCGTTCCACTCACCATTGGATAAATGGCAGCTTGTCTATCTTCATTGGTGGTAATTTTTGCCGAAAAGCTAAGCGCTGAAGCGGTGTTCGCCTGTTGAACGGTATCAATCAGCAGGCGCTTTATTAGCGAGTCATTTACCTCAAACCGTTCTGCCGGTACTGGTTCAACAGCTGGGTTGCAGCTAACTGCCGCAAATGTCATCAGTACGAGAATGCTGATGTACGTTAATTGTTTGTGCATATGTTTATTTGAAAATGTTAGTGCCTGTTTGGTAATTGAGTGCCTCTTTAGCATTCATCAATTCAAATTGAAGCTTGTCCCGCTGAATTGTACTCTCCTTGTATGCATCATAGAAGTCGAGAAATTCCAGCAGACTAATATTCCGTTGCCTGAAGTTGGATATTACACCTTCCATAAGCTGGTCGAAATTCGCTTTAAAATCAACGTCCATAGCCTTGTAAACTCGTTCTATCTTGATTGCCGACTGATAGTTGGTGTAAAGTTCTGAAGCGGCTTCAGCTTCTTTTCTACTGATGGCCGCATTAGAGGCTTCTACTGCAATTTTAGCTTTCTTGATCTCGCCCTGGTTCCTATTAAAAAGTGGAATTGGCATACTGATGCCGATACCCGTATACTTTTCCGGATAATTACCTTTTAAGTCGTAGCTCAATGAGACGGCAACATCTGGAACGGCCTTAGCGTGTTGAAGGGCAAGCATATCCTGTGCATAGGTCAGGCCGGTTTTTGCCAGTTGTAGATCAGCACGGCTTACTTTAGCAGAATCTAAAAGCACTTGAAAGGGCATACTATCAGGTTTAAAATCATGGGGCGCTATCCCCTGCCCAGATAAACCAATCTCCATTGCTGGGTCGACACCGCACAGGAGCTTAAGTCGGCTTTTTAAAGCTTCTAAACCATTTTGCAGGGCAGTATATTCCATCTTTAAACCATAAAGACTGGATTTAATTCGAATAACATCCTTGTTGGCAATGTTCCCGCTTTCAAGCTGCTTTTCTGAAGCCCTGAGTAACTGGTCTAAGGCGCCAATGAGTTGATCATAAACCAAGATTGAACTTTGCGTGTAGAAGGCTTCATAAAAGGTGCTCCTCAATTCAAAGCGTAATGTGCGAATCAAATCATAATACTGCAGGTTCTCAAGCTGAAGTTCTGTCTTGGCAATTTTAATATCTTTATTCCGCTTACCTGCCAACCTGATCAGTTGAGTAAGTGACCCTGAAAATTGTCCATAGGCCATTGAGGTTTGTAGAAATTTGCCGCTTTCCTGATTGTAGAACAGGTTTTCGTAACTCAATTCAGGATTCTCGAACAGTTTTGCTGTGATGATGTTTGCCCGGGATTGTTCAACCTGGTACCCTTGAGCAATTAACTCTGCATTATTTTGCAGGAACAGTTTTTCGGCTTCCTGTAAGGTCAGGTCAGCCGATTTCTTCTTATCGATCGAGCCAGGTGATTGCTGGCCCAGAGCGGCAGCAAATGGTATTAAAACAAGTAAACTAATACGGATAACAAGTGCTTTCATTTGCGCCAAAGGTATCCCAGGCGCATTAAAGCGGAATTAAAGCCAAATTAAAACGGCATTAAAGTCGGGGAAAGCAGATCTTGAACGTGCTGCCATGGCTACCGCTGTCTTCCAGGACGAGCGTACCTTTAAACAAGCTAATGATCTTTTTAGCCATGAATAATCCCATACCAGTGACGTGTTTTTCCTGCTTTATCGCAGCGCTGTAGAATGGTTCAAATATGAACGGGCGGTCGGCCTCCGCAATTCCCGGACCGGCATCGCTGATCCTGATGATGAAACCCTCAGACTCGTCATTCAACGAGCAACGTACGGCTTTGTCGTCTGAGAATTTAAATCCATTAGCGATGATATTGTTGAATGCTATTTTAAGCAATGTCGGGTTAGCAGATACCGTTAGATCCTGTTGGTGTTTAGCATCAAACTTCAGGATCAGCTCGGCGGCATGTGCTCTGCGACTCCATTCTTCCTGGATCGTAAGCATCATTGCGGTTAAACTAACATCCTCCAGGTTAGCAGAAGCATATTCAACATCTGCTTGCGCCAGCCCTAAAAGTCCGGTTATAATGCCATTCATCTTTTCTGCGTCTTCAAGGATGGAATTTAATGCCTTCTGGTAATCCTCAACCGATCGTTCTCTGGAAAGCGCAATCTCCGCACCTATCATCATGCTGGTTACCGGCGTGCGTAGTTCATGTGAAGCGTTTGCGATGAAGGTTTTCTGTAACACAAAGGCTTGTTCCAGGTGCTCCATCAACTTGTTGAAGTTTGCTGCCAGAAGATTGATCTCGTCTTTATTGGTTCCTTCCTGAACCCTAAAGTCCAGGTTGTTCGACTTAATTTGCTTCACCTCTTCAATGAAGATACCCAAGGGTTTCAAAATATGCGCAGCAATTTTCCTCGCCGAGAGTAACAACACGACAAAGATGATCATGAATATGAAAAACATTACTGTTTTTAGCTTTTCGAGCCGGTAAAATGTACTTTGATCAACAGCGGAGGCAATGATCACGAAGTCACCCTGATTATCGCGGTAGAATATGCCTACAACCTGGCTGGAACCATTCTTGAACCTTACTTTTCCTTGCTGCCGGATCTTTTCAATCATTTGACTGTCCCATGTGCTACTGTTATCATCAATGAACACGGGGTTGTTCTGCGCATCATATATGCGTATGAATTCGCCGTTAAGTTTGTCCAGGTACTGGTTTCTGTTGCGTCGGAGTGCATCAGTCGATATTTCATCTGCTTCAAGGTAAAGGTTTGCCGTGACGCGGGTGCGATCACTGAGGCGGTCGAAAAAATCGGATTCCATGAACTTTGAAAACACAAAATAGGTTGCCGACAGCACGATCAGCAGCATCAAGGTACTGGCTAGGGTAAAATAAATAGCAAGCCGGTCTTTGATCTTCATGTTAGGACTTAAGGATATATCCCAGGTTAATCTTCGTGTGAATCAGCTTCTTGCTAAAGCCTTTTTCAACCTTGTTCCGTAAAAAGTTTACGTACACGTCAACCACGTTCGTTCCTGTGTCAAAATTAACGTCCCAGGCTTGCTCGGCAATGAACTGCCTTGATAATAAACGGTTCGGATGGCGTAGAAAGACTTCCAGTAAGGCGAGTTCTTTCGCAGTAAGCAAAATAGGTGTTCCCGCACGCTGAACTTCCTTACTTAGGGTATTAAGACTTAGATCTTCGTAGCTAAGCACGACCGTCTCTTCCTTTGTGCCGGATGTTGTTCGCCGTAACAAGGCTTCAATTCTAACCAGAAGTTCTCTGAAATGAAATGGCTTCAATAGATAATCATCGGCTCCGCTATTAAAACCTTCAACCTTATCATCTACTGTGCCCAGAGCCGTTAACATCAATATTGGTATTTTTACATCATTCGCTCTGAGCTGGCGACAAATTTCAATACCGGACAGCTCAGGTAACATCACGTCCAGAATCAGCAAGTCGAACTCCTGGGTCGAAAATGCTTGATATCCGATTCTGCCGTTTGTGAAGGCATTTACTTCATAGCCATGCTCCTCCAGCCCAGCTTTAATTAAACCGGAAATCTTTTGATCATCTTCTGCTATTCCAATTTTTGGCATATGCCTCAAAGGTAGCTATTCAGGCATTACATTTGTTTGCATCAGGGTCTTGATCTGGTAAATGTTTCTAAATTTGCCGATGTTACTAATTTCCGCTAAACAACGATATGCTTAATAAACCGATAAGAAGCACACAGGATTTTTTATTAAGTACATATTTTGCTGATGGACTAAAAATAACAGTTGGCGTACTACTACCCTCATTAATTCTGGCTCAATATGGTTTATTGAGATATGGGATGACCTTATCATTAGGTGCGCTCTGCGTGAGTATTGTAGATACTCCGGGTCCGATCGCCCATCGGAGAAATGCCATGTTGATCACTACAGCATTGATTACCGTCATCAGTCTGATCATCGGGTTAATAAACCGGAATTACTATCTCACTGGCATTATATTAACCGCTTTCAGTTTCTTTTTTACCATGCTTTCGGTATATGGCATTCGGGCAGGTGCCGTGGGTACCGCTTGCTTGCTCATCTTTGTTCTTAGTATTGACGATGTCCGTCGATGGGAAGATGTTATGATACATGGCGGTTTGGTGTTAATTGGAAGTCTCTGGTATACCGCGCTGAGTTATTTTTTCTACCGGTTACGGCCTTACCGGATCGTGCAGCAAACGCTCAGCGACTGCATCATGGAGATTAGTGAATTTTTAAGGTCGAAAGCCAAGTTCTACAAGCAGAATACCAACTTTGATGAGAACTACGCTGAACTGCTCAACCTGCAAATTCAGGTGCACGAGAAACAAGATGCTGTTCGGGATGTATTATTCAGGACCCGGGAAATTGTAAGAGATTCGACGCCCGAAGGGAGATTTCTGATGCTCGTGTTTGTCGATATGGTCGATCTTTTCGAGCAGATCATGTCTACCTATTACAACTACAAAGAGCTTCATGATCAATTTGATTCTACCGGAATCCTGGCCAAATACGAAGCTGTGATCTTGAAAATTGCGCACGAACTGGACGAACAAGCCTTTGCTTTAAAGAGCGGAGGAACGCCGGAAAAACCGGTTCAACTGATAAAAGACGTGCAGGCGCTAAAACAGGAAATCAGCGAACTCGAGCGCAATAATGTTAATGGGAAGTTTAACACGCTAGGTATTATTGCCCTGCGAAATATAGAAGTAAATATTGAGAACATCCTGAACCGTGTGGTTACGGTAAACCGCTATTTCGATAAAGGGGAAAAGAAGAAAATTGAAGGACGTTCGATCGATACAGAGCGCTTCTTAACCCGGCAAAACATTGACCAGAAGCTCTTCTTTGAAAACCTGACCTTCCAGTCTTCCACCTTCAGACATGCTGTGCGGGTAGCTATTGTAATGCTCGTCGGTTACCTGATTTCGAGGTCCCTGGACTTCTCACACAGTTACTGGATCTTGCTCACCATCCTGGTGATCTCCAAACCAGGCTTTAGCCTTACTAAAGAACGTAATTCTCAGCGGATTATCGGTACCCTGGTTGGTGCCGGGATCGGTATTCTCGCACTGCAATTTATTCACGATAAAGATGCACTGTTCTTTATTCTGCTGATCTGCATGATTGCCTCTTACAGCTTTCAGCGCAAAAACTACGTAGTTAGCGTCGTTTTTATGACGCCGTATGTGATCATCCTGTTTCAATTTTTAGGTATGGGTGGAATTTCAGTGGCCACGGAACGAATTTACGATACGCTTATCGGCTCTGGTATCGCATTTCTCGCCAGCTATTTCCTGTTTCCAAATTGGGAACACGAAAAGTTAAAAAGTGACATGTTGCATATGCTCATCGCAAACTGCAGCTACTTCAACCAGGTTAGTTCATTATTTTTCGAGAACACTAAAGATTTCACGAATTATAAAGTCGCTCGAAAAGAAGTCTATGTTGCCACAGCGAATCTTTCCTCATTGTTTCAACGGATGTTTTCGGAACCAAAAAGTAAACAGTTCATGATAAAAGAGCTTCATCAGTTTACGGCTTTAAACCACTTGCTTTCGTCTTATATTGCAACACTGGCACTCTATTACAAAGAGCATGATTTTACGCTCGAACATCTTGACCTGATTAGGCCATTGACGGAGAACACAGCCTACCTGATCACACAATCACAGGAAAGCCTCAAATTCCATAAGGACGAAAAGAACAACGTTCCTTTGATCAAAATCAAGAAGGAGGATCAGGTCGAATTAAGCCAGAATGAAGAGTCGGTATTTCAGCAGTTCATCACCATTCAGAAAGTTGCGTACGACATCTATAAGCTTACTGAAAAACTGAAGGTTTAAAAACCTTCAGTTTAACCAACCATCTCTTCAGCAGACAGGATATGTTTCTTTCCCACACGGCTTCTT
The DNA here is from genome assembly GCF_059278965.1 of Pedobacter sp. NEAU-ZC8. NCBI lineage: Bacteria > Pseudomonadati > Bacteroidota > Sphingobacteriia > Sphingobacteriales > Sphingobacteriaceae > Pedobacter > Pedobacter sp. NEAU-ZC8. The sequence continues at coordinate 35,546 of NZ_JCAJXC010000016.1, forward strand.
TCGAAGATCAGATTCGCGACTAATGCCGTCCAGCCGGTTTGATGTGCAGCGCCTAATCCCCTTCCGGTATCTCCATGGAAATATTCGTTAAACAGAATGTAGTCTTTAAAGTGTGGGTCATGTTGCAGCAGTTCGTTGTCGCCGAAACAGGCCCTTCTACCCTTTTCATCTAGCGTGAAAATTCCGATTAGCCTCTCACTAAGTGCGTCTGCAATTTCATCCAGTGAAAGCATGTTTCCGGATCCTGTAGGATATTCAACGGTAAAATCTTCACTGAAGTAATCATTAAACTTCTTGATACTTTGCACGATCAGGTAATTCATGGGCATCCAAATTGGCCCACGCCAATTACTGTTACCGCCGAACATACTGCTGTCGCTTTCGCCAGGTAAATACGCCACAACGAACTGCTCTCCACTACTGTTAAACACATATGGTTTTTCCTCATATTGTTTTGATAAGCTTCGTATACCATAATCACTCAGAAATTCAGATGTATCAAGCATCCTATGTAAAATCCTTTTCATCCGGTGACCTCTGAGCAGACTTAAAAGGTGTTTGTTTTCAGAACCTGTTTCTGTCCATCTCGAAACCAGAGAAGCCAGGTCCGGGCGATGTTCCAGGAACCACTGCATCCGCTCAGCAAACTGCGGCAATTTCTTCAAGGTTTCTTCCTTGATAACCTCAACTGCAAAAAGTGGAACAAGTCCAACCATGCTAACAAGTTTTAGCTTTACTGCACGGCCATCACCTAACTGAAGTTCATCATAGAAAAATTCATCTTCTTCATCCCATAATCCAGTATCATCTGGCCCCATGATGTTCATGATCGCCCCGGCGATATACAAGAAATGTTCAAAGAATTTGGTGGCCATATCTTCATACACCCGGTTGTTGAGTGCAAGTTCCAGAGAGATATGCATCATATTTAACGCATACATAGCCATCCAGCTCGTACCATCAGCCTGTTCAATGGTCATCCCTGAAGGCAGCTTCATGCTCCGGTCGAAAATTCCGATGTTATCCAATCCGAGGAAACCTCCACCAAACACATTCGTGCCCGCATGGTCTTTCCGATTTACCCACCAGGTAAAGTTGATCAGCAATTTCTGGAATATGGACTCTAGAAAAGGCAGGTCACCTTTCCCATCGTTGTTTTTCATATCCATCTTATACACTTCCCATGCAGCCCAGGCATGTACCGGTGGATTGGTATCATCGAAGTTAAACTCGTAGGCCGGAAGCTGTCCGTTAGGATGCATGTACCATTCTTTCGTAAGCAGTAACAGTTGATGTTTTGCAAATTCTGCATCAACAAGGGCAAAAGTCACGCAGTGGAAGGCCAGATCCCAGGCAGCGAACCATGGGAATTCCCACTTATCCGGCATTGATATTACGTCAGCACTGTTCAAATGCTTCCAATTTACATTCCTCGAGTTCGAATGTTCATATGGCGGTTCAGGACTTGTGGGGTCGCCCTTAAGCCACTTCCGCACGTTGTAATCATAAAACTGCTTGTTCCAGAGTAAGCCTGCAAGCGCCTGTCGCTGAATATTCTTTTGATCCTGGTCTTCGAGGTCCGCTTGAAGCTCATTATAAAACTCGTCAGTCTGGAAAATACGCTCATTAAAAATCTCGTTAAAGTCAATAAATGGCAGTTCCAAACTATCCTTACTCAGGCGTAGCTGTATGGTTGCAGATTGGCCACCTTCAATTTCAAGCGTATACAAGGCTGCTGCCTTAGTGCCGGTCTGCGCCGGATTTACGGCATCTTGTTTTTGGTTAACTATATAATCGTTGATCCCGTCCTTGAAATACCCTTTTTGCTCCACAGCGTTGTACAGCCTGTTCGGATTGCTTTCATTTTCTGTAAACAACCAGGTGGCAGGCCTGTCAGCATATAGGTAGTAACGTCCAAGATGTTTTTCCCAAACCTCCAGTGTCGTGCCACTTTTTTTGGATAGCTGAGCATGTTTCTCGTGATACCCCCAGGACCAGCGATTTCTGAACCAGATGGTAGGCAAAATGGTTAATGGAGCGGTATCTTCATGCCTGTTATGGGCGGTAATCTTTATCAGAATATCTTCTTGCGCGGACTTAGCGTATTCAATGAAGATATCGAAGTATGCGTTATCGTTAAATATACCCGTATCGATGAGATCGAATTCAGGTTCGGCCCTGCTGCGTGTACGGTTTTCTGCCCGAAGTTCTTCATAGGGAAATGCATTGTGAGGATACTTGTACAGCATCTTCATATAGGAATGCGTTGGTGAAGAATCCAGATAATAATATTGTTCTTTAACATCTTCCCCATGGTTCCCCTCGTTATTGGACAGGCCAAAAAGGTTTTCCTTGATTATGCGGTCTTTGCCATTCCAGAACGCCGGCGCAAAGCATAGATATTGTTTTTCATCTGATATTCCGCCGATGCCTTCTTCCCCCCATCTCCATGCTTTACTGCGGGCCATTTCATGTGTTACAGATTGCCAAACATCGCCATTGGCGCTATAATCTTCTCTAACTGTTCCCCACTGTCGGTTTGATACGTATGGGCCCCACTTTTTCCAATTTGCTATCGCTAAGCGCTTCGATTCCTGATTCATGTATTGAAAGTATAGTTTGGCTTTAAGATACTTCAGCCCCTTTGCAGGGACTAAGCTATTTTTTCTCTTGTTGGCCTTGTCCTGTAAAGGTAAGATTTTTCAGAGATGACTGCACTGTTATAGTATTCAGCGACTTGTATCAAATTAAACACTAAATTTCATGCCACATAAACATAATGATCAAACTTAATCATCTTAATCACAGGCAGTTTTAAGTTTTCCCTGCCATAACTGCCGAAGTTTTGTTAATGCTTTTTCCTAACTTGACTTAAATTTTTAAAAATGAAAATCGCAACCTATAATGTAAATGGTATAAACGGGCGCCTGCCGGTATTGCTAAGATGGCTGGCGGAAACACAGCCAGATGTTGTTTGCTTACAGGAATTGAAAGCGCCGGACGAAAAATTCCCAGAACAGGCGATTGCTGAAGCTGGATATAACGCAATTTGGCATGGACAGAAAAGCTGGAACGGTGTGGCAATTCTTGCGCGTAATCTGGAGATTAAGGAACTACGCCGCGGTTTACCGGGCGATGCCGAAGATTTGCAAAGCCGGTACATTGAGGCGTTGGTCAATAATGTCGTGATTGGTTGTCTGTACCTCCCCAATGGTAATCCAGCTCCGGGGCCAAAATTGGAGTACAAGCTTCGCTGGTTTGAACGCCTGCATAACCATGCTGAACAGCTTCTAAGTTACGATATGCCAGTGATCCTTACTGGTGACTTCAACGTCATGCCTACCGAGTTAGATGTGTACAAGCCGGAACGTTGGGTCGAGGATGCCCTCTTCAGACACGAAGTGCGGACGGCCTTCCACAATTTAGTTGCACAAGGATGGACCGATGCCTTGAGAACCTTACATCCTGAGGAAGTCATTTATACCTTCTTCGACTACTTCCGCAATGCTTATGGCCGTAATGCAGGACTTCGTATTGACCATTTTTTACTCAGCCCGCAATTAAAAGGAAGGCTACGGGCAGCTGAAGTTGACCGTCATGTGCGAGGCTGGGAAAAAACAAGTGATCACGCGCCAGTGTGGATCGAAATTGAAAACTTATAACAGCAAGCCTTAGCTACACTTGTAAATTTATAGCTACACGATTTATGCAAAGCTTAGAGTATGAGCAGCATATCCTTTACTCCAGCAAGATACCAATAGCTGTGAACCGCTATTTTTATTAAATTAGAAACATGAAACAAACTTACCAAAAACTAAACTTTAACATGCGGCATATGGCAAGGCCGTTTTTAATGGGTCTTTTGCTCTGCGGCAGTACCGCTTTCGCACAAACCAATAAAGCAGTGATCGACAACATCATGGCCGAAGGTGCAAACAATTCTCAAGTAGAGCAACTTGCACACGAGCTTCTCGATGGCATTGGTCCCAGACTGGTGGGTACGCCGCAGATGAAGCAGGCAAACGACTGGGCAGTTGAAAAGTATAAGAGCTGGGGTATATCTGCCCGCAATGAAAAATGGGGTGAATGGCGTGGCTGGGAACGTGGTATTTCCCATATAGACATGGTTAGCCCCTGGGTGCGGTCACTTGAAGGCACTCAGCTTGCCTGGAGCCCTGGGATGGGTAAAAAAACCAGCGTAGCAGAGGTGATCATACTTCCGGATCTAGCAGATTCAGTCGCTTTTCAGAAGTGGCTGCCTACTGCTAAGGGTAAATTCGTGATGATCTCCATGGCACAGCCAACCGGCCGTCCAGACTACAACTGGGAAGAGTTTGCACTGAAAGAATCTTTTGAGAAAATGAAAGCCGAGCGTACTGCCCGGACTGCCGCATGGCGTAACCGCATTGCTAAAACCGGCTACACCACCCGTACCCTACCCGTAGCTTTAGAAAATGCAGGTGCTGTAGGCATTATTACAAACAACTGGTCTGCTGGCTTCGGCGTAAGTAAAATCTTCAGCGCTTATACCAAAAAGGTTCCTACCGTTGACATTGCCCTGGAAGATTATGGCTTGCTATATCGTCTTGCTGAGTCAGGTAAAAAGCCGACTATCAGCATGCATACGGAATCTAAAGAACTTGGCGTAGTTCCGACCTTTAACACGATAGCTGAAATAAAAGGCACGGAAAAGCCTGAGGAATATGTAATCCTTTCGGCACACTTTGATTCATGGGATGGCGGAACCGGAGCAACCGACAATGGTACCGGAACGATCACCATGATGGAGGCAATGCGTCTGCTGAAGAAATATTACCCAAATCCAAAAAGAACCATTCTTGTGGGCCATTGGGGAAGTGAAGAACAAGGTCTTAATGGATCAAGGGCGTTTGTTGAAGATCACCCGGAGATCGTAAAGAATTTACAAGCATTATTTAACCAGGATAATGGAACTGGCCGTGTGGTGAACTTGGCTGGTCAGGGTTTTGCAAACTCCAAAGACTACCTTGGAAGATGGTTAGCTGCAGTTCCTGATACCTTGAAGAACAGGATTAAACTTGATTTTCCAGGTAAACCAGGTGCCGGTGGTTCTGACTTCGCCTCCTTCGTTGCTGCAGGTGCACCAGGATTCTCTTTGAGCTCATTAAGCTGGTCATATGGATCGTACACCTGGCATACCAACCGTGACACCTATGACAAGGTTGTATTTGATGATGTGAAAAACAATGCTATGCTTGCCGCAATCATGGCCTATATGGCGAGTGAAGATCCAGAGAAATCATCGACAGTAAAAGCTGAAGGTGTAAAATGGCCTGTACAAAACAAAGCAACCCGCCGAGGTGGATTAGACAAGTAGATATTCCAGATAACACTAATTTAAGTATTGGTCAAAAAGCCCTGAAGGATATTACTTCAGGGCTTTTTTTCATTCTAAACGTATAAAAAAATGCAACTTCTACAAAAGCTGCTTTCCCTTAGTTATATTTAGTTAACTAAACAATCAAAAGTGAAGCGTAGAAATTTTATCCAACTATCAGGTATCGGCGCTGCGATGGCAATGATACCAGCAATACCTGTCTGGGGAACTGATATTCCCATAGAGAAGTCTCTGGAATATGTCGATCCGGCAGCAAAAAAGATTATGGCTGATGTGGCACTTAATGCTGCCCGCTCAAATGGTGCAACGTATACAGATGTTCGGATTGGACGGTACTTAAATCAGTATGTTATTACCCGGGAAGACAAGGTAGAAAACCTGGTCAATACCGAATCCTATGGCATTGGAATCCGCGTTATTGCGAATGGCTCCTGGGGCTTCGCCGCTACGGATAAAATGGATAAAGATAGTATCGCTAAAACCGCCGCCCTCGCGGTATCTATTGCAAAGGAAAATTCAAGACTGCAGTCCGAGCCTGTTAATCTGGCACCTCAAAAAGGATACGGTGAAGTATCTTGGAAAGCGCCAATTCAAAAGAACGCCTTTGAAGTTCCCATTAAAGAAAAGGTTGATTTACTATTAGCAGTGAACGATGCAGCGATGAAAGGTGGCGCTGATTATGTTAATTCTATCATGTTCATGGTGAATGAACAAAAGTATTTCGCTTCTACCGACAACTCCTACATTGATCAGGACATTCACCGCATCTGGCCAACGTTCTTTATTACCAAGATTGATAAAGCCTCCGGAAAATATGAAACCCGAAATGCCCTTAGCGCACCCATGGGAATGGGATACGAATATCTGGATGCTAGGCCTCAAGACAAAGTAAAGACACCTGCAGGAACGCTTTACAAAGGCCGCTATGACATGCTGGAAGATGCTAGACAAGGTGCAACTCAAGTTTCGGAAAAGATCAAGGCCAAGTCGGTAGAACCCGGTAAGTATGATCTGGTACTTGATCCCTCCCACCTGTCATTGACCATACATGAATCTTGCGGGCACCCCACAGAGCTCGATAGAGTGCTGGGCTATGAAGCAAATTTTGCCGGAACCAGCTTCCTTACGCTTGATAAATGGCAGACTAAGAAATTCGATTATGGAAGTGGTATCGTGAACATGGTGGCAGACAAGACACAACCCGGATCGCTCGGTGCCGTTGGATACGACGATGAAGGGGTAAAATGCGGCAAATGGGATTTGGTTAAAGATGGCATTCTGGTTAACTATCAGGCGATACGGGATCAGGCCCACATCATTGGTTTAGATGCTTCTCAAGGATGTTGCTACGCAGACAATTGGGCCAGCGTGCAGTTTCAGCGCATGGCAAATGTGTCACTGCAGCCCGGCACTAAGCCACTGACGATTGCTGACCAGATCAAAAATGTAAAGAAGGGCATTTATATCGTGGGCGAAGGTTCGTTCTCCATTGATCAGCAACGATATAATTTTCAGTTTGGCGGACAGCTCTTCTATGAGATTAAGGACGGAAAAATTGCAGGTATGCTGAAAGATGTCGCCTATCAGGCAAATACGCAGGAATTCTGGAACTCCTGTGTTGCGATTTGCGATCAAAGTGACTATCGCCTAGGTGGAACATTTTTCGATGGCAAGGGCCAACCCGGTCAGTCAAGTGCGGTGTCACATGGATCTTCCACCGCCAGGTTCAATGGAGTTAACGTTATAAATACAGCTAGAAAAATCGCATAACATGGCATTAATAACAAAAGAAGAGGCACAGGCACTACTGAAAAAGGTCCTTAGCTACTCTAAAGCAGACGAGTGTGAGGTTAATATGTCTGGTCGCGATAGCGCTAACATCCGTTATGCACGCAATCAGGTGAGCACTAGTGGAGCCGTAAGTAGCACTAGTTTACAAATTGCGTCAGCATTTGGGAAGAAATTAGGGATCGTTACCTTAAATGAATTAGACGACGCCTCTATACAGAACGCGGTACAGCGATCAGAGGAGCTCGCTAAATTGGCACCAGAAAACCCCGAGTATGTGCCATTTGTCGGTCCACAGCAATATGGTCCCCCATCGAAAATGTATGCTGAGACCACTGCAGCGGCGGGTCCTAAAGAGCGTGCCGACGCCGTAGCAAACAGCCTTGAGGTCGCTAAAGCACATAAATTGAATGCCGCAGGTTTCTTGGAAAACAGCACTGGATACACAGCCATAATGAACACCAAGGGGCTTTTTGCATATGAAACGGGTTCATCCTTAGAGTTCAGTATAACCATGCGTACGGAAGATGGTAAAGGATCTGGATATGTCACAAAGGGCTATAATGACTTCAGCAAGCTCGACACCAAAGGCTCTTCCGAAATAGCTGCAAAGAAAGCACTCGGATCCGTGGCTGCCAAGGCTATAGAGCCTGGGAAATATACGGTCATTCTTGAGCCTACGGCTGTTGCAGTATTACTTGAAAACATAACGTTCAGCATGGACGAGCGCTCTGCCGATGAAGGCAGGAGCTTTTTAAGCAAAGCTGGTGGCAAGACCAGGTTTGGGGAACAACTGGTTGACCCGCGTGTAAACATCTATTCAGATCCATGGCATCCTGAACTCCCAGGATCAACTTTCAACGGTGAAGGACTCCCAGTGCAAAAAACTTACTGGATTGAAAAGGGCGTGGTGAAGAACATGCCTGTTTCTAGGTATTGGGCAGCAAAAGAAGGCAAAGCACCACTTCCGGGCCCCAGTGGCGTTATCATGGATGGTGGCTCTAAAACACTTGCAGAGCTTATCAAAGGAACAGAAAAAGGTATTCTGGTTACCAGGTTATATTATATCCGCTCTGTTGATCCACAGACACTCCTATTAACCGGCCTAACAAGAGATGGTACTTTTTACATTGAAAACGGGGAAATTAAGTTTCCCGTCAAGAACTTCCGATTCAACGAAAGCCCGGTAATTATGCTTAATAATCTTGAAGAACTCGGTATACCGGAAAGAACAGTAAGCGACGAATCAAACAACAATTACCTGATTCCGCCATTAAAAATCAGAGATTTCAATTTTACATCCTTATCAGATGCCGTATAATAAAAAAGGGAGATTCAACATCTCCCTTTTTTATGCGCTAAACACTGATCACGTCAAGTTCTTCTTCGGGAATGAGATGTGAACGCAACGTCTCATTGATGTTGCTTCTAATCAAGTCTGCAAGCGCTTTTATAATTCTTCCTTTAGCGTGTGGTTTATGAAAGACAATGCTCATTTCCCTTACAGGTACGGGAGCGTTAAATGGCGTTACCCGTTTTCGACGCTCTTCAGATAACGAGAGATAGTATAACTCCGGAATCAGGGTTAATCCTCCAAACTCATCAACCATATTCAAAAGCGTATCAAATGAACTTGCCTCAAGTTTTAAATTCTTTACAGACACTTCATCCTTCTTCAACGAACACAGCTGTATGAACTGTTCTCTCAAACAATGTCCCTCTTCAAACAACCATACCTTTTGTTCTCGAATCTCCTCTGGTAAAATATATTTCTTATCCGTACTCAGGTCGCCATAAACCATCAAGGACTCATGGAACAATACGACCTTGTCAATTTCGGATGCTGTGATTGGTGTAGCTAAAATCCCAATGTCAATTTGCCCTGCTTTCAGCTGATTAATAATGTGATCTGTCGTGAGTTCCGCGATTTCAAGCTTTAACTCAGGGTAAACATCAAGTAAAGGCTTTATAATTTTTGGCAATAGGGAATTTGCGATTGTTGGGATTATTCCAATCTTAATTTCCCCGGCAATGTTACCATTAATCTTCTTGGCTTTTTCTGCAAGAAGCTGACTATGCAATACTATTTTCCTGGCTTCATCAATGATCTCCAAACCTGCGTCGGTTGTATAAACCCCCTTCGGAGTACGGTCAAACAGGATTATGTCCAATTCAACCTCTAACTTCTTGATCATTGCACTAAGCGTAGCCTGTGTGACATAGCAATGTTCCGCTGCTCTGGTGAAATTTTTAAACCGGTCTACGGCAATAATGTATTCTAACTGTTGGATATTCAAGGCTATAGATTTTGTCGATGCCAAAGATAGAAAATTTCAGTTATCGGAACGCCAGGTTCCTCTCTACTTTTGAGTCTGAATTAAATCACAAAACACATGATGAAACAAATTACACTATTCGCATTGCTGGCAATTGGCGGGCAAACGCTCTTTGCGCAGACCATGCGAACGAACACAGGCGCCGTGATTGGAGACAATCAAAATTCTAAAACCATTGGTAACAATGGTCAGGTTTTGCTGGAGGATATCCATTTAATTGAAAAACTTGCCGCCTTTGATCGTGAGCGTATTCCTGAACGCGTAGTCCATGCACGTGGTGCAGGCGCATACGGCGAATTTGTTGCTGCTGCAGACTTTTCGGAAGTGACAAAAGCCAAGATGTTTTCCGCCAAAGGCAAAAAGACCCCTTTGTTCGTCCGGTTTTCTACCGTTGTTCATCAGGCAGGATCCCCTGAAACTTACCGCGATCCACGTGGCTTCGCTGTGAAGTTTTATACAGAAGATGGTAATTACGACCTTGTAGGCAACAACTTGCCAGTATTCTTTATCCGGGATGCGATAAAGTTCCCTGACATGGTACATGCCTTCAAACCATCACCATTAACCAATGAAGCCTCCCACCCACGCCGGGTATTTGACTTCTTTGCAAATGTGCCCGAAGCGACACACATGCTCACCTGGCTTTTTTCCGACTACGGCATTCCAGCCAATTTCAGGGAAATGAACGGCTCTGGTGTACATGCATTCAAATGGGTTAACGAAAAAGGAGAAGTGACGTATGTTAAGTACACCTGGAAGTCTAAACAAGGTGAGCGCAACCTGGAACAAGCAGAAGCCGACAAGATCCAGGCAACAATGACGGAACATGCAACGATGGATCTTTTCAATAACATCAAGGTTAAAAATTTTCCGAAATGGGACCTGTATGTACAGCTACTTAAAGCGGAAGAATTCGATGCATTGGACTTCAATCCACTCGACGTTACAAAGGTTTGGCCTGAGTCCGTAGCGAAATTACATCTTGTTGGTACAATGACCTTAAATAAGAATGTAGATAACTACTTCCAGGAAGTGGAACAGAGTGCATTTTCTCCCGGCACCCTTGTTCCTGGTATTGAGCCTTCAGAAGATAAGCTACTGCAAGGAAGATTGTTCTCTTACTTTGATACACAACGTTACCGTATTGGCGGCAACTTTCAGCAGTTACCGGTAAATGCACCGAAAGTAGAATCTAATAACTACAATCAAAATGGTGTGATGTCCTCTAAGAAACAGGGTTTTGGCGACATCAATTATCAACCTTCTGAAAACAGACCTGAATTGAAAGAAGATACCAAGTTCAAGTATTCAGTTTCCAGGTTCAAAAATGTCGAAACCGCCCAGGCAAAAATTTCAAAGCCAAACGACTTCAAACAAGCTGGCGAACTATACCGTTCCTTTTCGAAAAAAGATCAGGATAATCTGATTGCGAACCTTTCAGGCGCACTGAAGCAGGTAAATAATCAGACCACTGTCGCAAAGATGATTTTCTATTTCTACCAGGCAGATCGCGACTATGGAATGCGCTTAGCAAAAGAACTTAACCTTTCCAGAGCGGAACTTGAACAAGTAATCGCTAACACACAAAAATAAAACTCCGGGGCGCCTAATGGCGCCCTAAATCCATATACCCATGAAAACTATTTACTTATCGTTCATCATCCTCCTGTTCAACACAGGACTAAAAGCACAAACAGGCGACGATATCTTCAACGCTGTGCGTGCAAACGACAGTGCTGCAGTGAAATCATACATAAATGCAGGCAAGAAGTTTGACTCACTAAACCAAAGTGGCCATACGCTTTTGATACTAGCGGTATACAACAATAGTGATGCGGTTGCTAAGCTTCTTATCGATGCAAAGGCTGATGTGAATCTTCAGGATCAGGCTGGAAACTCAGCACTAATGGGTGCATGCTTCAAGGGCTATAAGCCACTTGTGGCCTTACTGCTGGCAAACGGTGCCTCAGCAAATCTGGTCAATAGTAATGGTGCAAGTGCTTTGTTTTTTGCTTCTACCTTCGGCCATGCAGATCTTGTGCAGCTACTTCTTGACCATAAAGCCGACAAAACGATGCGTGATCGCTTTGGCAAACAGCCTGTGGATTATGCGCGTGGGCAGGGCAATGAACTGATCATTTCGATGCTGGAGCAAAATTGATCCACCAGGTACGCTAAACTTGCAGATTTAGAAAGAAGCTTTGGACCAACAACAAAGTTTTTGCATCATTGAACTGGCCCCCGAGCATTCTGGCTTTAGCTTCCTCAAAGGTCAGTTCGACAATTTCGATGTACTCGCCCTCCTCTTCTACTCCACCGCCTTTTTCATGCGCACCCTTACTGTCGTACTCCGCAATGAACAGATGGAGGAATTCTGTTACGCCGCCTGCCGAAGGATAAACAGCACCAACCTTTTTCAGGTTGGAAATACCGTAGCCTGTTTCTTCCAAAGCCTCACGCTGAGCAGCCTGTTCCGGTGATTCGCCTTCATCGATTAAGCCTGCACATGCCTCGATCAAATTTCCCGAGGGATTTCCATTGATGAAAGAGGCTACCCTGAATTGATTGGTCAGCAGGATGGTTTTTTCCTGATAATCAACAAGTAACACCGCCACAGCATCTGGCCTGTAATAAATCTCATGGAGTTGCTTTACCGGCTTTCCGCCATGTCCTGGCTTCTCAAAGCTGATCTCCTTTAGTGGATATTTCTTTTCGGCTAACGTAGTTTCGCTGAATATTTTAACTTCGGTCATGGCTATTGCTGTGTTCGTTTGATATTTTCCATAATAAACCCGTCACGTGGGCGAGTTGGCATTCTCGAGAAAGGATAAGACATATCTTGTTTTGGAATCGAAAACTCAATTTCTGATGCGAGGAACTGCAAAACTGTTTTGAGTGTCTCGATCGTGATCAGTTCTCCAGGACATCTGTGACCAGTCTCCGGATAACCTCCCCCTTGAGCAAGAAAATCGTAGGGTTTTAGCTGCCGCCCGCCAAATCGTTCCGGAATAAAGGCGAAAGGATTGTCCCAAAGGCGGTCGTCGTGGTTCGTGCCATACATATCCAAAAGGACAAGATTACCTTTGGAGAATTCTACCCCGTTCCAGACAAAAGATTCCCGCACCTTTGCCCCCATAAAAGGTGCAAATGGAAAGAACCTCCTCACTTCGTTGATGAAATTATCCTGATAGGCCTCAGCCCCGGAGATGAACTGTGCTTTATAGCTATCATTAGTAAACAACGCTGTAGCCGCAAAGGTAATGTACCAGGCAATGGCTACCGTTGGGCGCAGTAAATTGATAAGCTCTATAGCTGCCAGCTTTGCACTGAGCTCCATCCCATCGAGGTCTCTATAGTGTGCACAAAGGTATAAAGGACTGTTTGGATCAACATGTACCTGCCCGCTCCTAACCTTTTCAATAAGTTCTGTAATCCAGCTTTCAACTTGTTTCCTCGCCTTTACCCCTTTAAAGTGGCGCGCCCCCATGGTTCCGAAGGCATCTACCATTGAGATAAACTGTTTTGCCCGCAAGGGCGAATTATTCAGGGCAAGCGGAACCCCGGCCCATGCACAAATCGCCTCGCAAAGTATGATACCAGACTCTTCGAATAGCACAATGCGATCGCGATTAATCCAGGAGTTTGAAGCAACATGCAGTTCATGCCTGATCAGCCGCTGCAACCTGGCAACCTGATCTTCGGTCATAAAAGACATGAACAAGGCTTTTCGATGACTATGCTGCTGTGCATCCGTCGTATGAATCGCATCTACGCCGGTTAAGGTTTTCTGGATAGGAATCGGAATGGCACCTTTTCTAACAAATTTATCGGGATCATAAAAGATACTGGCAGCTTCTTCGCCCCCAATACAAATCACCTTTAAACCGGGAACATCAATCGTAAAAACATCGGTATTCATCAATCGCCGACGATTCATAATGAACGTAAAACCATCGTTGAAAAGATGGTAAGCTGCTGCGGCGGCATTCAGGGATGCTACATTTTGATTCGGATATCGCTTCACGTCTTAAGATTTTCACATCAAAACAAGTGCATTCGCAAAGCGGTTTTATTTAATCGAATTTATATGAAAAGATCGGCCAGTGCTAAGATCGTTCTTTCGCATAAGAACGGTCTCAAACATAGGGCTTGCTCGTAACCACGATTGAACTTGATGAGCCGGAAAACATCTGTCAGGATTTCAGTTATGAAAGAAAATTTTTCAGTAAAAATGCATTTTTTACAGCTGAAAAGGTCGATTTTTTGGATGGCACAGCACTTGTAAAGCACTTAGAAAATTCTAAAAGTTCTTTTAATAAATTGATTTAACATTTTTTCTAAAAAGGAGGATTTATTATGTCACTTATTAAATTTAACAACGGAAACAACAGTAAAAGCTTAAACACTGGTTTCAACGACATCTTTGAGTCTGTGTTCAATGATTCGTTCCTCTCAGATCGAATGGTCTCAAGGGTTCCTGCAGTGAACATCTGCGAAACACAAGATCATTACATGATTGAGATGGCCGCTCCAGGGTTACAAAAAGAAGACTTCAACATTAAGCTTGACAGGAACTTGTTAACCGTATCGGTTGAACAAAAGTCCGAGCACAGCGAGCAGAATAAACAGTACAATAAACGTGAGTTTAGCTACAGTTCATTTGTTCGCTCATTTGCGCTTCCAGATACAGCCGACGATGCTCAAATAGAAGCGCACTACAACAATGGTATGCTAAATATCCATGTTGCGAAGAAAGACGAAGCCAAACAAATTGTTCGTCAGATCGAGATCAAGTAATCTTGTCGATCAGTTCGAAACAAAAACGTCAGTCCTTAGTGCTGGCGTTTTTATTTTATTAAGGCATGCTAACATTACGAAAACAGATCAAAACCATATTTTGCGTCAGACCAAAATTCATCAAGCGCCATAATTCTTGGTTTGAAAAACGTGATTAACTTTGGCCAGTCTTCCTGTTTGAAAATGTTCACCTGATCAATTTCCTTGCTGATGCTGCTGATCGTCTTTCCATAGGCGTCCTTGCTATGGAGCGACCAGTCCCATTCTTCACCTAAGCTGCCAACGAGAATGTTTCGGTAAGCTTTAAATTGCTCGAACACCAGCTCCTGGATACCAGGGTCTGGATGTGCAATCTCAATCGCAATTTTAGCAGTATGTTGGTCTGCATTCATCCTGAAGTAGAGATGTTTAATCCCTGTTTTGTAATTCACCCAGTTTACCTTCGTCCCATCAGCAGTTGGTTGAAGGGCCATGTACTGGCCAAATGCGGTCCAGAATGCCTGTTTGAGGTTGGAAGCTTGTTCTTTAGAATACAATGTGTTGATAAAATAAAGGGTGTAAAACTACATTTTTGTACCGCTGAATGCAATTGTTAATTCTTCAAACAGGGATAATGCTCATTTGTTTATTTCTAAATCAATCTACCTACTAAATAGAAAATTATGGAAAACAAAGAAAAATACGCGTTGGTAACGGGCGGTACCAGCGGCATTGGAAGAGCGCTGGCCGAGCTTTTAGCTGCCGATCAGTATAACCTTATACTGGTATCCAGAGACCAGTCCGATCTTCAGCAGGTCGCGCAGGAGCTGACACAAAACCACCAGGTGAAAGTACACACCATCTCCAAAGATTTGTTTAAAAGAGAAAGTCCATTTGAAGTGTATGATGAGGTGAAAAACCTCGGTTTGAATGTGGAGGTCCTGGTAAATAATGCTGCACAAGGGGCATATGGCGAATTCAAGGACATCGATATCAATCGTGAGTTGGACATGATACAGCTCAACATAGGTGGCTATGTGGCACTCAGCTCTTGTTTCTTGCAGGACATGCTCGCGAGCGGTTCAGGAAAGATACTTAATGTCGGTTCAATAGCTGGAGAAGCACCCGGACCGCTGCAATCGGTTTATCATGGAACCAAGGCTTTCATCAATACCTGGTCTGCCAGCATTCAGTACGAACTGAAAGATAAAGGTATTACGGTTACCGCGCTTCTACCGGGAGCAACCGAAACTGATTTCTTCAACAAAGCAGAGATGAATGAATCCCGAATGGTGCAGGATATGCCACATGCTGATCCTGAGAAGGTGGCAAAAGACGGCTTTGATGCGCTAATGTCCGGCGATGCCAAAATAATATCTGGATTTATGAATAAAGTTCAGGTGGGTATGGCAAATATGCAGCCCGACAGCATGGCTGCGGCGAGTATGTATAAACAGCAGAAGCCCGTGGAAAAAAAGGAGGATTAACCGATACACTGTCTTGCTTGAATAAAAAGAGCCTCCAAAAGGAGGCTCTTTTTATTTCTCACGGGCAACAAACTTATGGAAAGTACTTGTCTCGCCATCTGCCTTTTTATCTTGATAGAGAAAGTCAAGTTTATCACTATCGAAGTCTTTAAAGAAATCGTCCCATTCAATCTCCTCCAAATTGGTACTGTCGCTATGTTCTGGAAAATGTATCCTTAGTACACCTTCATCTCCATTTTTACCTGTTCCTTTAACACGGGCCGGAACACCTTTTCTTTCTTCAACCCATTTTTTGATGGTATTGTGATCATGTGTTTGATTGGATGAACTCATAATTTAATGATTATAGTTTTCAATGGTTTACTTTTTGCTTTTATAAGCATTATAGGCAATGAATATTCCCACCAGGAAGATTATTCCGACGATTATAGGTATGAACATGATTTCAAGATTTAGGTTTAAATTATTTACATATTTTATTGTTGATTAGCTCATCACGCTGAAATATCGATCTAGGGCATTTTCGAGCGTCGGTAAAAAGACGCCTCTATCGCTGGTCAAACCACTATAACTCGGTCTGGCTGCGTTGAAATTTAACTCCGCATACGGTTTCCGAACCAGAAGTGTGGAGCTATACCCTGCTCTGGACGCAACTTCCCTGGCCAGATCCGCCCAACTGATGGTGCCCTGATTTGCAACATGCCAGATCTGAGCCTCTCCATCAATTAGCAAATCTAAACTACTATGAATTAGATCGCTAACCAATGTTGGTGAAATAAATACGTCATCTGCGACGTCGATACTTTCCCGTCTGCTTAATGCTGCAATCATCCGACTCATAGCACTATCATCAGCCAGGTTGGAGAAAATTTCACTGCTTCTAACAACCAATGCCTCCGGGTAAGCCCTTAGCACCTGCTCTTCTGCCCTGGCTTTGCTTAAACCTAGGAGATTTAGTGGATTAACGCTATCCGATTCCGTGTACTCACTATTTTTGCGTCCATCGAAAACCTGATCGGAAGAAAAGGTAAGCAGTTGAACACCGGACTTTTTACAGCATATAGCAAGATTTGCAGGAATTACTGTGTTGGTTAAAAAGCAATTCTCACGATCAAGTTCTGCATCTTCTACCTGATAAAAATCTGCCGCATTTACAACCGCCCAGGGTCTATACTTGTTTATCGCAGCTTCAATCTCCTGAATTGAAGACAGGTTTAACTGTTTGCTGGAAAGCCCAACAAAGTTAATATTTCGGTGGTTGCAAATATCTACCAGAGCCATCCCCAAGGTAGAATCCGACCCTATGATCAACAACGGATTGGGACCAGGGTTAACAATGATATTTGCTGCTCCAGATCGTGGATATAAAATTCGATCGTTACGCTGCCACCAGCCTTGTTGTTCGAGCACAGGATGGCTGTAACCTTTACCTTTTGCCAGATCGGCAACCATCTTTGCAATCTGGGTAAGACGTGCCTCTCCGGTCCGAACGTCGAAAGCACCAGACTCGTAATTACGCGTTGCAGTTGTCAATAGGCGGTCCCAACCATAGGCACCGAATAGCGACCAGACGGTCACACCCCTGATATCAACACCCTCAGCCTCCAAGTCCTCAGTAGCCTGAATAATATAGTTTAGCCACCTTAGTTGGTCCTCACGCCCGCAGTGCAGATGTGCTTCTGTTATGGCCAAAGGCATCCCATATCGCTGCCATGCATCATTCAGTAGTGCTTTAGGACCGGCAAGGACCGCATCTGAACTCCGGACGGCTTCAACATCAGCATAGGCATGTTTGCCATTGCGCCCGTGCGTATGGGGTGGATATAAATCCAGGCGTTCATCTAAAAACCGCTCAGAGGTAATGTAGTGATTGAAACCCAAAATGTCCGGCGGACATGGATTCTCACTGAAGTATCTAAGTTCATCAGGCCTGATGCCGTGTTTTATAAGGTAATTGTAGAGATCATGATTTTCATCAACCATTCCACATAATAAATCCAGCCCTATCCACCTTCTTTTATTTTCGAAATCTGCCTGGTATTGAAGAAGTTTGGTAGCATGAGTTTTACCAATATCTTCAGTATGCACCAACATGGCTTCTGGATTAATCCGCCTGATGGCCTGCATGGCCAGGGCTGTCGCTTTACATTCGTTGTATAAGATACGTAGAAAGCTTTCGTCATCATTCTTGTGCGGATACCATAAACCATAAAGCCCGCAAAAACGGGCTGTAGTTAAAGGTTCATTTACTGGAGTATAATATTTGATCCAGGGAAACTGTATGGCAACCTGCTCGGCGTATGCAGCCAGACCGGTTGAAAATGTTTCGTCGAGCATATTGACGTAAGCCGGCCCACTACCGTGATGCACCAGACCGGCAATGACATCAATGTTATTCGCCTCTAGATATTCCACCTGACCAGCGGTAAAAGACCAGTCGATCACGGCGTTCCGCTCAGGAAGATGTTTTTCCCAAAGAATGGGATATCGTATCTTTTTTATTCCAAGATCCGAGAGCATTTTCAGATCTTGTTTCCGGGTATAATGCCCCTGGTAGGTTAACTGATCAAAATATTGATCCCCTACCCGGTTGATGGTACATTCAATGCCTCCCCAAATTTCCATACTTTATAAATAAGATCATTCAGATTCTTTGTACGTAGTAAGTTATACAGGTAGCCTGTTCTTACATCCTTAACTCGCGATAGAAATTTTCTTATTGCTGTTTAAGGTAACATTCATGTGTCTAACCATGGTTTCGAAAGTTTGATCCCAGCTGATGTCGTTCAAAAATTCATCAACTTCAGCTAACCACTCCGAGGTATCCTGCTTGCTGAACTCAGATTCAATAGCCTCGATGAACTCATCACAAGAAGACGCAATATGTACAAGCTTTTTAATACCATAAGGCTTTACCACATCGCGGATTGGCGTTGAGATCACAGGTTTACCTGCAGCGAGGTATTCGGGAGTTTTTGTTGGACTAATAAATCTGGTCGACTCATTTAACTGAAACGGAATCAATGCGATATCCCAGCCAGCTAGGTAACCAGGCAGTTCATTGTAGGACTTCTGTCCCAGGTAGTGAATATTTTTATTTCTCGGTAAAATAGCTTCATCAATTTTTACCACCGGACCAATCAACACAAACTGCCAGTCTGGTCTTAAGGTTGCCATATTACCAATCAGCTCGATGTCGAAACGCTCGTCGATTACACCATAAAAGCCAAGTTTTTTTCCAACAATGTGCTGCTGATCCGCAGGTTGCTTTTCAACTGACCGAGCCTGTGCAAAATGCGCCTTATCAATACTGCTCGGAAATGGATGAATATTAGAATGCTGTTGTTTCTTGGATTCATATAAGGAGTGTCCTCCAGTAAATACAAGGTCAGCTTTTGCAAGTAGTCTGCGCTCGAGTGTGATCAGCTCCTCAGGTGCAAATTTAAATGCAGATAATTCATCCATACAGTCGTACACAATGAACTTAGGTTTATACTTATCTGAGAAGGACAGCGCCATTGGTGTATAGTACCAAAAAGTCCAATCCTGAAGGTCGGAATTCTGGAAGAATTTATCTAATAAGGCGATCAGCGTGTTATGTACTTCACATGCACTCATGCCTGCTTTAAGATGAGGAACAACGACCGTCAAGCCCTGACCCCTGGTAGAAAGGTGTAAATAGGCATCATCATTGACGTCAAAAATAGGTTCTTCCATATAATAAACATGGGCATGAGCCGAAAACCTGGTAAGTAAATGTTGTGGTCTTTGAAATACGAAGTCCCACCTTAGGTGAGAGAAGCAAATCAAATTTTTAGTCGGCATTTCTAGGGACTGTTTCATAAAAATTTAGTTAAGATGTAAATATTTGAATTCAACTCAGCTCGTCTCAACCGGCAAACAAAGGCTTGGTTTAACTATTGGCTTTCAAGTTTTGCCTATAAAACCCCGGTTAACAGAAAATTGTTTGAATGGCATATACCTATTTGGTTAGCTATTAATAACCAGCCTTTTAGTAAAACTACCTGAACCTGTTGGGAAAGTAAATTTTCTGACGCATGGAATAAATTTTGCTTAGGTGGAGTAAAATGTTTAGGAATGAAAAAGGAAGACATACTTTGGGATGACTGGCATCGAATACTAATAGGCTCGGCGCCCACCAGTTTTCTATTAGAAGTTTTGATAAGAACAGTGATCATGTACCTGGTGTTGCTCGTTGTACTCCGGCTCATGGGAAAGCGGATGGGTGGGCAGCTTACCATCTCCGAACTTGCAGTTATGGTGACGCTCGGGGCTATTATTTGTGTGCCGATGCAAGTTCCGGATAAGGGAATTATCCAGGGAATTTTCGTGCTGCTATGTGCATGGGCATTCCAGCGAGGTTTTAACCTACTCGGTATTAAAAGCAGCAAAATGGAAAACCTGATTCAAGGCAAAGAAGCAATACTGCTGAAAGATGGTGTACTGGACGCAGAGCAACTTGAAGCAGCCAACATCTCCAGGCAACAACTCTACGGGGTGCTGAGAGCCCAAAATATCTATAACCTTGGCGAAGTTGAACGGGTATACATCGAGGGTTGTGGAATATTTAGTGTTTTCAAATTCGACGCACCAAAACCAGGCCTGTCTATATATCCCTCCAGAGATGGTGAAATACTCGAAAGCCAAAATAAATCAGATGAACATTTTTATGTCTGCCGCATGTGTGGGCGTACTGCTGAAAACGAAAAAGAACGAAATGGCAAGTGCGACAATTGTGGCTGTGAAAATTGGGAAGAAGCTATAATACATTGATATGAAACCAGAAGAATTAAGTTTAAGCGACTTTAACAGAATACTCATCGGAGAAATACCTGCTTTCTTTTTTATCGAATTGATCTTCCGGGCTTTTCTCATCTATGCACTCCTGATCGTTTCCATGCGTCTGATGGGCAAACGGATGTCCGCTCAGATCAGCCGTAATGAAATGGCTGCAGTGGTATCGCTGGCAGCAGCCGTGGGTATTCCATTGATGAATCCGGATCGAGGTATTCTCCCTCCTGTAGTTATAACGATAGTGATTATCCTTTTTACAAATCTTGTTTCCAGAAGAACCTCCAGAAGCGAAGATTTTGAATCTTTAACTCAGGATGATCTGGATGTGCTCGTACAAGATGGTGTGTTAAACCTGCCAACCATGGAGCATACCCGCATTAGCAAGGAAAGAATATTCTCGCAACTGAGAAGCCTGGGCATTTTTCACCTTGGTATGGTAAACCGCCTGTATATTGAAGCAAATGGGATGTTCAGTCTCGTTAAAGAGAAAGAACCAGGTATTGGACTAAGTGTTCTGCCCGATATCGATCCGGACTTTGCTAAGAGAAAATTAAGTAAAACCGATGATTTTGTATGTTGTCACTGCGGAACATTGGCTAAAACCTTGATTTCCACAATGCGTACCAAGTGCCCGAATTGTAAATCCGTTGAATGGGCACCCGCCGTGAAACTGGTAGAATAAATTATTTTAAAATTTATTTAGCATGTTAAATAAATAATTCTACCTTTGCAGCCTCTTCAGAAACAAAAAAAGAGATGATTCCGTAGCTCAGCTGGTAGAGCATTACACTTTTAATGTAGTGGTCCTGGGTTCGAATCCCAGCGGGATCACCAAGAATTCTAAAAGCCTTCAAAATGTATAATTTTGAAGGCTTTTTTAGTTTCAGTGAATGTCGCTTTTCCCCAATATCGTGTTGAGGAACATTATCACTTCTAAAATTCTAAAATTGTTTTTCCAGAAATACTAAGTTGAGGAGCCAGAAAGCAGAGCCCGTATAGCGGCCATATGTAGGACAGAGATCTCTACGAGTTTACCAGGAGCTTAATAGGTACTTACTACGTATCCATACGTACGAACTACGTAGCAACTACGTTTCAGGTACGTCACAAACACGTATCAAGGCCGATACTTCAGTAAATCCTCATTCAAAACAAAGGCGGGCTAGTGCCCGCCTTTAAATAACATTTAACGTTCTTGAAGAGATTATGATATTTGTCTGGAAATCCGGCAGACTGGTGTAAGCTTACAATGCTTTAAACGCTTTTGATGCGAGTATGGATACGAGCTCCGGATCCTCGATCTTTTGGGGATCAAGTACTTCAAAATCTCTGATATCAACATAGTCGTGGCATTCAGGACTTGTATTGATAATGATGCCCCCTAACAAGAATATTCTTCTGCATTTAAATTCCGAACGACTCGCTTTGATCAAACGAAGCAATCGGGTTCGTACATTGTAGTAAGTGAAATTGACTGCATCTTTAATTTGAATCTCATGCGAGCCAGCCTCCTTTAGCGGAGCTAAAGAACGCTCCAACATCAACTGCTGGGCATCAAGCTCATACTGCTCTGGAAGTACAGGCTTGCTACTGTTTAGCCGCTCCAAAGCGAGCACAAGCGCACCGCAGCTGTTGGTTAGATGCTGCTGACCAGGACGGCGCATTTCACCAAGCAACCCTTCATCGGTAATACCGATATGGGGACCATAAAAAATAAAGGCATCGCCCCCATCAGGTACGTGATGCGCAAATGCCACCAGACCCGTGATTCCTGCATACGGTAAGCCGCCCAGGCCGCCTAAAGTAAAAGGCCTCGTAAGTACGCGACGGAAGTCCGTTGATACATTGATGTCATCACAGCAGAGCGATGTTGCGAACAAGATCTTGTCCATCTCCGAACCATACTCACCAGAAATAAATTTTAAATAGGTTTCTGTGATTTCAGCGCCAGTTTTGGCGTTTGGAAAATGTTGTTTTATCAGGGGCTCAATCATCATGATTTTCAGTTAAGGTTAGCTTGGCGCACAAATATACGAGCTCACAAAGCAAAATTTAAAAACCCTTGTATACAAAAACAGCCTGTATAAACAGGCTGTGGAGCATTAAGTATCATCACTGCTACTTAGCAGAATTTTTCTTTTCTGTAACCTCGGTACGAATTTCCTGAGCCAAAACTTTTAGATCCTGCATCGCTTTACGAAGCCTGGTACCGGCAGCGTTGTTTCCTGCATTGTAGAACTTTTCTGCATCCGCTTCTACTGAAGCTAATAATTCTTTAACTTTTGTAAACCTCTCCATATTTTAATTATTTAATTATGATTCAAATATATAATATTTGGGAAATAATACTCTAGCATAAAAACCTAAAAATATTGATTAAAATATTATTTAATGAGGTTTAAAACTATTATCCATTAAATTTGGTTTTAAATAAAGGTTAGTCATAAATCGATTTAGATGAATAAACATATACAAATTGTTGAAGACGATGGCGACATCAGATTTATTGTTGAATACATATTAGAAGACGCGAATTACGTTGTTGAATCCTTTGAAAATGCTACCACCTTTATTAACCGGGAACGTGTTGAAGATGTTGACCTCATTATACTTGACGTCATGCTGCCGGATGGAAATGGGATTGATTTATGTAGGAACTTAAAGCTCAGCGAAAAAACCGTTAATATTCCGGTAATAATTATGTCGGCGCATGCTGGTTCGCAATCCGTTCTGGAGGAAGCTTGTGCAGATGATTTTATCAACAAGCCTTTTGATCTGGATAATTTTTTAACAAGGGTTAAAAAGATCCTGAATTAATCCTTTTAACCCCTGTGCTGAGTACTATCCTGTAAACTCATTGCTCCTAAAACCTATCCTATAGAATATACAATTTCGGATTACCCTTTCGCTTAGCCATAATCGGTGAAGTGCTTTTTATATAAGTGGTTTTTGAGTTGGTAGTTTGTTTTGAATTCAAGCTAAAGGTATCCTCCTGGCTGAGAACCGCTTTTTTCTTGCTTGAGACTTCCGGTTGACTTATTAGCGTTTTCATGACATTGAATTTGCTACACAACAACTCATCATTGTTTTGGTTTAGAAAAAATTCTCAAATTTTCATAAAAAGTGTAACATATTGATTTTCAATATGGATTTTTAATCATCAACGTTTCACGTTTGAAGGGCTACCGGCAGGTAACTATAGCAGCAAATGACTCGCTAGTCCGAGTAGAAGAAAAAAGCCAAAGATATCAGTGAAGGTTGTAATGATAATTGACGAAGCAATCGCCGGGTCAATACCCACCCGCTTTAAGAGTAGCGGAATGGCTGCACCGGCAATTCCAGCCACAATCAAGTTACCGGTCATCGCGAGAAAGATGACCAATCCCATAAGATGGTTGCTATCAAAATACAGGGAGAACCCAAATACGATCAGTCCAGTTACCCCGCCGTTAATCAAACCTACGGTGAACTCTTTAAGAACCGTTCTGTATGCTTGCCGGTCCGTAAGATCGTAGAGCGAGATCCTCCTTACGGTAACTGCGAGAGCCTGTGTAGCGGCATTACCACCCATTCCTGCAATGATGGTCATATACGCCGTCAGTACAGCAATCTTTGCTAAGGTGGGCTCATAAAATCGAACAACTGCCGAAGCCAGAAATGCTGTTCCGAGATTGATGATTAGCCATGGCAATCTGGATTTAACAGCATCCAGCCAATTACCACTCAGTTCCTCATCCTCACTTACACCGGAGATCTTCAGAATGTCTTCTGTGTTTTCATCCTCCAGTACATCGATTACGTCATCGAACGTCACCCTGCCCAAGAGCTTCATGTCACTCGTTAACACCGGAATGCTCGTTAAATTATACTGTGAAATTAAGCGCGCTACTTCCTCCTGATCGGTATCAGGACTTACCCAGACAATGTCTGTTTTCACAAGTTCGGAGATATTAAGGTTACCTCGGGCTTTAATAAGGTCTTTCAGTGAAACAATCCCCTGGAAGGTATTGACGTCATCTACTACATAAATGGTGTAGAACTCCTCCATGTCCTCGCTCTGACGGATAATTTCATCAATTGCGTCCTTCTTGGTCAGATTTAAATTGATGCGGATAAACTCCGTATTCATCAAGCCACCAGCGGTGTCTTCCTGATAGCTTAAGAGGTTACGGATGTTTGAGGCGTCATCTTCACTCAAATCGTCCAAAAGCTCTTGCTGCTCATTATGCTCAAGCTGTGCAATGATGTCGGCAGCATCGTCATAGTCAAGCTCTTCGACAATCTCCGTGCGCTTGTCTGGGTGTAACTTCAGCAGGAGTTCTTCCGGGTGCGTTTCCTCATGCATTTCGGATATTACCTCGGAGGCAATTTCAACAGGCAGCAGGTTAATGATGCGTCGGCGGTCTTCATCTCCAAGACGCTCAAAAAGGATTGCGATTTCAGATGCGTGGTATTCCGCAAGTACAGCTTGGAGCTGATTATTGTCGCCGCTAAGCGCCAGTTTTATTTTGGAAAAATCTGTTTTATCGAGCTCGAAGGACTGCATGGCTCGCTAAGGTAGTAAAATATGGCCGAAAGCTGTTCATGCCTACTTAAACCAGCCTTTTTTCTTAAAATATATCAGTTGAATCACAGCAATCAATATCATCAACGCTACCGCATACAAATAGCCGTAAGGTGCGTAAAGTTCCGGCATATTCATCGGCATCGTCTTCCCTGTAATTGGATCCTGCCTGGCGAAGTTCATCCCGTAAATACCGGCAATGAAAGTGAGCGGGATGAATATTGATGAAATAATGGTCAGCACTTTCATGATCTCATTCATCCGGATACTGATCATACTGAGGTACATATCGATATTACTGATGGATATCTCTTTTAAAGAGTCGATCAGGTCAATTGCCTGAATACAATGATCATAAGCATCTTTAATAAACAACTTGGTTTGATCCTGGATAAAGGGGCTGTCGGACCGGATGATGTCATTTAACTTGTCCTTTTCGGGCCAGGCCACCCTCCTGATGCTAATCAGATGGCGTTTTATCATTTGGGTATCGTACATGATGGAACGTTCGGGTTTTTCCATCAACCGGTCTTCAAGTGCATCCAGTTCGTCGGCCCAACTCCCAAGGATCTCAATATAGGTGTCTATAACCACATCCATAATGGCATACATGATGTAACTGGCGCCACCGATCCTGATATTACCCTTGCCTGCTTTTAATCGCTCGCGAACCGGCTGGATGCAATCTTCGTAATTCTCCTGAAAGGTAATCAGCGCATTGCCGATCAGAATAAATGACACCTGCGTATTCTCCAGCTCCCGCTCCGCATTGAAGATTAACATACGGCTGGTTGCAAAGGCATAATTGGCGAACTCCTCGAATTTCGGCCGCTCATGCGTTCTGGTGATATCTTCTAAGGTCAGCTTGTTGATTCCAAATTCCTGCTGCAACAGCTCAAACATTGGGATAGATTTGAAACCCTTTATATCGATCCAGATGATCTTGTCAGTATCATTTACCAGAGGCAGCACCTCGCTCAGACTTGGGATGACCTGGCTGCTATAACTCTCCGCCGAAATGTTATGAAGTGTAATCCGTGGCTCCAGCGAACGTTCATCCAGATATATCGCACCTGGGCTTGAACCGGTATCCGGCTGACATCGTTGATTAACCTCTAATTTCTTGTGGCGCTTGCTCATTACAGATATAATTTGGCCTGAGGACCTTGACTAAACAAGAGATCTACAAAACTCATGTTTGGTAAAAAGCCATTCCGGTCATCAAATACCTGAAAGTAAGGCTTCAGGTTTTGATTATTTTCAGTTTTAAATCGTCCTGCATCCCGGTAGTCTACCGCAGCCGGCAACTCTTTTATATATTCCTGGCTGAATTTAAGATCCGGTTGTTGTTTGATCTGTTTGAAGAGCCATTGCAACAGTTCCAAATTATAGTCGAACAGGTACTTGGTCTGTTTATGATAAAAGGAAGCAATCTCATCTTCGTAGTACTCGAAATAGGCAGAGTTCCTATAGCAGGTCTGCAGGCTCATCCAATGTAACCGCTGCCATTTAAAGTCGTAGCTGATCCGGACATCCTTAATTTTTGTATGATACTTAGATCCTTTTATTACCGGAATAAATAGATTCAATGGGCCATTCGGCGAGGCTACAGTAGCCCGGTTACGAAATGTCTGCTTTGGAAAATGCTCCCACTTTTCAATTTCAAACTCAAAATTAACGGCTTTCAATGCAGAAAAGTAGCTTACCGGCGGAAGATAAAAAAGGGGAAATGTTGCGATACTTTGCATTTGATAAATTATGTTTGCAGTCTCAAGCCACAAATTAATGATAAAAAAAGCGCATTCTTTTACTGAAAAAAAATTCTTGTTTTAAATGGAGCCGAGTGTTGCTGTAGTCATTTTAAATTGGAATGGCCTTTCATTTCTGAAGTCGTTTTTGCCGCAGGTTTTAGGTACTGATTATAATAATCTCCAGGTTATTGTTGGTGACAATGCTTCTACGGATGGTTCTGTGCGCTTCCTTCAGGAAAGCTATCCAGGAATAAGGGTTATACAAAACCCGGTGAACCATGGATTCGCGGGCGGTTACAATCAGGTATTGAGTCAAGTTAACGCGGATTATTATGTGTTGTTAAACTCGGATGTGCAGGTCCCGAAAAACTGGATCAGGCCCATCATTGAGGTTATGGAGAAAGATCCGATGATTGCAGCTGCACAGCCCAAGATCAAGAGTTTCAATGAACCTTTAAAGTTCGAGTACGCAGGCGCGGCAGGCGGCTTTCTGGATAAGTTTGGCTTTCCATTTTGCAGAGGTAGAATATTCGATGTCATTGAAGACGATCAAGGTCAATATGATGATGCGGTTGAAATATTTTGGGCGAGCGGCGCGGCATTGTTTGTAAAGAGCGCCTGCTGGAAACAGGTTGGCGGATTGGATCCCGATTTCTTTGCACACATGGAAGAAATTGATGTTTGTTGGCGACTGAAGAACTTGGGTTACAAAGTCGTTTATTGCCCCTCGGCTGAGGTTTTCCATGTAGGTGGTGGAACCCTCAATTCAACCAATCCGTTTAAAACCTACCTTAACTTCAGGAATAACCTGTACTTACTTCAAAAGAACCTGCCTGCAAAGGAAATGTACACCATGCTTTTTGCCAGAATCTGGATAGACTTCATTGCATGGATACACTTTTTACTGAAGGGCGAATTCAAGTTTGCCTGGGCAATTAACAAAGCACACTTTAACTTTTTTCAGCACTATCGAAAAACAGCAGGTAAACGAACAACACAACAGTTACCTTTTCAAACTCTGACTGGCGTGTACCATGGAAGCATCGTTTGGGCATTCTTTATTAGTAAGATCAAGTTGTTTAATAAGCTTAACTTCCAGACCGCTCCTGTAAAAAAGAAGTGATTGCCAGACGATATCCGTCCATTCCGAATCCTGTGAGCACACCTTTACAATTTTTTCCGGTTAAAGACACATGCCGGTAAGATTCACGGGCATATATATTTGAAATATGAACCTCAATAACAGGTGTCTTAATGGCTGCAATAGCATCTGCAAGCGCAACCGATGTATGCGTGTAACCGCCAGCATTAAGGATGATGCCGTCGTATGAAAATCCCACTTCATGAACTTTGTTAATTAGTTCGCCCTCTACGTTACTTTGGTAGTAGTCTATGGAAAGGTCCGGAAAGTTCTTGCGCAGTTCTTCCAGGTAGCTATCAAAGCCCTGATTTCCATAGATGCCCGGCTCCCGGAGCCCAAGCAGATTTAAGTTGGGGCCGTTTATAATTTGTATCTTCATCGATCAAACTTAAAAGTTAAAACCAATAGTAGAAAATATTTAAGTGATTAAAGCGGCTTATATCAGGGAATATAGTAGGTACCTGCGCCTGGAACGTGGCTTGTCAGGGAATTCCATTAAGGCATACATCAACGATGTAAACAAACTACTGCAGTTCCTGGAACCGGCCGGCAAGCTCCCAGCCAAGGCCACACACCAGGATCTTATTGATTTTATTACCTGGCTTAATGAACTCGGCATGCTACCGAACTCCCAGGCAAGGGTGATCTCTGGATTGAAATCCTACTTTGGGTTTCTGTGCCTGGAGGAGCTTGTGGAAGATGACCCGACTACCTTACTGGAGCTGCCCAAAATCAGCAGAAAGCTCCCGGATGTATTGAGTATTGTGGAGATCGATCAACTCCTGCTTGCCATAGACCTATCCAAGCCTGAAGGTGTTCGAAGCAAGGCCATTATAGAGGTGCTATATGGTTGTGGACTCCGGGTCTCAGAACTGATCTCGCTTAGGATCTCAGATATCCATGCGGATGCTAACTATATTCTGGTTGAAGGGAAAGGCAGCAAACAACGAATTATACCGATTGGCAGTGTTGCGCTAAAGCACCTGACCATTTACCTGAACGAAGTCCGGAACAAACAAAAGATTAAACCGGGTATGGAGGACTATGTATTTCTGAATAAGTTTGGGAGCACGCTTTCACGAATATCCGTTTTCACCATGATTAAATCGCTGG
Source organism: Pedobacter sp. NEAU-ZC8 (assembly GCF_059278965.1). Taxonomy (NCBI): domain Bacteria; kingdom Pseudomonadati; phylum Bacteroidota; class Sphingobacteriia; order Sphingobacteriales; family Sphingobacteriaceae; genus Pedobacter; species Pedobacter sp. NEAU-ZC8. The sequence continues at coordinate 64,694 of NZ_JCAJXC010000016.1, forward strand.
CGGAAAAGGCTTCGTTGCAGAAGTCGATCAGTCCGCATACATTCCGGCACTCCTTTGCAACGCACCTCATTGAAGGTGGAGCAGATCTACGGGCGGTACAGGCTATGCTTGGGCATGTAAGTATTACCACGACCGAGATCTATACCCACTTGGACCGGGAATATCTGCATTCGGTTATCCGGTCATATCATCCGCGTAATTAGTGATTAATGTACACAGCTCAGGATCCGGAGCTTTTGTTGCAGGTCATGGATCAGCTGGATATCGCTGAAACCTTTTTCCGCCATTAATGCCACCATCTCGCGGCCCAGGTATTCGTTAATTTCGAAGTACAGGCGTCCACCTTTAACCAGGTTCTTTAATGCAAAGTCGGCGATTGCTCGATAAAAGATCAAAGGATCTTCGTCAGAGACGAATAATGCGGTGTGTGGTTCGTAGGCCAGAACATTGTGGTGCATGTCCCGGCGCTCCTCGTTCTTCACGTAAGGTGGATTGGAAACGATAATGTCGTATTGTTCTTCGGATTGGTAGGTCAGGATGTCTGCCTGGATAAAGGAGACATCGACAGCATTGATTTTCGCATTCTCTTGAGCCACAGCTAACGCTCCATCTGAGACATCGAGCGCAGAGACCTCAAACTGAGGCAGATTTTTTTTTATTGCTATGGCGATACAGCCGCTGCCGGTGCCAATATCCAGCAAACGTTTCTTTTGCAGACCCATCCCCCGTTCTGTCCTGATGATCAGGTCGACCAGCTCTTCAGTCTCATCACGTGGTATCAGCACATTTGCATTCACTTTGAAGCGTAGCCTGTAGAACCAGGCCTCCTCCAGGATGTACTGAATTGGTTTTCCGGAACAAAGGGCGTCGAGTACCGCTTGCATTGCCTCTCTGGTTTGTGTTGGTACCTCCTGCAGCTGATGTTCCAGAAACTGCATCCTGGTAAAACCGGCGATCTTCTGAAGTGCTATATAGAAGAGCCCGGAGCACTCCTGATCCTGATAAATTTTTTCCAGAGACTGGTTGAACCGTTCCTTCAGCGCCTTGTAATTCATAGCGGGTAAAAGTAACTAAATCGAACAATATAACTACTTTTGCCTCGATGGTTCATGAAGATTATATGCGACGCTGCCTTGAGCTAGCGGAACTCGGGATCAACGATGTTAGTCCAAATCCGATGGTTGGCTGCGTCATTGTTTCAGAGGGTAAAATCATTGGCGAAGGCTTTCACAAGAAAATCGGCACTGCTCATGCGGAGGTAAACGCAGTGAATGATGTAATTGAACGATACGGGGAGCGCGCACCGGCAATGCTGAAGTCGGCAACGGTATACGTAAGCCTGGAGCCTTGTGCACACTTCGGCAAGACGCCTCCCTGTGCCGACCTGCTGATCCGGCATGAAGTGAAAGAAGTCATCATCGGCAATGCGGATCCATTTCCCGCAGTAAACGGCAAAGGAATAGAAAAGCTGAAAGCTGCCGGCATTAGAGTGCAGCAGGGTGTTCTTGAAGAGGAAGGTCGTGTGTTGAACAAACGATTTTTCACCAGAGTAGAGAAGCAACGCCCATATATAATTCTAAAATGGGCGCAAACTGCGAACGGTTACTTTACCCCGCTGATCAATAAAAAACAATGGATCAGTAATCCACTTTCCAAAAAGCTGGTGCACAAGTGGCGCGCCGAAGAAGACGCCATATTGGTGGGCAAGAAAACAGTGATGACGGATAACCCGGAATTAAATACACGGGAATGGCCGGGATCTAATCCGATACGTATCGTCATTGATAAGAAACTAGACATTCCTCAAAGCAGCCATGTTTATAACGATCAGGTTAAAACTATTTTCCTTAATGAGGTAAAAACTGACGTTGAGGGAACCAACCATTTCGTGCAAATGGAAGACATGACCTTTTATCTTCCACAGAAAATTGCATTTCAGCTTTATCTGATGGACATACAATCTGTCATCATCGAAGGTGGGGCAAACATTCTGAATCAATTCATAGCTGCTGGTCTCTGGGACGAGGCTAGGGTAATCAAGTCAAGCACAAACTGGCAGGAAGGGATCACCGCGCCGCAGATTAATGGCTATCTTGAAGAAATAATCCCGCTAAACACGGACACGCTGTTTATACATCAGAATCGCGGATAGTATGATATATGTTCTGATAAGCATTCTCTGCAGTGTAACCGTTGGCGTATTATTTAAACTGGCCGCACGCTACAGCATAAATGTGCAGCAGGCCATCGCCTGGAACTACCTGACAGCGATATTACTGTGTATATTTTTTTTTAAGCCCGACATTCATACGCTTAAACTGCCTGCTTCAGCCCTCTACTACCTGCTTGGTATACTTCTGCCGACCATCTTTTGGATCTTGTCGCGATCAGTAAGGGAAATTGGAATTGCCAAAACTGACATCGCACAGCGTTTATCTCTGGTCCTGCCGTTACTTGCAGCATACCTGATTTTCCAGGAGAGGTTTAGTGCGGTTAAAATTGCAGGACTTCTGCTGGCCTTCGTGTCAGTGTTCCTGATGTTGTTTAACAAAGGCAAAGGTCATCGGAATTCATCCATCTTCTTCCCCTTGATGGTGTTCCTCGGTTTCGGCACGGTCGATATCCTGTTCAAGAAATTAGCGACCGATACAACGATGCCTTATACCAGCATTTTGCTGGTCGTTTTCTGTATCGCTTTTCCGATTGCGATGCTCTCGGCCAGCTACCAGGTTCTTAAATCTAATCAGCGTTTTGCAATCGTTAATCTATTATATGGCATTCTGCTCGGCCTCTTCAATTTTTCAAATATTTTCTTTTACCTGAAAGCGCATAAAGCATTTGCTCAACAGCCCTCAGTCGTATTTGCATCCATGAATATTGGTGTTGTTGTACTTGGTACCCTTCTAGGTTATTTCATGTTCCGGGAAAAGTTAAACAAGCTAAACTTTGTCGGCGTTGCACTTGCCGTTATTGCAATTATTTTGATCACGCTTGCTCAATATTATGGAAGCTAAGGACCAATATAAGACGGTAGAACAGCCTGCAACGGGAATTTTCAGGGATAAGGGCAGTAAGTTCATGGCTTATATATATCCCATTTTAGCTGAAACGGAGATTAAGCCGATCTTGCTGCAGTTGAAGGCTGAACATCCTAAAGCGCGGCACCACTGCTGGGCTTACCGGCTGGGTATGGACACCAGCAATTACAGGCTAAATGATGATGGCGAACCCTCTGGTACTGCAGGGCGCCCAATTTTGAACAGTCTACTATCTACTGAACTGACAAACGTTTTTGTTGTTGTGGTCCGATATTTCGGCGGCACGCTATTGGGTGTTCCCGGATTGATCAATGCCTATAAATCGGCAACCATTGATGCTATTGAAAACAGCAATATCATTGAGAAAACCGAAAATCTGGTTTATAGTGTCAGATGTGATTACCTGCAACTGAACCAGGTAATGCGAATCATTAAAGAAAGCTCGCTAATTGTAAAATCACAAACGTTTGATTTAGAGTGCAGCTTTTTGTTAGAGGTAAGGAAAGCGTTGGCTCAGGAACTCCTTGGGAAACTAGATCAGGTAGATCAAATAAAGATTGAGCAGCTCTGATCAGGAATATTAGTCGGGAATAAACGTACCTTTGCACCGAAAAATTTACTATGTCCCTAATTTCAGAATCCGATCTAATCATCAATCCGGATGGCAGCATTTACCACCTGAACCTACTTCCTGAAGATCTTGCTGATACTGTTATCACCGTAGGCGACCCCGAACGAGTGCCGGAGGTATCCCGCTATTTTGATCACGTAGAATTAAGAAAAGGAAAGCGCGAATTCATCACACATACTGGTTATCTCGGCAAAAAGCGGTTAAGTGTTGTTTCAACCGGCATTGGAACAGACAATATTGATATTGTTTTCAACGAGCTTGATGCATTGAAGAATATCGATTTTGAAACTCGCCAGGTGAAACCAGAACTTAGCGTACTCGACCTCATCAGAATAGGTACTTCAGGTGCCATTCAGCATGATCTTCCGATCGGCACCATTCTGGCCTCCTCCCATGGTTTAGGTTTAGATTCACTGATGAACTTCTATTCAGCTGTCCCGGATGCTGACACGGATCAGCTGTTAACGGCGATCAAAGAACATTTAACAGGAATGGAGGCTGTTCAAGCTTACCTTAGCCCGGCAAGTGCTTCACTGATGCAACAAATTGCAGCTGACCTGCCTCAAGGAATCACAGTCACTGCTCCTGGCTTTTATGCTCCTCAAGGAAGGCAGGTACGTGCTACGGCGAAATTCCCTGACCTCATCACACAACTGGGTAGTTTTAAGAAAGAGAATGTGCGAATTACCAACCTGGAAATGGAAACTGCTGGTATTTACGCATTGGCAAAAATACTTGGACACCGTGCACTGTCAATAAATGCAATCCTTGCCAGCCGCGTGAAACTTGCCTTTAGTAAAAGTCCACAGGTGATCGTGGACCAGGCCATTCAGCACGTATTAGAAAGAATATAAAAACTTAAGAATTCATGAACAACAAGAAATATACTTCCCTTATCTTGATCCTGGGGTCATTGACGGCGTTGGGTCCTTTTTCCATCGATATGTATTTGCCTGCTTTTCCAGTGATCGCAAAAGATCTCCATACCAGCACGGAACAGGTTGCGATATCACTCTCCAGTTTCTTCATTGGGATATCTTTAGGGCAATTGCTTTATGGTCCCCTGCTCGATCGTTTTGGTCGTAAAAAGCCGCTTTGCCTTGGATTAGCATTATACATTCTAGCATCGCTTGGCTGTGTATTTGTTACCTCTTTAAATCAGCTCATCGTACTGCGTGCTGTACAGGCACTTGGTAGTTGCGCAGCAGCTGTTGCCTCCGTGGCGATGGTTCGAGATCTCTTTCCAGTAAAGGATAGCGCCAAGGTTTTCGCCTTATTGATGCTGGTCGTTGGTGTGTCGCCAATGTTGGCCCCTACCGCTGGAAGTTATGTGACGATCCTTTTTGGCTGGCATGCGATCTTTATCGCGCTTATTGCACTTGGTGTATTGAACCTGCTTGCAAGCATTTTCTGGCTGCCGGAGAAGTATCAACCAGATCCAAGTATATCTCTAATGCCTGCGCCAATTATCAAAACCTTTCTGTCAGTAATTGCAGAGCCTTATTTCTATACTTATGCACTTACCGGAGCAATGGCATTTTCCGGTTTATTCGCCTATGTTGCAGGTTCACCGGTCGTGTTTATGGAAGTGTTTGAGGTTAGTACAGAGCTATATGGTTGGATCTTTGCCATCCTGTCCATTGGATTGATTGGCTCGAGTCAGATCAACAGCAGGCTTGTAAAGCGTTATAAAAGCGAGCAGATTGTTTTTGTGGCGCTCAGTGTTCAGTTGGTATTAACCCTTTGTTTTTGCGCAGGCACTTATTTTAACCTGTTGAATTTGTATGAGACCATTGCATTGCTTTTCTTATTCCTCTGCTGTTTAGGGTTTATAAATCCAAATACCTCTGCCTTGTCCCTTTCTCCTTTCAAGAAAAATGCTGGTAGTGCATCCGCATTGATGGGCGCCATACAGATGGGGATTGGTGCACTGGCATCTTCGCTGCTGGGTATGTTCGAAACAAAATCCGCATTTCCAATGGTTGGTGTAATGGCCGGTTCAACGATCATCGCTATGGTTATCCTGCTTAGCGGGCGAATGAAATTAAGTAAAACAATAGCATAATCTGGGTGTTGAAAGGATGATCTAACACCTAAAACCTATGTTTAACAAACTACAACACACTGTTGCCTTAGCTGCAGGCAAAACCATATTAAACGGAACCGATGAGGTGAGGCTAAGTACTGGCAAGCGCATGATCTCAATACTGGCAGGTGCATTCATCTTCAGAAGAGGATTAAAGAACCTCACAAAGAGCCCCATTATTGCAGTACAGGAGCTTGCCTTAGGCGGGTTACTGCTGTATAATGGTGCAACCGGTGAAAATAAGTTAGGCAGTAAAGCGCGACAGCCTTTATACGGCAGCCCATATAAAGCCCTGGAGAATCAATCTATGCCGAATTTGTATCGGGTTAAATGACGCAATCGTCATTTAACCCGATACAAATCTTATAGAAAGCTGCGCCATTTCGCATCTACGAAATTCTTTAGTCGTCCGCTGATCTTTTTTTCGGCTTTATATTTAAGCTGGCGTATACGCTCTTTGCTATAACCCAAGATGGCCGCAATTTCGGCAGCAGTCATTTGGTCCTGACCATGCAGTCCATACGAGTAGCTAATAATTAATGCTTCCCGCTTCGGAAGGGTAGCAACGATGTTTTGGACATTGAGCAGGTTAGAGCCTTTTACGAGTCTTTGTTCCGCATTATCGCTTTCATCAGCCAACTCATTTCGATAATCTACTTCGGTTTCCCCAGAATCGATGGAAATGGTTCTTCCGTGATATTCGAGACCTTTAGCAATTTGCTTTTCAGGCATAGCAACAAGCTCACTTATTTCGGATATCGAAGGAAGACGGTAGTGTTCTTGTTCGAATCTATCAATTCTTGATTCCAGAAGTTTCCTCATTGCAGTCTTATTTCTCGGAATCGTAACAACTGTTCGAAGACTCTTCATGCCCTGCATCTTTTGCTTGATATCCCAGGTTCCCAGAGTATTAAACTTACAACCAAATCGTATGTCAAAACGCATTGCTGCGGAGATCAAGCCGCGATTTCCCTCTGCGATGTAGTCCATCAACTGTGTACGGTCATACGCGAACCGAAGTGCAAGAAAGACCACAAACCGGAGGTTTGCTGTGACCAGTTCCTTGTACGCGCGCGGATCCTTATCGAGAATTCTTTGACCGATCGCTTGTTCTTCCTGCTGAGACAATAACCGGTACTTCTTAGTTTCCCGGATGTAAATGTTAAAAAGTGGATCTTCTGAAAACCACAGTGAGCTTGGCTTGGCAACCATAATGCGTTAATTTATTTGGTTTTTTAATTTATTAGTTAACACAAGATAAACTATGTTTCTTCATAAACAAAAATATTTAATATAATTTTCATCATTTATGTTTCATTTAAATTAGGTAATCTAAAGATTTACTGGTTTGCCTTAAACTTGATTTGCAACCCAATCCTTAAGTTCAGCGTGGATAAACCTATACTATTATTACAAGTTGCTGACTTCCTTAGCTAACACATTCCTTCAAAAACATTTACTTTTGTATCACATTGAATTACTATGAGTAAAAAGGGCAGAATTTTGGTCGCCATGAGTGGTGGAGTGGATAGTTCGGTAGCTGCAGTGATGTTACATGAACAGGGTTATGAAGTTATTGGCTTAACCATGAAGACATGGGATTACGCAACTTCCGGCAGCAGCAGTAAAGAAACTGGTTGCTGCAGCTTAGATAGCATCAATGATGCGCGTACCCTTGCCGTTAATTATGGATTTCCACATTATATATTAGATATCCGGGATGAATTTGGCGATTATGTTATCGACAATTTCGTTGATGAATACCTCGCTGGGCGCACACCAAATCCTTGTGTGCTTTGCAACACCCATATCAAATGGGAAGCTTTGTTAAAAAGAGCGAACAAGCTGGATTGTGAATTTATCGCAACGGGCCACTATGCTAACATCAGACAGCATGATAATGGGCGTTACGTGATATCTAAAGGTAAGGACGAAAACAAGGATCAGTCTTATGTGCTTTGGGGCGTTTCTCAGGAAAACCTCTCCAGAACGCAATTTCCTTTAGGGTCATTTGCTAAATCTGAAATCCGCCAGATGGCACTAGATATGGGACAGGAAGAACTGGCAAAGAAAAGTGAGAGTTACGAAATCTGTTTCGTGCCCGATAATGATTATCGCTCGTTCCTAAGACACAAAGTTGAGGATCTAGAGGATCGTGTAGCTGGAGGAAACTTTATTCTGAGCAATGGTATGGTTGTAGGGCAACATAAAGGTTATCCTTTTTACACCATCGGTCAACGTAAAGGACTTGGTATTGCCTTGGGCGAACCGATGTTCGTTACCCAGATCCTGCCTGAGAGCAATACAGTGGTTTTGGGTCGTGCTGACGAACTGGAACGGCGTGAGGCAATGGTCCGGAACGTGAATCTTTTGAAGTATGAAAGCATCAATGAGCCAATGGAAAATGTAATCACTAAAATCCGTTATAAAGATGCTGGTATGTTAAGTACCATTGTACAGGAAAAAGAAAAGATGCGGGTTGTGTTTGACCACTCCGTTTCTGCAATTGCGCCGGGACAGTCTGCAGTATTCTACGAAGGCAATGACCTTCTTGGTGGTGGCTTTCTGTGCTAGTACCGGATTTCAATTACCATTGAATAAGCATAAATAAAAAGGCCTGCAACGCTGATGTGTTGCAGGCCTTTCTTATGCATGGCTGTTTGTATTAAACTACAGCTTTGCCGTAATCTCCTCGCTAAGTGGCTTAACTTTCGAGCGGAAGCGATGAACCAATTTGCCGTTTTCATCAATGAGAAACTTCTCGAAGTTCCAGTTAATTTCTCCTTTAAAATCTGGATTCTCCTGGCTCGTCAGATAAGCGAATAAAGGATCAATATCACTGCCCTTAACACTCACCTTTTCACTTAACAAAAATGACACACCGAAGTTCGCTTCACAGAATTCTTTGATCTCTGCATTAGAGGCAAGCTCTTGGCCACCGAAATTGCCGGCTGGAAATCCAATTAACACGATTTCTTTGCCATATTGCTGATGTAGTTTTTCCAGCTCCTCATACTGCGGAGTAAAGCCGCACTTCGACGCCGTGTTTACGATAAGAATCTTCTTACCCTTAAATTTCGATAAGGAAATCTCCTTTCCATCTATGGTTTTCATTTTGAAATCATAAACGCTTTTTGGTGGGCTGAAGAACAGTCCGATGAGTACTAATAGTATATTCATTGCTTTTGTTTTTTTAGGTTAACAACATAGGTGGTGGCTCTGTTTCAGACTGAGAACGTAATGTAAAGATACAGGACAAATTACCATTAAATGAAGCCAGAATTTTGAATTCTGTTTTATTTATAGCTTTATTTGCAGAAAAACGTTCTGAATGGCGAAAAATTTATTGATAGTTGAGTCCCCTGCAAAAGCAAAAACCATAGAAGGATATTTAGGCAAAGATTTCCTGGTTAAGTCAAGTTACGGCCACATACGTGATCTAGTGAAAGGTGATATGGCAATAGACATCGAGAACAACTTCACCCAAACCTACGAAGTACCTGCTGACAAAAAGCAGGTCGTGGCGGAACTAAAGAAGCTAGCAAAGAACGCAGAAATGGTATGGCTCGCATCCGATGAGGACCGCGAGGGTGAGGCCATTTCATGGCATCTATTCGAAACCTTGAACCTTAAGGAAGACAAAACCAAAAGAATTGTATTTCATGAAATCACCAAACCTGCCATATTAAGAGCTATTGAAGCACCCCGAACCATCGACTATAATCTTGTCCATGCCCAACAAGCAAGGCGTGTACTTGATCGATTGGTCGGATTTGAACTTTCCCCTGTTTTATGGAAGAAAATCAAGCCTTCATTGTCTGCAGGACGGGTACAATCCGTAGCGGTACGGCTGATTGTTGATCGTGAACGTGAAATCAATAAATTTGCCGCTACTGCGGCGTTCAAAATATCCGCACAGTTCAGTAATGGTAACCCTAAGGAGATTGTGCGTGCAGAGCTACCTCAACGGTTTAGCCAGGAAAGTGAAGCGGAACAGTTCCTGAAGGACTGTATCGATGCAGAATTTAAAGTGGCTTCCCTGGAAACTAAACCAGCCAAAAGAAACCCGGCTGCGCCATTTACAACCTCTACCCTACAGCAGGAAGCGTCCAGAAAATTAGGTTATAGTGTTTCCAGAACGATGCAGATCGCACAGCGGTTGTACGAAAGTGGAAAGATCACCTATATGAGAACCGACTCTGTAAACTTATCAGAAACGGCGGTTCAGGCAGCAGCACAGGAGATCAAATCTGCCTATGGTGAAAAATATCACCAGCCAAGAGTTTATAAGACGAAGTCTGCAGGTGCACAGGAGGCGCATGAGGCCATAAGACCAACATACTTTGATCAACATACCGTTGCGGGTGATAGTTCCGAGCAGCGGCTGTATGAGCTGATATGGAAGCGCGCTATCGCCTCTCAGATGAGCGAAGCACTGTTTGAAAAAACCACCGCACAAATTGCAGTAAGCAGCAGACCTGAACATTTGATTGCGGAAGGCGAAGTCCTAAAGTTTGATGGTTTCCTTAAAGTATATCTCGAATCCAGTGATGATGAGGATAATGAAGAAGGTTCCAACAACAACATGTTGCCTCCAATCAGCAAAGGCCAAATCTTATCACTTCAGCAAATGAATGCCATTGAGCGTTTCTCCAGACCGCCGGCAAGATATACTGAAGCAAGCCTTGTAAAAAAGCTGGAGGAATTGGGTATCGGTAGACCTTCCACCTACGCTCCTACCATCTCCACCATTCAGAACCGTGGATACGTCGTTAAAGAAGACCGCGAAGGCCGCCAACGTACTTTCAATACCATAACCCTATCAAAAAATACACTTAGCAAACAGACCAAGACCGAAGTGACTGGCGCTGAAAAGTCGAAGTTATTTCCAACTGACATCGGCGAAGTCGTTAATGATTTCCTGGTCGAGCATTTTAAAGATATTGTAGATTTCAACTTCACAGCTTCAGTGGAAAAAGAGTTCGACGAAATTGCCCAAGGACTGAAGCAATGGACAAATATGCTTCACGCTTTTTACAAGCCATTTCACGAAGAAGTTCAGGTAACACTGGATACTGCAGATCGTGCGAATGGAGAACGCTTGTTGGGTGTAGATCCAGAAACTGGGAAGAACGTGTATGCGAAGGTCGGTAAGTTTGGGCCGCTTGTTCAGATCGGTCAATTGGATGATGAGGAAAAGCCTAGATATGCCAGCATATCCAAATCCCAAACCGTAGGTACCATTACCCTTGAAGAGGCACTCGAGCAGTTCAGACTACCCTTCCAGTTAGAAGACTACGAAGGCAAAGAGGTTTCTGTAGGTGTAGGCCGATTTGGGCCTTATGTAAAGTGGGGTGATGCTTATATATCTGTACCTAAAAATGAAGATCCTCTAACCATTGATTTTGAACGTGCAACAGAGATCATTCGTGAGAAGGTATCGGCGGATGCTCCGGTAGCGGAACATGAAGGCATGCCGGTTACAAAGGGTACCGGGCGCTTCGGACCATTTATCAAATGGAACAACCTTTTCATCAATGTACCCAAAGCCTACGATTTTGATAATCTGACTAAAAAAGACATCACTGAACTGATCCAAAAGAAAGTGGAGAAAGAAGCAAATCGCTTCATTCAGCAATGGCCGGAGGAAAAGATTGCGATTGAAAATGGTCGTTGGGGACCGTTCATCCGCTTCGGCAAGGAAATGCTGAAGCTTCGGAAAAACCCTGCCTCGAACGATAAATATACACCTGAGGAACTAGCCGCGCTTAGCCTTGAAGATGTTAAAGCCTTGATTAAGGAACAAGTGCCTAATGCATTTGAAAAGAAGGCAAAAGCAACCAAAAAAACCACAGACGCAAAACCTGGCGCAAAGAAAGTAGCGGCACCAAAAAAGGTGGCAGCGAAAAAGCCTGCAGCTAAGAAATAATCGAATTGCGAAGATGAAGAAGGACCTGCCACAGAATATAGTTGAAGATGTTGCCATAGCCGTTGTGCTCATGAACGATACCCCTGAACAAGCCAGCTGGAGCGTTTACCTGGTTAATTACAAGGGCGAGAAGCTGGAGCATGTGCTGGTAAGTTCAAAAGGTTATGGCGAGAAAGATGGGAAGATGGTGAAGACCTCTGTATTGAGGCACTCACTTCGGGACGTCGCTCCGCAGTCTTTCGCTGTGATTGAAGCCATCGACCCGGCAGTGTTCGGCCTGACGAACGAATACCTGCTTAGCTTCTACATCGATGGCACCATCTATGACAAGAAGTTTATCTTTCTGCCAGAAAGCATTGTCGACGCTAATCTGATGCACATTCCGCTGATCAATAAGCCTGGGGTGATGATCAAGTAAGATTACCCTTAAGAGTTTCCTTCCCGATGCAGTAGCGTTCTGGATGCGGCACCGAGGCTGATCAGGTAAAGTCCCGTAAACAGGCTGATAGAATAGATCAACGCCAGGCCCCCAATCGGCTCGGCGAATTTGTGATAGGCAAACAATCCCTCCCCAAACATATACAACAGTACACCAGCAAGTACCATCCAGAAGCTGTTTGAATTTACCCTCAGATTTCTAAAACACGCCATCATAAACATCAGACTGCTGGTAAACACACCAATCATCACGGGCAACTTCAAAATACCAAGATGAGCACGCATGGCAAGATAATACCCCAGGCTGAACAGAAATGCCAGTGTAATTGCAATTCTCGCGCCGCGCTTATCAAGTTCAGGTGCCGAGCGAAAGTCGAGGTAAAAAGCGCTTATAAAGAAGAGCTGTGGAAGCAGGAAGAACAACATGGAGGGAAATAAAACCTCATAGCGATTGCCGGTAAGCGCAAAATAACTGTAACCGACCAAGGTTACGAGCAAAGCTGAGCATATACGCTTATGGAATCTTCCTTTAAGTCTGGAACGCGTGAAAAGGAACACCAGCATTCCCGACAGCGCAGCAATGTTTAAGAAATCCATAAACCCAAAAGCACCTAATGAAAAGAGCCCGATCTGAAGAACGATAAAAAGAAGTATAGGAATTGCTAAGTTACGGACGCTAACTGCCATTGAAGCTGGTAAATTGCTGCATAAAAAAGTCAACCATGCTGTAGCACAATTGACCATTTATTTTGAAAGTTATATGATAACTTAGAAACTTCTTTCTCTGTTGTTGTTACGCTTGAAACCGCCGCCAGCATTTCCACTGTTACCTGGTTTTTCCTGCGCTTCAGCAACCTTAATACGGTTACCATTATAATCTCCGCCATTCATTCTTTTGATCGCTTCTCTTGCCTCATCATCATTCGGCATTTCTACGAAACCAAAACCACGACTCTGACCAGTCTCACGATCTTTGATAATCCTAAGTGACTTAACTGGACCAAAATCGCCGAATACGGCTGTTAATTCTTCTTCCCCTACTTCTAAAGGAAGTCCTGTAATAAATATCTTCATTAATGTTTAAAAATTTACACAAAGGTAATTAAATTAATGCGCTAAATTGCAATTCGATTGTAAGTTATCACAGTATTTTAAGCCCTTTTTCTTTAATAACTGGTTTACTATCTGATTAACTCAAGGTCGCCTCGAGTGTGATCTCTAAATTATATGCTTTACTCACCGGACAGTTTTCTTTTGCCCCCTTCGCAATCTCCTGAAACTGGTCTTCACTAATGTCCGGGATGCTTGCTGTCGTCACCAGGTGTGAACTGGTGATAACCCCATTGTCCAAAGACACCGTAGCCTTAGTTTCCAGGTTTGTTGGTGTAAAACCTGCCTCAGTAAGGTCAGCACTTAATTTCATCGTGAAACATCCAGCATGTGCCGCCGCCATTAGTTCCTCGGGGTTTGTACCCACGCCCTCCTCAAAGCGACTCTTAAATGAGTATTGCGTTTTGTTCAGGGTAGTACTTCCAGTGGTAATCGTTCCGCTACCTTCTTTTATAGTTCCGGTCCAAATTGCAGTTGCATTGCGTTTCATACGTTATCTTAATTTAAGTTTACTGACCATAGATAAACAGCTAAGATTATCAAAGGTTTTCTAATTATAAACTTTTTTAAACTATTTATCCTTCTTCCGGTTGCGGTTCAATTTGATCTTAATTTTCCCGTCTTCCCCATCCACAGCCACCAGATGAAGCACGATCCCGCTCATCCTGTTTTCGAGCTGCTCTTCCCTGGAGCTGCCAAGATCCTTCTTCGGATTTCGTAAGGGTACATCCATGGTGATGTTGGTGCCTTTATTCATCGCGTAAATACCAGCGACATCAAGATTCAGCACACTGGAACTAATCTTCATCGGTCTGATGTTGATCTTCTCTCCCCTTACATCCAGAGCACCGCCGAGATCACTGAAGGTAATATTGTTCAAATCCCGCAATGGGAAGGCGAACTTTCCGACATTGATCAGCGGCTGAAAATTCAACAAGGCACCATTCTTCAGATTGAAAGCAATGAGCCCGCTCAAAGAATTAGGCATCAGCACACCGCGATTGGAGATCCGCCCGTTTAACTTAACCTTTGAAAACAGATTCCCAGAAATGTTCTTATAAGTAATCGATTGAAGACCAAAATTATCAAAACCATAAAACAGGCTCTTTACATTGGCATTCGCGACGATCGCATCGATGGCAAACCGGGTGGCATCGCCGGTCTGATACAGGTTACCTGTTACGTTTATTGACCCATTTGCATGTTTAACCCGCGTATTTTTAATCTGAATACCTTGCTCCGACACATACAACTGCGCAGTTGCATCCGTAGCGAGAAACTTTTTGTAATAGATTTTGTCGACCGCTAAATTCAGGTTTACCTTGCTTTTATTGAAAACGTTGTTCAGATCTCTGCCAAAGGTACCTTTGCCTCTGCTCTTTACCTGAGTTACATTAGGCCGTGCATTTAAAAAGCCCAGGAATTCACCCAAATGAAGCTGAGGGCTTTTAACATTCCAGTTCAGCACAATTTTTTCCGGGGCAGTATAATAGAGGTTTAGAAAGTTCCGGATGCTTCCCTCCATCAACAAAACGCTTTTTCCACTCTGAAGTCGCAAATCACTAATAAACAAATCCGGCCCGGTAAATTTCAAGGATATCCCGGTGTTCTTGAATCGAAGGTTTCGAGGTTTATAGTTTACATCGGCATTCTTGATATTTACATAACCGGTGAAATATGGCTTGCGTAGCATCAGATCAACCAGATCTGCACTATAGGTCAAGTTCAGATCTGCCTGGCCACTGTTGAATTCCAATAACTCCTCCCCCACGATTGCATTCAGTTTAGCAATATCAAACCTGGAACGAACCACGCCCGTAGCTACTGGTGCCTTGAAGTTATTAATGAAGGCGGTATCTATGGTAAATGGGATCTTCTCATATGAACCCTTAAAGTTGTACAGCTTGATCGCTGAATTTTCATCACTTAAGCCTCTACCGGTAAAGAAGTTGTTGGTATACATGCCTCGAAAGCTACAGCTGTCCACGACACCGCCCGGTGTACGCAACACGTTGTTCTGCACATCAGCGATCACACTAATGTTCGGATCACCCCCCGGCCCCATATCGCCTACGATATCACATTTTACATCGATGGGGTTCTTCAGATTAAATTGATCAAGACGTTGTTTGATGTTCGGCGCCAGCAGTGCAGCTGCATTGCGCCAGCTGATCTGGTTCGCACGTATGTTTATTGCGAAAGCCGTAGGATCTTTGCTGGTGTTAAAGGTGGCACCAATAACAAAGTCATTTACCCCAATTTTCAACTTATTGGGCGCCACACGAATGATGGATTTCTCCTCGTCGAAACTTACGTCAAAAGGTCCAGTTAGACGCTGGTCCTTGATAAAGCTTCCTCTTCTCGTATTAAAAGCCAGCGAATTTACCATAACATCAAGGTCTAACCGGGCTTTCCATCCTTCTGAAGGATAATCTACCTTCCCTTCCAGCTTGGTCACGAGAAATTGAAAAAGCTTATTTCCTTTCTCATTGTTCACCACGAGTTTTACGTTCTTGAGCATCATTTTTTTGATCTCCGTGGAAGATTCAGATGATTGTGCTTCAGTTGCAGGCTTCTTTGCTTTTTTCCTGAAAACGGTCGTATTGGTGTATCCCGTCGAATCGGTGTACAAATAAGCGGAGGCATCAGCGATGTCAATTTTGTTAATCTCTACGGCCCCACGAAACAAGGCGAGGGAATTAACCGTAATCCGGATGTCTTTTGCTTGCAGCAAGGTGTGTTTATGCTCATTCCAACGTTTGTCTTTCAATTCAACGTTGTTAAGCCTGAGCGAGATGCCGGGAAGGCCACTAAGTAGTGTGGGTTCCATACTTCCGATTACAAGAAAACCATCCAGGTTCTTGTTAAGCTCCCTTGTAACCGAAGCAAGAATTGAAGCCTTATTGGAGCTGACATAAATGGCCAACGATATAAAGGCGACTATAAATAGGATAATTAAAACTAAAAGCGTTTTTAAAACAGTCTTAAACCAGTTCGGCATATATATCGATATAAATATCAATATAAGGTTTAAACGGTCAAATTGTTCTAAACAACAGGTACTTCAGTTCTTAATTTTAATGCATGTGAAGTTTGCGTTCTCAGCGTTTCCATCAGAACAGGATCCTCACTTAAGGTTTGACCATAAGAAGGAATCATCTGGCTAAGCTTTTTCTGCCATTCCGGTTTTGCAACATATTGTGGAAAGCAGCGTGTCATCAGCGTCAACATGATAGATACTGCAGTCGAAGCACCTGGAGAAGCCCCAAGAAGTGCGGCAATAGAGCCATCGGCAGCAGAAACGACTTCCGTACCGAATTCCAGAATACCGCCGTGTTTGTCATCCTTCTTGATCACCTGAACACGCTGACCAGCAGTTTCAAGTTCCCAGTCTTCCGCTTTCGCAGTAGGCAGATATTCACGCAAGGCCTGCAGGCGGTCGTCTTGCGACTGGCGCACCTGATTAATCAGGTATTTTGTAAGCGGGATGTTATCCAGACCTGCCGCGATCATCGGCATGATGTTATTCGGCTTAATAGATAGTGGTAAATCCAAAAGCGATCCGTTCTTCAAAAATCTTGTAGAGAATCCTGCATACGGGCCAAACAATAAAGCTTTTTTACCGTCGATCATACGAGTATCCAGGTGCGGTACCGACATCGGAGGTGCGCCTACAGATGCTTTGCCGTATACCTTAGCATTGTGTTGTTCAATGACTTCTGGATTGGTACATTTCAGCCACTGACCACTTACCGGGAAGCCGCCAAATCCGTTTCCTTCAGGTATGCCTGATTTTTCAAGTAAAGGCAATGAACCACCACCAGCGCCAATGAACACGAATTTTGCGTATACATTGCGTTTCTCGCCAGTAATCTCATCCTTAACACGAACCTGCCATAATCCATCCTTTTGCTTAAGCTTTTTAACCTCATGGCTAAAGTGCATCTCAACCTTATCTTGCTCCTGCAAGCGATTGAACATCATCCGGGTTAAAGAACCAAAGTTCACGTCAGTGCCAAGCGTCATACGTGTAGCAGCTACCGGCTCTGCAGGATTCCTGTCCTTCATTACCAGGGGCATCCACTCACGCAATTGTTCAGGATCTTCGGAATATTCCATTCCATGAAAAAGCGCGCATTTCTGCAATGCCTCGTAACGTGTTCTCAGAAATCTAACGTTTGCTTCACCCCACACAAAGCTCATGTGTGGAATGCTTCGGATAAAGTGTTCCGGTGAATCTACCAGTTTTGATCGAACCAGGTAGGACCAGAATTGTTTTGATACTTCAAAGGATTCAGCAATTGATACGGCTTTCGAGGTATCAACAGATCCATCAGGCTTCTGCGGTGTGTAGTTCAACTCGCAAAAAGCCGAGTGTCCGGTACCTGCATTATTCCAGGCATCAGAACTTTCCGCCGCAGCGACATCCAGTCTTTCAAAAATTTCAACCGTCAATCCTGGTTCAAGTTCCTTAAGCATTACACCTAAGGTTGCACTCATGATTCCGGCGCCGATTAATACAACATCTACAGTCTTATCAGATTTATTTTTAGTACGGGTCACAGTATTCTTTTTTGAGCAAATTTACAATAAAAACCAGGCCACAAAAACCATTGGTATGTAATTTTAGCTTTATAGAACAAGCGATCAGAGATTTTACACTTTTAATATTTAATTTATCCATTACATAACGCAATTAGCTTTTTTAGCTGTAATCTTGCAGATTCTTAGCGAAAAAAGAATTATTAAGCAAAATGGAAGTAAAAGATAGCAACGGAAATCTCCTTAAGGACGGAGATTCAGTCATTCTAATCAAGAGTTTACCGGTAAAAGGAACTTCTATCACCTTAAAAAAGGGAATGGTCATTGAAAATATCCGTCTTACCGACGATGATGCTGAAGTTGAATGCAAGGCAGAAAAAATGCGGGTGGTATTGAAGACTGCTTTTTTGAAAAAAGGCTAACCAATGGTGTTTATCCAGGTTAAGCATATTACTACTTTAACCTTCCTGCTGATTCTCTTTTCCGGAAGCCTCTTTTCCCAAACTACAAAGGTTTCAGGAACGGTCACAGAAGCTTCTACAGGTCGGCCTATGCCCTACGTAACCGTATCCCTTACTGGAACACCGGCAGCAACAAAGACAAACAACCAGGGCAAATACGAGATCGCCGGACCATCTACAGCAGCTAAAGTTCAATTTCACTATATTGGATATAAAAGCCTAAGTATCAATATCAAGCCTGGCACCGAGCAGGTCGTTAACATCCGCTTAGCTGAAGATACGCAAAGCCTTAACCAGGTAGACATTACTACCGCAAAACACGGGCGCTACCGTAATAAGGATAACCCGGCCGTGGAGCTCATCCAGAAGGTGATCGCGCATAAAGATCTTAACCGGATGGAAAACTTTCCGCAACTTAGTTATAGACATTATGACCGGTTACAGGTATCCTTAAGCAACCTCAACGCAAACTACCGGAACAAGAAGATCTTCCGAAACTACCAATATCTATTTCAAACACAAGATTCCAGTCGCATCGGCGGAAAGTTGTTGCTGCCGATTTACCTCCAGGAGAAGCTCAGTCAGAAATACCAGCACAAAAATCCAGACCTGGACAAAACTGTACTGTTGGCCAATAAGCAGGTTAAGTTCGACAGCCTTGTGATCGATAACCAGGGGCTCGCAAACTACCTGGAAAGAATGTATGAGGATGTAGATCTTTACGACAATAATATATTGATTGCAACGACCCAGTTTCTGAGTCCAATTGCATCCTTAGCACCCTCGTTCTATAAATTCTTTATTACAGACACCATAAACACCGCTACATCAAGGCTAATTGAATTATCCTTTATGCCAAGAAACCCTGCCGACCTACTACTGAATGGGAAGCTGTATATTGCGGATGACGGCAGCTATGCTTTAAGTAAAGCATTCATCACCATCAGCAACAAGGCGAACCTGAATTTCGTTCGCGGTGTGGAGCTTAGTCAGGAATTCAGTCAAATGCCGGATCGGAAATATTACCTGCATAAAAGCAATATGATCGTGGATTTTGGCATCAGCCAGCAAAGAGGCCGCGGATTTACCGGACAGCGAACGCAAGTGATCGATCAACTTGAAACCCAAATTCCTAACACGGACAGTGTTTTCTCCGGAAAAAAGCTCGCCGTAGCTCCCGGGGCGTATAATCGGTCGGATGTCTTTTGGTCTCAAAACCGCTTAGAGCAGGTACCCGATTCAACCTTAAAGATATACCGAAACATTGATTCTCTTGGGAAGAGTAAACCTTTCAAAAGAGTGATGACCGTTGCCGGCATTCTGTTCAATGGCTATTATAATGCCGGCTTGTTCGAAGTTGGTCCGATTTATACCTTTTACGGTTTCAACAGCTTAGAAGGTTTGAAGCTACGTCTTGGCGGACGAACAACCACGGCATTCAGCACACGGTACTTCCTGGAAGGTTATGTCGGTTATGGATTTAATGACGAACGCTGGAAAGGACTTGCAAGTGTTGCCTATTCACTGAACAATAAATCAATTTACACCTATCCACAGAGCTTCTTGCGTGCAAGCGTCCAGCGCGACACCTATGCGCCAGGCCGGGAACTAAGAGGCAATACCGAAGACGACTTTATATCCTCCTTCAGACGGGGTGTGAACAACCGCTTCTTGTACAACGACTTTTACAAATTCGAGTACGTGCAGGAATTTGAAAATAGATTCTCATTCAACCTGGGCTTCAGACGATGGACACAAAGGCCGGCGATGGCGCTACGATATTTCAACGGCAACAACGAAACCCTGGATGCAATTACAAGTACCGAATTCAACCTTTCCATGCGGTACGCCCCTCAGGAGAAGTTTTATCAGGGTAAACGCAGCCGGGTGGCGGTAAACAATAAATATCCGATCTTTAACCTCCGCTATGCAGCAGGGTTTAAAGGACTGCTTGGCGGCCAATATAGCTACCACAACCTTTCCGGCACCGTCGACAAGCGGTTCTATCTGTCCCAACTGGGCATCACGGATCTTAAAGTTGAAGGTGGCTACATATTCAACAAAGTACCCTATCCCCTGCTAGCCATCCACAAGGCCAATCAAAGTTATGCCTATCAGATCAATGCTTTCAACATGATGAACTTCCTGGAATTTGTAAGCGATCACTATGCGAGTATTAACATCGACCATGGTTTCGGTGGTTTTTTCCTCAACAAGATACCACTGATAAAACGTCTTCAACTGCGTGAGCATGCCTCCTTAAAAGCCGTATACGGTGGCGTTCGGGATGAAAACAATCCTGACCTCGACCGCTCCCTATTACAGTTTCAAACGAATACACTTGGGCAAAAAACAACCTACACTTTTGGCAATGTACCCTATGTAGAAGGTAGCGTTGGCTTGGGTAATGTTTTCAAGTTCCTACGACTGGATCTGGTAAGGCGTTTCAACTACCTTGATCATCCGGATGTGCCGAAATGGGGACTACGTGCGAAGTTTAAGGTCGACCTGTAACAGCTGATTACCCCTACTATTTTTCAGCCTTTTTTCCTGAACCACCTGTAATCGCTTCTCCGGCTTCAAGAATGATGTTACTTTCCGGCTGTTTCTTATGCTGTTCCATTCCTGTTGTACTAGAACTCATCCCATCAAGCATCGCTTTAGACAATAGGCCGAAGAAGGACATGTCTGGCGGACGATTGATGTTGATTGGGCCTTTCTTGAACTTCCCTCCCTTTGTAGGATTATCGTTCGGAAGCATCATGTTGCTCAGCGCGGAAACGAGCTTTCGCTCTTTAATTACGTCGTTTTCGTCATCCTTCTTTAATACGGCATATTTCATGTCCTGATAATAAAGATCGACCTTTCCCTTCGCATGCTGTTCATTAGCATCAATATGGAAGTACATTTTATTGATCATTCCAGACTTCACCGCCATCAGTGCATAGGGTCTGGCAAAGCGGTTCATTACCCTGGCGTCTACGGCGCCCATACGTGCAGTATAACTGAAAGCCCCATTGGGATCAGCCAGATTGAATTTCATATCAGCCTTAGTTGATGCTGCGCCCATCATCTTGTAGCGCATTGAGGCCGACATAAACTTATTTGCTGCAATCGCCTCCTTGTTGTTGGTGATGTTGTAGATCTCACCGACACAGTTATTGATATCCAGGCTGGAAAGTTTATCTGACTTCATCGCCAACACTTTAAAATAAGTATCAGCATTCCCGATGCGCATCGTATCAATGGTTAAATCAAATGCCAGCAGCTGTAACTGTTGGTTTGGATATGGGTTGGATCGCCGTTCGGGCAATCTCCGGGTATAGTTGTAGTTATTATAAACCTCTACCAGGCTGTATCCAACATCCATACGCCCAATATGCAGTTGCTGTTTTTCCAGTATTCGGTCCAGATCAATCCTGTGCATTGTCAGGTCTTTTTTCAAAATGTAAACCCGCTCCTTCGCATGTTTCGCCTTTTGATAGAAGGCCTTCCGGCTTAGCCTTGGTGTAAGCTCCAATCGTTTGATGGTAGCCTTTCTGCTATCCGGAAGAAAAGCGATGTCGTTTGCCTGAAGGTAATACAGGCTGTCACGCGTTGCCAGTCGGTAGGCTTTCACCCGAACAAGGGTACCTTTTTGCCCTGCGGAATCTCTTTCTTCGGCGGTAAGACCGGAAAGGTCTACATTGATGTTTTTGATTGCCGTGCGTTTCGGTTCATCATCGTTTTGATTAACATAGACAAAGGTTAGATTCCGCATTGATGTACTTTGAATATTTGACATCTTAAGCAGGCTTTCTACAAGCGAAAACAAACGACCAGGCTTCTCCTCTGCCCGCGAGTTGTTGTACGTTTGAAGCTTGTTATGAACCCGGATATCTGCACTGTCTATCAGCATACGTGCCATATTCATGCGCATGCCCTGCTGTCCACGAGCGATCTTTAAGCCAGACATTACCATCGTGCCTACATTCATATGGAGCACGTTATTGGGAGCACGATTTGCTTTAACAAGCCTTGCAAGTACAGCACTGTCGGGAATCAGTTTAAAATCGTTGATCCTCCCCGTTCCGGAATCCAGGTTGATGTCAAACCTGGAAAATGAGACGCGGTACAAGCTGTCGCTTGCTTCAATAATCATATCTACAAACGTTTCACTTAGCTTGCGTTCCACCTTAGAATTCGGCTTCGATAGATCATCTTTCACATATCTCCATCCCAAATAGCCTCCTAAGCCCAAGAACAAAAGTATGCCCAAAACCCAGTATGCGGTTTTCTTGCTCGATTGCGTCATAATACCTTGATTTACAAGAGCTGTATCAAAGTTTAATCCACAGCAAAACAAAACTCCTCTATATTGAAGATCAGGTAATTACCTATCGTAGATATCAAAGAAGCGGGCGTATATGAGGCTAAATCTTTGCGATGCGTTTCCCCAGCAACCAGAATAAATAACTAAATATCGGTGCAGCAAGGATGTCGGCCGTATAATGCACACGCTGAACCATGAGTAATACGGCAAGCACAGCAGTAGCAGCAAAAGCAAGATACTTTTCCCATTTCTGCTCCAGGCAAAGTGCAATGAGGAATAAAGTGGCAGTATGGCCCGAAAAGAACAGATCTTTGGTGATCAGTTCGGTGCCATAGAAGAATACAGAAAAGGGATCTTCCAGATGCAGAATACCGATCGGCGGTTCAAGTGGAATTAGATAAATAGTGATCATCCGACCGAGACACAGAAATATGTAGGCCCACAACCCGGTAATGCAAAAGACAGTTTTTTCAACCATACGCCAGATCATCAATGCCATGAAAGGATAAAGCATCAGAAATATGTAGGGAGAAACATCGCTGACCGGAAATGCGTTAAGCACCCAGTCGTTGAGTATTATACCTTCGCGAACTTGTATGTAGAGGAAGAAGTCGGGGACAAACACCAGTATTCCGGCGAGGATAATTAAGCCTGAAATTAGCTTAACACGAAAAGCAGGGTACTCCCAGGCACGTTGCCAGGAGATCGAGTCATATTGCATTAATTCTGGAAGTCATATAGATATAAGCAACAAATATATGCTTTGCTTCTTACCTTTTAAGTCAAAGTCAATGTTGAATATCACAGTTGACCGATTCTGACAATCCCGTGGCCCGAACTGTACCTAAACAATACGGCTTCATGCTTGTTGAATTAA
The DNA here is from genome assembly GCF_059278965.1 of Pedobacter sp. NEAU-ZC8. Taxonomy (NCBI): domain Bacteria; kingdom Pseudomonadati; phylum Bacteroidota; class Sphingobacteriia; order Sphingobacteriales; family Sphingobacteriaceae; genus Pedobacter; species Pedobacter sp. NEAU-ZC8. Next base: position 88,118 of record NZ_JCAJXC010000016.1, read on the forward strand.
TAAAAAACAGAACCTATGGAAAATATCGAAAATAATGACCAGCACCAACCAAAGGAGGGCCAGCAGATTACGGATGATAATCAAAAACCGGCAGAGCAAGTTGAACAATCAGACAACATTATCGGAGATGTTCATCCAACTGAAAGAAGCGATACCTTTCAGGAGCAAAATAATGCAGAAATAGAGAACCAGTCTGATGCAAGTGAAATCTCAGGTGAAAACCTGTAAACTTAAACGAACGCCATAATCATATGGCGTTTTTTTTTTGCAAAAAGGGCTAAAAAAAAGAAAGGGTTGCTCCATCCAGACGCATCCCTTTTCTAACCAAATATAAACCTGTATGAACGGGTTTTCCTTTAAGTCCTGATGTAATGATTGATGATCAATGCAGCACCAGGGTTTGTAATTTCAAATTCTTAAGGTTGTTTTTACCTTGTTTGCTGATACAAATATAGTAGGTTTTTCTTAGTGTACAAAATACACTAAGAAAAAATTTAAAAAAAAATTTAGTCCCGCCGAAAGTTGCGGATAATCATGCGTTTACGAATTCAGTTCTCTACTGTTAATTTTTTGCAGATAAGCTTTTGGTCATTTATTAATCTACCTAAACAATCATTTAACGTTTTTTAACTTAGCGATAAGCTGGAAATTTAAATATTTGCCTGTAGCATTTACCGGGCTTGCTGCGTATTAAAAGCAGCTACTCGAGAATACATTTTTAAACAAAAAAAAACAGATGAAGATTTTTACCAAGCTTTACCCGAACAAGATCAGCCAGATTGCGGCTATTCTATTGCTTACTGCGTTTGCATTATCCTTTAGCTCCTGCTCGAAGAATGAAACAGAAATCCCTTCAATTTCAGGATTGATGGTCGTCAATGCTGCTCCAAATTATGGTACTTACAATGTGTATATCAATAATACGAGCGCACCGGTCAACACGAAAGGTGCTCTACCCTTCCTTGGCTCTATCTCACCGTATTTCAATATCACGCCGGGGGCAAATGCATTAAAATTTACCACGGCCAGCAGTGTCGAGAGTGTTTACACCGAAACGACTAACCTGGAAGCAGATAAGGCTTATACCTATTTTCTAATCAACGATGTACCAAACCTTTCAGGTCTACTGCTTCAAGACGATCTATCGCTTAATTCAGCGGAGAAGGCCTTTGTGAGGTTCGTCAATGTATCACCTAATGCGGGAAATCTAGACCTTGCTATTGACAGCGGCTCCACACTCGTGGCAGACAAAGCGTTCAAGGCAGCTAGTGAATTTATGAGTATTGATCCTAAACCATACAATTTAGTGATTAAAAGTAAGTCAACCGGGCAGGTTTTAGCAACGCTAAAAAATGTGATACTTACCGCTGGAAAGATGTACAGCATCGTCGCTGCGGGGATGTCAAACCCGACTGAAATTCAGCAGCCATTGAAATTACAGGTGATTACCAACCGGTAAAATTTGAATCTTCCAGCACATTAACGAAGCCTCATCATGCCCTCTAACCGGTGTTGATCCAGCTATAGGCGGTTCAACCCCGGTTAGAGGGCGGCTGGAGGGCGGGTTAAGGGCGGGTCAACGCCATTGCAGGCCCATCACCTGGAACATAAAAGCCCATTTATCAGCGATCTCGGCGACTACCTTATCCATAGGCTTGCCTGCACCATGTCCGGCGTTTGTTTCGATCCTGATTAATACTGGTGCCTCCGCAGATTGTACCTGCTGCAGTCTGGCGATAAATTTGAAACTATGTGCCGGGACAACGCGATCATCATGGTCACCGGTTGTGACGAAAGTTGCTGGATAAGCAACACCTTCCTTCAGGGCATGCAGCGGACTATATTGATACAGGTATTCGAACATCTCTTTAGAATCAGACGCTGTGCCGTAGTCATAGCTCCATCCTGCGCCTGCAGTAAACTGATGATATCGCAACATATCTAACACACCCACTGCTGGTAAGGCCACTTTGAAGAGTTCCGGCCGCTGTGCCATGGTCGCAGCAACCAACAGCCCGCCATTTGAGCCACCCATGCTGGCCAGGTAATCCGAAGAAGTGTACTGCCCGGCAATCAGGTATTCCGCCGCCGAGATAAAATCATCAAAAACATGCTGCTTGTTCATCTTAGTACCGGCGAGATGCCAATCGTCGCCATACTCGCCCCCACCTCTCAGGTTGGCCACCGCATAAACCGCTCCCTGTTCCAAAAGCACGACAATTGAATTACTGAAGGCAGGTGTCAGATTAACATTGAAGCCACCATAACCATACACCACCGTTGGATTTTTGCCGTTCCGCTCCAATCCCTTTTTATGTGTAATGATCATTGGAACCCTAGTTCCATCCTTAGAAGTATAGAACACCTGGTTTGATTCATAACCCGAGGGGTCAAAGTCTACACCAGACTTCCGGTAGAGTTCGGACTGTCCGGTAAGCACATTGTAGCTGAAAATCGTAGCTGGAAAAATATAGGAAGTGAAGGTATAATATAGCGTCCTCTCCTCTTTTTTGCTATGAAAACCGACTGCGGTACCTGGCCCCGGAAGTTCAATTTCCTTTTCCAGAATACCATCCAGGCTATACTGCTGTACCATAGAAATGGCATCCTTTAAATAGTTAGCGAAGATTTTTCCAGCTCCGGTGGATGGTGTCAGTACGTTTTCCGTCTCAGGAATCAGCTCCTGCCAATGCTCAGGACCTGGCTGCTGTGGATCAACGGTGACGATACGACCGTTAGCCGCATCAAGATTTGTATAGATGTATAGTTTACCATTTTCATGAAGAAGCACTTCATGGTTTTTCTCTAGATTGTCAATGACCGTTACAATCGCAGCTTCCGGCTGAGACAGGTCTTTAATGTAAAGTTCATTTCCGGAGGTGGTGTTCGCTGCAGAGATTACCAGATACCGCTCATCTTCTGTTACCCCAGCACCAATATATCTCCGCTGAACCTGATCTCCAAAAACCAGCTGATCCTCCTCTTGCGTTTTACCCAATTCATGAAAATACAGCTTATGTTGGTCCGTTCTCGCAGAAAGCTGACTTCCATCCCTCGGCTGCTCGTAAGTACTATAATAAAATCCAGTGTTGCCATACCAGGCGATACCGGAGAATTTCACATTGTGTATGACATCACCCGTCGGCTGCTTCGTTTCCGTATCGATGACCACAACCCTGGTCCAATCGGATCCGCCTTTGGAAATCCGGTAGGCGGCTAAACTGCCATCTTTAGAAAAACTAATGCCTGCAAGAGCATCACTCGCATCTGCAGAAAAGGTATTAGGATCAAGAAATACCTCGGCTTCTTCATCAGCTGAGCGCTGTCTGAAAAGCACACTCTGGTTCTGCAAACCTGTATTCCTGTAAAAATAAGTGTATTTACCTTCTTTAAAGGGCTGGGAGAATTTTTCGTAGTCCATCAATTTGAACAACCGCTCCTGGATTGCTGCCCGAAAAGGAATCTTGTCGAGGTAATCGTTTGTACATTTATTCTGCTCAATTACCCAGGCCTTTGTTTCTTCGGATTGATCATCTTCGAGCCAACGAAAAGGATCGCTGACTTCCGTACCGAAATAAACATCTTTAACATCAACCGATCGAGTGAATGGATACTTCATAAAAGTTTAGGGTTAAATTTAGGTGAAATTATGCTTCAGCAACTTCAAGCGTTTTCTTATGCTTAAAGAACAGTTTGGACACCGGAATAAGCATCAACCCGCATATGCCGAAGATTACGAAAGATACCCGAAGGTTAAATGCATGTGCCAGGTAACCGATTAAGGGTGGCCCTAGCAGCATGCCAGTGATCGAGTAGGTTGCGATGATGGACACAGCCATCCCTGGTGAATACTTCCGGGATGCACCTGCAAGCGCATAGGACATTGGAATAACGGCGGCAGTACCGAAACCCACGAGTGAGAAACCGATCATGGCCGTCCAAAAAGTTGGAATAATCACCGCCATGGCGATACCAGTAACCACGCATAAAGCACTCATGACATAGGTGTTCGGCATTCCGATGATGGCAATGATCTTGTCGGACAAAAACCGCGAAGCGGCCATAAATGTCATAAAGATCAAATATCCGTAAGTAAAAATTTCAACGTGCAGGATCTGCTGGAAATAAATTCCACTCCAGTCGAACATGCCCCCTTCACATATCGCCGAGAGAAAAGCCACCACGCCCAAATAAAATATGTAGGGATCCGGCTTACCTAAGATGATCTTGTTCCCTTTTTCCGCGCGGTCATTTTTCAACAGATACTGGTACGATACTAGGGTCAGTATCAGCGCGACAACACCAACCATGATGAAGTGCGTCTGTATCGAAGTGCCAAGGTTCAACATCAATGTCGAGAACAGGATACCAAAAATGCCCCCAGTGCTCCAGAAGCCATGAAAGGATCCCATGATCTTATGCTCATAAAACTTTTGCAGGGAAATGGCCTGTGTATTTACTGAAATGTTGTAGATCCGGGTGGTGAAGGAGAACAACAAAACTGCTACTACCAGGGTAAATACATTATGTGAAAAGCCAATCAGCGCGAGGGCAAAGGTGTTCAACGCAAAGCCAATAATTAATGGTACCCTACTATTGTATTTCGATACCAGCCAGCCGGAGATCGGCAGTCCAAGTAAGGAACCAATTGGCATAGCAAGCAAAATAGAACCGAGTTCTGCATCATTAAGATCGAAGGCCATTTTGATGGTGGGAATCCTCGAGGCCCAGGTGGAGAAACTAAATCCAGAGAGAAAAAAGAACAAACTGAGGAATATACGCTGGGTAGTTTTAGAAATCATGGGGCAAATTTATCAATTTTTGTTTCCTGTCAATTTTTATACCTATTTATGTGCCCTTTATGATTTAAGCCAAACAGAAGGGGTAAATTTTTACTTGTAAGAAGCAAATTAACTGGCAATGGAAAAGAATATGAATATTGGATTTATTGGACTGGGGAATATGGGTGTACCAATGGTGAGAAATCTGATCAAAGCGGGTTACGAAGTAAAGGTTTACAACCGGAATGAAAGTAAGGCAAAAGATTTCGCTACCGAGCAGGGCATTCAGGCTGTGGCAGCGCCTGCCGATCTACTGCCGGATGCAGATGTCATCATCAGCATGCTTAGTGATAACAATGCCGTTAAGGGCGTATATACCGGTGAAAAAGGCATCTTTAAAGCCCGTCCTGAAAAAGATCTTGTTGTTATCGATATGAGCACGGTTGCACCTGAAACCAGCAGGCAGCTTGCCAGTGAGGCAGCGGCTGCTGGCATAGACTATGTCGATGCACCGGTATCCGGAAGTGTTAAACCTGCTACCGATGCGCAGCTGGTGATCATGGCAGGTGGAAAAGCCGAGGTCTTCGAGAAGATCAAACCAATACTGCTGGCACTCGGCAAGTCGGCAACCCTTTTGGGCGATCATGGATCAGGCAACGTTGCCAAGCTCGCCATTAACCTGTTTCTCGGCATCACCATGCAGGGGCTTTCGGAATCCGTAGTCTTTGCAGCGCAACATGGCATTGAACCGGCAGCCTTACTCCCGCTGATCAATGAAAGTGCCGTTGGAAGTGGCATTACGAAGATCAAAACCACAAACATTGTGAACCGTGATTTCAGTCCGGCATTTGCGTTGAAGCTGCTGCGTAAAGACATCAGACTGGCAGAAGACCTAGGGCTACAATCCCCTGCTGGACTGACATTGGCACATACGCTCCAAGCTGCTATCGAAAGTGGATTTGGCGAAGAAGATATGGTGGCCATCTTTAAGCAGGTTGAACAAGGCCATAATAAATAATTATCTTTGCAGCATGATAGCAATCGGACAATACAATGATCTAAGGATTTCGGGTAAAACAGAAAAGGGACTGATCTTAACAGACGGCGATAAAGAAGCCTTATTAAACTATACGGAGGTTCCTGCAAACTTTGAAATTGGCGACATCATCAATGTTTTCGTGTACATCCATAAAGATGGAAGTTTGGTGGCCACTACCCGTCGCCCCTTAGCCTGTGTTGGCGATTTCGCGTATCTGAGTGTAGTTGACGAGGCTGGCGACGGCGTATTTATGGATCTTGGCATTGGCAAGGATGTTTATGTACCTCAGCGGGAACAAAAACGTCCCATGTTTAAAGGTGATAAGCATGTCGTTTATGTATATCTGGATGAAAGTAATGACCGGATGTTGGCTTCGTCGCGCCTAACGAACTTTGTGGAGGAAGAGGATATAGATCTGGAAGAAGGTGATGAAGTGAGTTTGTTGATTGTAGATCGCTCTGACCTCGGCTTCAATGCTATTATTGACAATAGATATATCGGGCTGCTATATGCAAATGAACTGTTTGATGAGCTGCAACCTGGAGAAGTAAGGAAAGGCTGGATAAAGAAAATTCGTGTGGAAGGAAAGATTGACCTGAGCCTGCAGCCAATGGGTTATAGCCATATCCTGGATTCCAAAGACATCATTTATAAAGAACTTAAGGAAAGTGGCGGCATCATTCATCTTGGAGACAAAAGCTCACCGGATGACATCTACCATAGATTTAAGATCAGTAAGAATGCTTTTAAGAAAACCATTGGCGCACTGTACAAAGAACGACTGATCACGATTTCAGATCATGAGATCAAAATAGCCGTCGACGACACCGCAGAGTAATTAAACATTTTTGAAAACAGATTGGGTAAAGTGTTGTTAATCATTAATAAAACAAACGATTATGAAATACGACAAAATGTTATCCAAATGCGTTTCTCAGGAGTCAGATTCTTCTAAGGCTATAGTTGCACTGCTAACCGGCCTTGCGGTTGGTGCAGTGTTAGGTGTATTATTCGCGCCAAGCAGTGGAGAAGAAACCAGAACGCTGATCTCTGACAAGGCGAATGACCTGACCGGAGATTTGAAGGAGAAATATCAATCTGTAAAGGAAAAGATCGTTGCGGGAAAAGATGATCTGACCGATCTTAAAGATCGTACAGTTGAGCGCGTGAAATCAAAAGCGAGTGACTTAAACCAGGAGTTTAAGGCCTATAAGGAAGATGCAAAAGCAGATATCAAACAGGCATCTGATGATTTAAACGATAGTGTACAAAATGCATAAATAGTATCACAATTTTGATTAGCCGGTTCCGACCGGCTTTTTTTTGCGCTGAGATTTGCTATTTTCGCAATACATGATACCTATTAACTCTAAGCTACCCGGTACAGCCAATACCATCTTCTCTGTAATGACGAAATTAGCAGAAGAAAATCAGGCAATAAACCTGTCTCAAGGATTTCCAGACTTTGATACGGATCCGAAACTCATTGCAATGGTGACCGACTATATGCAAAAGGGCTATAATCAATACGCCCCAATGGCGGGTGTACCCGCATTGAGGTCGCTGGTAGCTGAAAAAACCAATCGTCTATATCAGTCAGACTACAACTCGGATACAGAAGTAACCATTACCGCTGGCGGCACGCAAGCTTTATTCTCTGCCATTGCTGCCTGCATCAACCCTGGTGATGAGGTCATTATATTTGAGCCAGCATACGACAGTTATGCTGCTGCAATAAGGATGCATGGCGGATTGGTTAAGACTTACGAGATGGTACCGCTGGATTATGGAATTGACTGGGATATTGTGAAGCGGCTCTTCAGTGCGAACACGAAGATGATCATTCTGAATAGTCCGAACAATCCGACCGGCAGTGTGCTGTCTGACAATGACATGCAGTGTTTGATCAAACTAACCAGGGGTACCGACGTATTGATTTTGAGTGATGAGGTATATGAGCATATTATTTACGACGGCTTAAAACACCTGAGTATCGCGGCATATCCGGAGTTAAAAGAACGAAGTTTCCTGGTTGGTTCTTTCGGAAAGGTCCTGCATGCTACAGGCTGGAAAGCTGGATATTGTCTGGCACCGGAAAACCTGATGCGCGAGTTTAGGAAGGTACACCAGTTTAGTGTGTTCAGTGTGCATACACCTGTGCAATATGCAATTGCTGAATACCTGCAAGATGAATCAAAATATCTTGATCTGGCAGGCTTCTTTCAGGAAAAGCGGGATCACTTCAGGGCGCTGATGAGTCAAACACGCTTTAATTTATTACCTTGTAAAGGATCTTACTTCCAATGCGTGACCTTCGACCATCTTAGCGAGGAAACAGATGTCGAACTTGCAACCAGGCTGGTAAAAGATTACGGCGTTGCCAGCGTACCGGTTTCGGCATTCTTCATCAGGAACACGGATCACCATGCTCTACGTTTCTGCTTCGCAAAAAAGAAAGAAACACTTGAGCAGGCGGTAGAAAAATTAATGCACTTCTAATTAAACATTGTAAATGGAAAATCCTGATTACTTAAGCATAAACAACCTAAAAGTCACAGTTTTCCAGGCCTACCTTTTCTGGGAGAATACCGACAAGAACTTGCAGAACTTGTCCCTTCGCCTGAACTTGGGGGTTAAAGAAAAAACAGATCTCATCGTTCTACCGGAGATGTTTAACACCGGCTTCAGCATGAATGCCGCCGCGCTTGCGGAAAGCATGGACGGAAAAACAATGACCTGGTTAAAAGATACGGCAAAGCGCTACGATTGCGTGGTTACAGGCAGCCTGATCATTTCAGAGGAAGGAAAATTCTATAACCGTATGATCTGGATGATGCCCGACGGCAATTTCGAGAAGTACGACAAACACCATCTTTTTAGCCTCGCTGAGGAAGATAAAAGCTATACGGCAGGTCAGGATCAGGTGATCGTTGACCTGAAAGGTTGGAAAATCCGGTTGGCCATATGTTATGACCTTCGTTTTCCGGTCTGGCTCCGCAATAAGGATGCAGCGTATGACATCCTACTGGTAATTGCAAGTTGGCCGGATAAACGTGCAGGACATTGGAAGGCACTGATACCAGCAAGGGCAATTGAAAATCAGTGCTACGTCATTGCGGTGAACCGGGTGGGTCACGACGGTAATGAGATCTATCATAGTGGGCATTCGATGTGCCTGGATGCAAATGGCGGAACCGTGTACTACAAGCCTGAAGATGAAGACCTTTACACCTTTAGCATCACCTACCCTGAGCTGGTAAAAAACAGACGCAGCTTTCCATTTTTAAGAGATGCTGATGCATTTGAACTTAAATAAGCATTCGCAAGCGTTACAGCAGATTATTTACCTATAAATAACCGGGGCAAAATCCTATATTTGCGCAAAGATGAAGCACATACGTAATTTTTGCATAATTGCACATATAGACCACGGCAAGAGCACTTTAGCTGACCGTTTATTAGAATACACAGATACGATTACCCAGCGGGAAGCACAAGCTCAACTGCTTGATAACATGGATCTTGAGCGTGAACGCGGTATTACCATTAAAAGTCACGCCATTCAGATGAACTTCATTGCTGAGGGGCAGGAATATGTGCTAAATTTAATTGATACACCCGGACACGTGGATTTCTCTTATGAGGTATCCCGTTCTATTGCTGCCTGTGAAGGCGCATTATTAATCGTTGATGCCTCCCAGGGCATACAGGCACAAACCATTTCCAACCTTTATCTTGCTTTGGAACATGATCTGGAAATCATTCCGATCCTGAACAAGATGGACCTTCCGGGCGCAATGCCTGAGGAAGTTAAAGATCAGATTGTAGATCTGATAGGCTGTAAGCGCGAAGAGATCATTCCTGCATCCGGCAAAACGGGTATGGGTATCCCGGATATCTTAAAAGCGATCATTGAACGCATTCCCGCTCCTGTTGGTGATCCGGAAGCTCCGCTACAAGCGTTGATTTTTGACTCTGTATTTAACTCTTTCAGAGGTATTATTGCCTACTACAAAGTTGTAAATGGAGAGATCAAAAAAGGAGATAAAGTAAAGTTCATCAATACCAATAAAGAATACCTGGCAGATGAAGTTGGCGTATTGAAATTAAACATGTTACCTAAACCGGTGGTAAAAACCGGTGACGTAGGTTATATTATATCTGGTATTAAAGAAGCACGTGAGGTAAAAGTTGGCGATACCATCACCAACGTTGCACGTCCTTCACTAGAAAGTATTCAGGGATTTGAAGAGGTGAAACCCATGGTATTCGCCGGTATCTACCCTGTTGACACGGATGAGTTCGAGGAACTTCGTGAAGCGATGCATAAACTGCAGCTTAACGATGCGTCCATCGTGTTTGAACCCGAGAGTTCAGCGGCCTTAGGTTTCGGTTTCCGCTGCGGTTTCCTTGGTATGCTCCATATGGAAATTATTCAGGAAAGACTTGAGCGCGAATTCGATATGACCGTGATCACTACGGTTCCGAACGTATCTTACATCGCAAAGACCACCAGAGATGAAGAAATTCAGGTAAATAATCCTTCAGATCTTCCCGACCCAAGTAAACTTGAGTATGTTCAGGAGCCGTTTATCAAGGCGAACATAATCACTAAAGCAGAATTTGTTGGTCCGGTAATGTCTTTATGTATTCAGAAACGTGGTATCATCGTTAACCAGTCTTATCTGACTGCTGATCGTGTGGAGCTGGTATTTGAGATGCCGATGGGTGAAATCGTATTTGATTTCTATGATAAATTGAAAACAATTTCTAAAGGTTATGCTTCTTTCGATTATCATCAAATTGGCTACAGACAATCTGACCTGGTTCGTCTTGATATTTTGTTAAATGGTGAACATGTAGATGCATTATCCTCATTGATCCACAGAAGCAATTCTTATGATTTCGGAAAACGTATTTGCGAGAAGTTGCGGGAGTTAATTCCAAGACAACAGTTTGAAATTGCAATACAGGCGTCAATTGGTGCTAAGGTAATTGCCAGGGAGAACGTGAAAGCAATGCGAAAAGATGTTACTGCAAAATGTTATGGTGGTGATATTTCCCGTAAACGTAAGTTGTTGGAAAAACAGAAAAAAGGTAAGAAACGTATGCGTCAGGTGGGTAACGTGGAGATTCCACAAACCGCATTCATGGCAGTACTTAAACTAGACTAAGCTTATTTAAATAACATGCAACTATTAGACGGAAAACACGCCTCCGAGCAGATCAAAAATCAAATTGCCGAAGAAGCAGCACGCTTTTTTGAAGAAAGTGGCAGAAAGCCTCACCTTGTAGCCATCCTTGTAGGTAATGATGGTGGCAGTGAAACTTATGTAGCCAGCAAAATGAAGAACTGTGAAAAGGTGGGTTTTAAATCGTCACTGATCCGTTATGATGTTGATGTTACCGAGGAAGCATTGCTTGAGCAAATCAGAAAGATAAACCTTGACCCTGAGGTTGACGGCTTGATTGTTCAACTTCCTTTGCCCAAACATATTGATCCGGAAAAGGTCACTGAAACTATAGATCACCGCAAGGATGTAGATGGTTTCCACCCTGTAAACCTTGGAAGGATGATGCGTAACCTACCCTGCTTTATACCGGCAACGCCGTATGGCATTTTGTTGATGCTGCAGGCGTATAATATCGATACCACCGGAAAGCACTGTGTTGTGGTTGGACGAAGTAATATTGTAGGCAGTCCGATGAGTATTCTTATGGCTCGAAACGCCAGCCCTGGAAACTGTACCGTGACTTTAACACACAGTAAAACCAAAGATCTAAAATCAGTTGTGCTCCAGGCAGATATCATCATCGCTGCGATTGGGAAAAAGAACTTTGTGACGGCGGATATGGTTAAACCTGGTGCGATAATCATCGACGTTGGCATTAACCGCGAAACCTCAGATGTTACCAAATCAGGTTACAAGCTGTATGGTGATGTTGACTTTGAAAATGTAGCGGAAAAAGCATCCTGGATCACTCCGGTACCAGGTGGTGTAGGATTGATGACCATTGTAGGGTTATTGAAGAACACCCTCGCTTCAGCAAGAAAAGAGATCTACTAGACCAGCAAGTTTCATTGCTGCGTCATTAATATGTACTGCGCCCGGGACTAAAAGTCCGGGCGCATTTATTTTGTTAACTTTGCAGCTTATTATGGCGCATCAGATACCGACAGACGGAACGTTGCTTCCTTTGATGGAAGAATTTTATACAATACAAGGTGAAGGTTACAACACTGGCAAGGCGGCCTATTTCATTCGCCTTGGTGGCTGCGATGTAGGTTGCCACTGGTGTGATGTTAAGGAAAGCTGGGATGCGGAATCTCATCCCCTGACCCATGCAGATGAAATTGTAGCAAAAGCGGATACCTATCCTGGGCGTGCAGTGGTGATTACCGGTGGCGAACCGTTGATCTACAACATGGATTATTTGACTGCAAAACTGCAGGAAAAGAAGATCCTGACCTTTATAGAAACCTCCGGTGCATACCCATTGTCAGGTTCCTGGGACTGGATTTGCCTTTCACCAAAGAAGTTTAAAGCACCCCGGCCCGATATTACACCGTTTGCGAACGAGCTTAAGGTGATCGTATTCAACAAAAGTGACTTTATGTGGGCAGAGAAATATGCCGAGTCGGTAAGTCCTACTTGTAAACTATACTTGCAACCGGAATGGTCGAAGCGGAATGAGGTTACACCATTGATCATCGACTATGTGATGGCTAATCCAAAGTGGGAAATTTCGTTACAAACGCACAAATTTCTGAACATCCCCTAAGCCAGGGTGCTTTTTTATATATTTAGCTTATTAAATATATAGAATGAAGGGAATCTTGTTGCTATGCTTATTTATTGGAATACAGCTTTCGGCAGCAGGACAACAGTCGGGCAATACGCAGGCGCAGCGAAGTTTTAGTAACGCGCAGGCGTTTTTGGACAAAGGCGCCTATGAGGATGCAGCCGTACAACTACAGCAAGCAATAGATAAAGATCCTGATTTCCAACTGGCTTACCTGCAGCTCGGTGATGTTTACAGACGTCTAAAAACTTTTGACAAGAGCACAGTGATTTATCTGAAGGCACTGGAGCTTAACACTCCGGTAGATTCGCGGGTATACTATTCCCTGGGTGAGTCACAACTGCTCACCGGTGACTATACCAACGCCCAAAAACATCTGAACCTTTTCATATCAAAGTATGAAGGCAAGGACCAGAAAATCCTGGTCCGCGCAAAGAAGTACCTCGACGACTGCAGTTTTGCAATTGAAGCGCTAAAAAATCCACAACCCTTTCAGCCCCAGAACATGGGTGGGAATATCAATTCCAAATACCGGGAGTACTTTCCAGCCATCACAGCGGATGGTCGTACCATGATTTACAGCCGGGTGATTGACGGTAATGAAGATTTCCTGATCAGTACACGCAGTAAATCTACAGACTGGACCGAGGCGGTGCCGCTAAGTACGAATATAAATACGAAGGAATACAACGAAGGTGCGCAGTCGCTTTCACCCGATGGGAAATATCTTTTTTTCACGGGCTGCAATCGCCCGGACGGTTTTGGTAGCTGTGACATCTATGTAAGTCATAAATCTGGAAAAAAATGGGATCGCCCCTTCAATCTGGGCAGTGTGGTTAATTCAAAATACTGGGACTCCCAACCTGCGGTCAGCCCCGATGGTAACACGTTATATTTTTCAAGTAACCGACCTGGTGGTCTTGGTGGTTATGATCTTTGGAAAACACAGTTAAAGAAAGATGGTACCTGGAGTACACCGGTTAATTTAGGGCCAGAGATTAACACGCCCTATGACGAACATACCCCTTTCGTACATCCAGATGGGCAAACCTTGTACTTCTCGTCTGATGGTTGGCCAGGGATGGGAAACAAAGATATCTTATACAGTAGAACTGATGTGAGCGGGAACTGGAGCAGGCCTGTTAACCTGGGTTACCCGATAAACAGTTATCATGAAGAGACCGGTTTGATTGTAACACCTGACGGCCTGAATGGGATATTTTCGACAACGCTCACAGATACTTTCGGTGAGCTGGATCTATATTCTTTTAAAATACCGGTAGTGGCAAAACCTAAACAGATCTCTTATGTAAATGGAACCGTATATGATAAGGAATCTAAACAGCCACTTGCGGCAGAGGTATTGGTTGTAGACCTTAAAACTAAAAAAACGCAATTCAATGATTTTACCTCTGCTGAAACAGGGGATTTTCTCGCCGTAATGCCTGTCGGCAGCAACTACTCGCTGAATGTGTCGGCAAAAGGCTATTTATTTTACTCTGATCATTTCGAGTTGCAGGAGAAGAATGGCAATAAGCCGGTGGAGTTGATCGTGTATATGGAACGGATTAAGACTGGAAGCAATTTGACGCTAAAGAACATATTCTTCGACACCAATATGGCGACGCTGTTACCCCCATCCTTAACCGAGCTAGAAATTCTCCTTGGATTACTACGGGAAAATCCAAAGATGACCATTGAGATACAGGGACATACCGACAATACCGGAAATGACGTCCAGAATATGGCACTCTCTAATGCCCGGGCTAAGGCGGTGTACAACTATCTCCTGGAGCAAGATGTTGAGGCTGAACGCTTGAAATATAAGGGATATGGGAAAGATAAGCCTATAGCCAGCAATGCCAGCCCTGAAGGGCGGCAGAAAAACCGGCGGACCTCATTTGTGGTTACCGGAATTTAATGAGGCACAAAAAAAGCGGTTAGATAACCGCTTTTCTTAACCTTACCAGTTGGGTAAGTAGTTCTTCTAAATGATCCAGATGAAGCATATTTGCACCATCGGATTTTGCACATGCAGGATCTGGATGTGTTTCTATAAACAGGCCATCTGCACCAACTGCGATAGCAGCTTTTGCAATGGTCGCGATAAGCTCTGGTTTGCCTCCGGTAACGCCCGAACTTTGATTTGGCTGCTGTAAAGAGTGCGTGCAATCCATCACCACCGGAACGTTGAAGCTTTGCATCTCGGGAAGGCCACGGTAATCAACGATCAAATCCTGGTAGCCAAAGGTATTTCCTCGATCTGTTAAAATTACCCTATTGTTACCCGATTCTACAATCTTTTCCACGGCAAACTTCATGGAACCAGCAGAAAGGAACTGTCCTTTTTTTACATTGACGACCTTATTCGTTTTGGCGGCAGCAATTAGCAGATCGGTTTGGCGGCATAAAAATGCAGGGATCTGTAGCACATCGACATAGGCAGCAGCCATAGCAGCTTCTGCACTTTCATGGATATCCGTTACAGTTGGCACCCCAAAGGTGGTACCAACTTTCTCCAGGATTTTAAGGGCCTTTTCATCACCTATTCCGGTGAAAGAGCTCCCTTTAGAACGGTTTGCTTTACGGTAAGAGCCCTTAAAGATGTAAGGAATCTGAAGCTTATCCGTAATGCTTACGATTCGTTCGGCAATGCGTAAAGCAATCTCCTCACCCTCTATCGCGCAAGGACCAGCCATCAAAAAGAAATTGTTGCTGTCGGTAAATTTTAGTTTATCTAGCTCAAAATTGATCATCGTTCATTAGTTTCCAAGTTCAGACATGAACTTAATTCGCATTAGTTGTATTTCTTCGCGTGTATAATCTGTTTCACCAAGATCTTTTAGCGCAGCATCAATAGAATCGTTTTCTGCGGTACGGAAGTAATCGAATACTTCATCCTGGCGATCATCATCCAACACTTCATCAACAAAATAGTTGAGGTTCAGTTTTGTTCCGGAGTTCACGATTGCTTCGATCTCCTTCAGGATATCATCATAGGTGATGCCTTTAGCGCGGGCAATGTCGTCCAGGCCAATTTGACGGTCTACATTTTGGATGATCGACACCTTTAGCTGGGATTTGTTGGCCTGGGTTTTAATGATCAGATCAACAGGACGTTCGATGTCATTATCGGCAACATACTTTTTGATGAGTTCGATAAATGGTGCGCCGAACTTCATTGCTTTTCCATTTCCAACGCCAGAAATCTGCTTCAGTTCTTCCATGGACACCGGATAATGTGTACACATCTCTTCTAGAGATGGATCCTGGAAAACAACGAACGGTGGAACATTCTTCTGTTTGGCTATCTTTTTACGAAGGTCTTTCAGTAACTGCAGCAACTGGGTGTCTAGTACGCCTGCGCCTTGTTTTGCGTCGTCCTCATCGTCCGTGTTGTCACTTTCAATTGGTTCCCGAAGGATAAATTTCAAGGCATAGGGATTGTCTATGAAGTCTTGCCCGGTCTTGGACAGACTTAGCAGGCCATAATTATCAATGTCTTTTACGAGGAAGTTGTTCAGGATCGCCTGTCTCACCAAAGACTTCCAAAGGTTTTCACCCTCGATTTTGCCCAGCCCAAACTCTGGCAGTTTCCTATGCTCGTAAGCAATCGTTTGTGCCGTCTCAGTGCCCATGATGATGTTCAAGATATGGGTATCATCGAACTTCTCACCGCTGCGCTTAATCAGCTCCAACAAACTTTTCAGATTCTCCTCGGCGTCGAAGTAGGTTTTTGTCCTTCTGCAGTTATCGCACATGCCATTACAGCCAGCTTCGTTAAAGTTCTCGCCAAAGTAGTGCAATATCTGTTTTCTACGGCAAACACCTGATTCCGCATAGTCAATAACCTCTTTCAGAATCTGTGTGCCGATTTCACGTTCAGACACGGGCTTGTCTTTCATGAATTTCGCAAGCTTGTCGATATCTTTCTGTGCGTAGAAAGCAATGCAAACCCCTTCGCCACCATCTCGCCCGGCACGTCCGGTTTCCTGGTAGTAGCCTTCCATACTTTTAGGTATGTCGTGGTGAATTACAAAACGTACATCAGGCTTATCGATCCCCATACCAAAAGCTATGGTCGCAACAATAACTTCCACATCCTCCATCAGGAATTTGTCCTGCGTCTCCGCACGTACCTTCGGTTCCAATCCGGCATGGTATGGCAAGGCTTTGATGCCATTGAGGTTCAGCGCCTCGGCAACTTCCTCAACTTTTTTCCGGCTAAGACAGTAGATGATTCCCGATTTACCTGTATTCTGCTTGATGTACCGAATGATCTCCTTTAGCACATCCCGCTTAGGGCGGATTTCGTAAAACAAGTTAGGCCTGTTAAAGGAAGATTTGAATAAGGTCGCATCGCCCATCTGAAGGTTTTTGATGATATCAAGTTGCACCTTCGGCGTTGCAGTTGCAGTTAATGCGATAATGGGGATATCAGGTCCGAGACCGGCGATTACCTGGCGTATCTTGCGGTATTCCGGGCGGAAATCATGGCCCCACTCTGAAATACAGTGTGCTTCATCAACCGCAACGAAAGAAATCTTTATAAGTTTTAGGAACTCTACATTGTCCGCTTTAGAAAGCGATTCCGGAGCAACATAAAGCAGCTTGGTTTTACCATTTAGCAGGTCACTTTTAACCTGATTGATCTCAGATTTATTTAACGAGGAATTTAGGAAATGGGCGATGCTGTCGCTTCCGCCAAATGCGCGCAGCTGATCAACCTGATTCTTCATTAAAGCAATTAGTGGAGAAATAACGATGGCGGTGCCTTCACTCATCAAGGCAGGGAGCTGGTAGCAGATTGATTTGCCTCCACCAGTAGGCATTATAACAAAGGTATTCTTCCGCTCTAGAACATTGGTAATGATCGGCTCCTGATCACCTTTAAAATTGTTGAAACCAAAAAAGGTTTGCAAGTTGTCAAACAACGACTTTTTCACATCCATCCTGTGTATAAAATATTCAGTGCTATATTTGATTCAAAATAACATAATTTTGCACGGATAAAAGCATTCGGACTCTAATAAATTCTCTTTGAAAAGTAAAAAATCAACTTACGAAATCGCAGTAAACACATTGCAATTAGAGGCTCAGGCCATTCTAAACCTTATTCCAAATGTGAACGAGGACTTTAAAAGAGCTGTCGAAATCATCGCTGAAATTCAGGGTCGTGTCATTGTCACAGGTGTGGGAAAAAGTGCCATTATTGCACAAAAAATTGTCGCAACTTTCAATTCTACCGGCACGCCAGCAATATTCATGCATGCCGGCGATGCGGTTCATGGAGACCTTGGAATGATCCAGAAAGATGATGTTGTCATTTGCATTTCAAAGAGCGGTAACACACCGGAGATCAAGGTGCTGGCACCATTGCTGAAGCAGTCTGGCAACCTGCTAATTGGCATGGTTGGTCAGCTACAATCAGACCTTGCAAACCTTGCAGACTTGATTCTGAACACCAGTGTTGAGAAGGAAGCTTGCCCACATAACCTTGCCCCAACAACTAGTACAACGGCACAGTTGGCCATGGGCGATGCACTTGCGATCTGTTTGTTAGAAACGAGAAACTTCAATGAGGATGACTTTGCACGTTATCATCCGGGTGGATCTTTAGGGAAGCGTTTATACCTGAAGGTTGCTGAGCTTGCCTTAAAAAATAAACGGCCTGAGATCCAGGCGACTGCATCGGTTAAAGACGTCATATTTGAAATCAGCCAAAACAGACTTGGTGCCGTAGTGATTTTAGAAGGAACAAAGGTTCTTGGCATCATCACCGATGGTGATATCAGAAGAATGTTGGAAAAGCATACGAATTTGCTTAATATTAGCGCAAAGGATATCATGACCCTGAACCCTAAACAAGTGGATAAGAATATGCTGGCATTCGATGCTTTACAGATAATGAAAGAAAATAGCATCACACAACTGCTGGTTATGGATCAGGATAATTACTTTGGTATTATTCATCTGCACGACCTTTTGCAGGAAGGAATTATTTAATAACGCTCTTGACATATAAACTATGAATAAAAACAACTATGCATTGATCATGGCCGGTGGCGTAGGCAGTCGCTTCTGGCCGGTTAGCAGAACAAATTTCCCAAAACAGTTCATTGATTTTTTTGGAGTGGGAAAGACGCTGATCCAAAGCACCTATGATCGCTTTCTGAATATATGCCCAGCAGAAAACATATTTATCGTTACAAATGAGATCTATGTCCCGCTGATCAAAGAGCAGCTTCCTGCTCTTGCCGACAATCAGATTCTTGCAGAACCGATCATGCGGAATACGGCACCTTGTATCGCCTATGGTTCCATGAAGATTGCTGAACTTAACCCGGATGCGATTATCGTTGTTGCACCTTCAGACCATACGATTGCTAACCAGAATGCATTTCAGACCGCTATTGAACAATCTCTTCTTGCAGCTGCAGAAAATGATTCACTAATTACGCTGGGTATTAAGCCGAGTCGTCCTGATACGGGTTACGGTTATATCCAGTATACAGAACAGAACTTACCGACAGACGACCAAATTCATAAGGTAAAGTTGTTCACCGAAAAACCCAATCTGGAGCTGGCACGCACCTTTATACAAAGCGGCGACTTCCTTTGGAATGCAGGTATTTTCATCTGGTCTGTGAAAGCCATTAACAATGCTTTTAAAAAGCATTTACCGGAGATGCACGAAATTTTCGCGCTTGGCGCTTCTGTGTACAATTCAGTAATGGAAAAGGCATTCATTTCTGACGCATATCAGCAATGCACGAATATCTCTATTGATTTCGCGATTATGGAAAAGGCAGAGAATGTTTATGTGTTACCGTCAGATTTCGGTTGGTCGGACCTTGGTACCTGGTCTTCCATTTACGATATGGCAGAAAAGGATTATGTTGGCAATGCGGTTATTCCATCGGAGCAGGTCATGATGTTTGATTCTTCAAATTGCATGGTGAACATGCCTAAGGAAAAGCTGGTAATTTTGCAGGGCTTGCACGACTATATTGTGGTCGAGTCTAATGATATTCTATTGATCTGTCCAAGAACAGAAGAAGAAAGCGTTAAACAGATTGTTGCGGATGTAAAAGGTAAATTCGGTACCAGATTTATCTAGCGAAATAGAACACTTAAATAAAAAGGCCGGCAATTTATGAAGTTGCCGGCCTTTTGTATGAGGTATGCTTTGCTTTATGGTTGCACTGAAGAACGTTGTCTTATCGCCTCGTATAAAATTACGCCAGTAGATACAGATACGTTAAGTGAACCAATTTCACCAAACATCGGGATCTTAGCAAGGTGATTAGCCATACGCATGATGTCGTTTGAAATGCCTTCATCTTCGGCACCCATTACAATGGCCGTTGGAACGGTATAATCGGGAGCATAGATAAGGTCGCTGGTTTTTTCAGTACATGCAACGATCTGTAGCCCACATTCCTGAAGGAAAAGTGCTGTTTTATGCAGGTTTGGATGACGACAAACGGGAATGGTAAAAAGCGCGCCCGCTGAAGTTTTTATGGCATCTGCATTGATCTGTGCTGTATTCTTGGTCGGGACGACAATGGCATGAACACCTGTACAGGCCGCAGTTCTGGCGATTGCCCCCATGTTGCGCACGTCGGTAATACCATCTAGTATTAAGATCAGAGGGGTCTCTCCTTTCTCGTAGATCGCGGGAATGATGTCTTCAATTTTTTGAAAGGTGATGGATGAGATTACTGCGATAACGCCCTGATGGTTTTTCTGGGTCATGCGGTTAAGTTTCTCCACGGGCACATTATGAACCGGAACGTCGAGGTTTCTCAGGTGACTTTTTAGTTCAACAATCAGCTCGCCGTTCAAACTGCGTTGCAGATAGATACTTTCGATATCCCTGCCCGCCTTAATCGCTTCGATTACAGCACGTATACCAAATATAAACTCATTATTTTCTTTAGGTCTTGCAGACCTTTTGAACTGCTCCATTCTTTATAAATTATCCTGCAAAAATACTTTATTTTTTTCGTTTTGTCTTCATGCACCAGGTCTTGCTTTAAGACATCATGTTTTCCTTTGAGGGATATGATTATGTGCAAAAAGAAATCTCGTATGCAGGGTTATTTTCCATAATTTTGTATTATGATAATTGACAATGCAAACCAGGGGCAGGAAAGGTCTAGCTTTACTTCGCGCAAGAACAGGTTGACCAATTCTGTAAGCACCATGGGGAAAATTCCGCCGCAGGCGATTGACCTTGAAGAAGCCGTTTTAGGTGCTTTAATGCTTGAAAAGGATGCCCTGTCCACAGTAATTGATATTCTTAAACCTGAAGTTTTTTATCAGGAGTCACATAAAAAAATATTTGAAGCAATACAGCAGTTGTTCCAGAAGTCGAAGCCGGTTGATATCTTAACAGTAACCTCCGAGCTACGAACATTGGGCCTGCTTGAGATGGTTGGTGGCGCGTATTATATCACCAATTTAACTAACCGTGTCGCGTCTGCAGCGAATATCGAGTACCATGCCCGGATCATTTCACAGAAGTATATTCAGAGGGAACTTATTCGCATCTCTTCTGAGATCATTCAAAATGCCTACGAGGACACTACTGATATTTTCGATCTCTTAGACCATGCGGAAAAAAATCTTTTTGATATCGCGCAAAACAACCTTCGGAGAGATACCCAGAAGATGGATGAGATCATCAAACAATCATTAGCAACACTTGAGGAGCTCAGAACCAAAACTGACGGACTTACTGGTGTACCATCTGGTTTTACCGCACTTGACCGGATTACTGGTGGTTGGCAGAAGTCCGATTTGGTTATTATTGCGGCTCGTCCGGCGATGGGTAAAACAGCCTTCGTTTTGAGTTGCGCACGAAATGCCGCTGTAGATTTTAAGAAACCCGTGGTGGTATTTTCTTTGGAGATGTCCTCTGTACAGCTTGTTAATCGTCTGATCTCTGGGGAAACCGAGATTGAACAGGAAAAGATTAGGAAGGGGAATTTGGCCGAATGGGAATGGCAACAATTACACAGTAAAATTGGCACGCTGACTGAAGCACCTCTGTTAATTGATGATACTCCTGCCTTAAACATCTTTGAGTTTCGTGCGAAATGCCGAAGGTTGAAGTCACAGTACGATATTCAGATGATCATTATCGATTACCTTCAGTTGATGCATGGAAAAGGTGAAGGTGGCGGTGGAAATCGTGAGCAGGAGATTGGTAGTATTTCAAGGGCTCTGAAATCTGTGGCAAAAGAGCTGGACGTACCCGTGCTTGCACTATCACAGCTGAGTCGTGCGGTTGAAAACAGGCCGGGTCAGAATGGTAAACGACCACTCCTATCCGATTTAAGGGAATCTGGATCTATTGAGCAGGATGCCGATATGGTACTTTTCCTTTACCGCCCGGAATATTATGGCATTACAGAAGATGAACAAGGCAGATCGCAGGCTGGTGTTGGTGAGGTTATCATCGCCAAACACAGGAATGGTGAAACTGGTATTGTACCACTACGCTTCGTAGGTAAATATGTGAAGTTTCAGGATCTGGAAGAAGATTTTGCGCCGCAGAATTCGTTCTCTTCGGACAGCCCCGGTGCGGGTCTGGCGCCGTCTCCTGACTTTGATCGCTCCTCATTCGGGAATGTCATCATCAAGCCGTCCCGCATGGATGACATGCAGGATGAAGATGCTCCATTCTAATCATTTACACTGCTGAGATTTAATAATATATCGAGTAGGAAGGTAATCATTATTTGATTACCTGTCCCCTCACACCACCGTACGTGCCGTTCGGCATACGGCGGTTCATTAAACATAAACAGCTTTAGGGGTTACTATTTCTTTTAGACATAGTAGCCCCTGTTTCTTTAGAAATGCATTGTTAAGAGTCCGGGTCAGTATCGGGCTGTGTACGGTTCGCCAATGGCCTTTTCGGGTATTTCCCCATTGATAAGCCTGATCAGGGTGAACCCCAAGTTTCTCGAGTTGCTTAACGCGGGTCTTTACCTGCTTCCATTGTATCCAATAACATAGCCTGACTCGACTGCGGACCCACTCATCAAGTTCTCTGAATACAGTATGAGCTTCGCTCAGCTTGAAGTAGTTCCCCCAACCCTGGTTCAGCTGCCTGATTTGCATCATCCGATCCTCGATCGGGTAAGGTTTTCTGCGGCAGGTAATCTCCCTGATTTTATCCTTGTAAGTGCTAATGCTTTTACGGTGTACCGTAATGCCTTTGCTACCTTTCTTGTGATAAAAGGTAAAGCCCAGTAGTCTGGTTTGCCATGGACGGGTAACCACGCTCTTTTCCACGTTTACTTT